>NZ_JAZQRL010000057.1:0-6818 GCF_045629565.1 Arcticibacter sp.
CAAGTCCCTCAAAGGAGGAGATGTTCAACAGGAACTTCGCAATGTTGTCCTATGTGAGGGAGTTGTTCCTGAAAGAATCCAATGTGATAACGGCAGTGAATTTATATCCAAAGAAGTAGATCGCTGGGCATATGAGAATAATGTTACCTTGGATTTCTCCCGACCGGGAAAACCAACTGATAATCCATATGTTGAATCATTTAACGGTAAGTTTAGAGACGAATGCCTTTCTGTCAATTGGTTCCTGAGTATGGAAGATGCCTGTGAGAAAATCGAGGACTGGCGATGGGAATACAACCACTTCCGCCCGCATAGTACGCTGGACGATTTATCTCCACAGGAATTTATTAACTTGCATGAAGATACGCCCCGAACCTCTATTTTAGACTGCTCGAGATAGAGGGAGGAAGTCACTGACTGGAATTATTTAGTTTTGAATGTAGCTAGTTAGGGGAAGATTACAAAGGCGTGAACGCGTCGTTCGACGAAAAGACCGTAGAGCGAATGCAGGAAATAGAAAGCTTAAGCCTAGCCATCAAGGAAAAGCTGTTCTTCTTTATCGATACTGTGCTAAGGGACACCAAAGCACAAAAGGCATACGGTTCTTAAAAACAAAGCCCAACATTGCTGATTAGGCTTTGTATATCATTAATACTTCCGTGAATATTCTTCCCAGTTTTTAGGGTATTTCTTTTTTATTTCTTTTAATATGTAATCCGGAATCGGCTCTTTATAATAGTCCAAGCCCTTACCCTTCAAAAAAGCTATGACCTCCAGCTTTTTTTGATAATCTGGCGATTGCAGGTCAAATACACACTTCCTTAATGCCTCCAGTATGTAGACATCATGACCGTTAAACATCTTGTATATTATTCTTTTATAGTCTGCACCATGTTGTAATAGATATAATACAACATCCAGTCTTTTTTGCGAAAAAGCGTCAGCTAATGGCAAGTTAGTAAAAAAGGGATTGCCATCATTAGAATAATTTACATCCGCCCCTGCTTCAACCAAGTATTTTACCCGTTCAAGGTTATTTATATCCTTATAGGAAATAGCTTTATTCAAGGCTGTTTCTCTCGCCATATCCTTACCTTTTACCGGCGCTGTTTCTTTGGCGTTCGGATCACCACCATGGGTTAAAAGCAGCTTAATGTAGTTAGGGTCATCATTAGCTGCTGCATCAATCATTGCTGTAGTACCTCGATAACTATCCTTTAGATTAGGGTCTGCCCCAAGCTGTAACATAGTGCTTGCACTTTCAAAACCGCTATTTATAACCGCCAGCATCAATAATGTATTCCCAAACCGGGGTTCTTGATAATCAACTTCCATTCCCTTGCTTACTAATTCTCTTATCTTTGCTGTATCTCCCGCCTCAACTGCCTTAGCCAAAGGCCAGGCAGGAGTACCCTGAAATAAACGGTAATCATTACCTGGTAATTTTGATTTATCAACTTCCTCTTCCTGATTATTACAGGATGTTAAGGAGCAAAAAGCCATTATTATGATCAATATCTTTTTCATTATATATGTTAAAAAAATTTAGGCGGGATTAGTGCCTGCTTTACCTTATTCAACATTTGCTGACCAATTGTAGGTGTACTTAGAGCCTCTATTACCGAATTAATGCTATGACCATTCACCGTCCCACTTATACTCCGCGGCTGCAAATAATGCTTGTTTCCCCCCGCTGTAGGCACAGCCCCAGAACCTAGCTGAACAGCATTTAAGGGATCTGTAGTCATAATATAAGCATCGGTGTTAGATCTTCCTCCGCCTTTTGTAAACGGACTTAATCCGGCAGCATTAAATGTAATCGCCTTATCTCCAGTTGCGATGGAATTAGCCTCGGCCAGACCACCTCCAAGTGAGTGACCTGTAAAAGTCAGTTCCGAACCTCCAAGTCTTTCCTTTAATTGCCCTACAATAGACTTAGATTCAGCATATTGCTCTGAAGCGCCCACTAATTGAGCCGCATTATTTTTCCAATCTACACCATTTTCTGTACCTGCAGTAGCATATGTATATTCTGTCGTGCCGTCGACAGTACGTTCATATAATCCCGATTTAAGGCCACTCTCCCTATTGAACTGTATCCCTTTTCCCGCACTGGAAACTTTCCATCCGCCTTTCAGTTCAACTCTATCTCCGTAAACATGCTTTGACATAATAGCAGCTTCTTCAGGAGTCGGCTCATCAACAAACATACCATCAACGTCGATGAAACGTATCGGGTTATTAAGCGCATAACTATAGGGACTGTTTCTTCTAGAAATCTCAGAAAGCGGGTCTATTGTATTAAAACGCCCAATCACCGGATCATAGAACCTTGCACCGTAATCATACTGCTCCGTTAGTACATCCTGCTTCTCCTTGCCATTGTAAAGATAATTATTTTTATCGCCGAGTGTATGCCTCAACTTATTCAGTCCAAAAGCATAATACTCATCTGCCTGCACTACCCGGGCTACGTTACCTCCCTGATCGTCGATCGTCACGCGTGTGTTGCCCAGATGATCTTTCAGGAAGTACTCATACCGGTAGGTATTGTTGGCATTCCGCACCGCTCTTCCTTCTTCGGTCATCAGCTGACTGATCTGCCCGTTCTCATACTGGATCCCTGCGATGTAGTCGCGGGTCGTTGTGCCCTGTACCGAGCGCTGCTTGTTTCCATCGGCATCATACAGGTAAGTGGCTGTGCCGGTATTGCCTCCCGTTCCCGTCACACTTACCGGAAGGTTCAGCGCATTGTAGCCGATCATGACTTTTCGCACACCATCTGTAGTCATGTTGCCGTTGCCATCATACCCGTAGGTGCCCGTCTTAAAGCCCGAAATGCTCATCAGCCGGTTGCCCGTATAGGTGTAGTCCAACGTTCCGTTGCCCGTGCCACCGCGGATCAGCTTCGTAATATTGCCCACCTGATCATAGGTCAGCTCTTCTCCCAGTTCGTTGGCATTGCTGTAGGCAGCCGTCTTCAGCCTGTTCAGCTTATCATAACCGTACGTAAACCAGCGGTTACCGGTATGCGTACTGGTATATTCCTGCTCAGAGATGTTTCCGTTCCACTGCGCTGTTGCGCCCTTGGCCGGATCGTTATACCGCAGGTACTGATCAAACATCGCTGTTCCGGCTGTCATCGATTTGATCCAGCCCCGCTCGTTGTAGGCGTAAGCAATCGCCTTCATGTTATTATGCAGGCTCTTTTGTTTGAGCTGCCCCACTTCGTTGTAACTCAGCGAAGACAGCAATACCTCATTTTCATTATTGATCTTCTGCCAGGTGCGGGTCTTTCTCCCCATATGATCATACTCATTCCGCGTGGCCATCGTCACGCTCTTACCAGGACTCGTATGCACGCGGGTACTGGTCGTCAGCTCACCGCTGAAGTTGTAGGTATTATCTGTTACATCTGTTCCCTGCAAATGGTTCTCACTCTTGCTCTGTATTACCTGTCCTTTATCATCATAGTACAGTGCCGTGCGCAGCAAGGCACCGCTCTCACCTGACCGGACTTTGCTGCCTGTCAGCAGGCCTTTGGTCATGTTGCTTTGGCTACCCTGCTGGCCCCCGAATGGATTACCCGGAAAGCTATAGTCATCGTAGTAGTTTACCCGCATCACCTGCAGATTAGTAGTCGGATAACTCTGGTTATTGTAGCCTTCCAGATTATTGGCTGCAGAGCCCGCATAGGCCTCCCATTTGGTGGCATGATTATCCGCTGCGGTCTGTATGGCCGAACGGGTGCCCGATAGCGTGCAATAACCACGCATCACTTCTGCTCCCAGGGCATTGTACTTCACAAAGTGCCATTTGTTAGCAGCCCGCTGCAACGAATCCTGGCTCAGGATCTGCTGGTCCAGCGTGTTATACACCGTATACTCCCAGCCTTTGCCCGGAAGTTTCTTCTCGATCAACCGGCGTCTGCCGTCATACCGGTACTGATAACACAGGTCGTTCAACACCGTTGCGGTTGGAACCCCGCCGTCAGGCGCTGCTTTAGGTGGTAGCACAAAGCTCAAGTCTCCGAAATCATCGTACACATAGTAGGTCGAAAGCCCAACGCTTTCGCTCTCCCATACCCGCTTGAGCACGACCCGGCCTTCTTTGTCTTTATATTCTTCAGTAGTGCCACTTTTTCCGCTGGTCCAATTCTCGTCTTTGGTAATGGTCAGGTAAAGCTGCGAGGCGCCATAGTTCCCTGCACTGCTCAGCGTTCGTTTGTAGGCCCCTCCTGCGGTAACAACCTCAGCACGGAACAGCCTCACCGCGCGGTCGCCCGTAGCCGTATTCGTGCTATATTCTTGCTTTACAGTATGGCCGCTTCCCGCGATCGAAGCACTGTATGGCTGCCAGGGGTTACCAGGAGCTCCTTGCTCCAGTACCCGATTCAGGGGCGAGGCTTCAAAAACGGTTTGTGCATAGGGCGTGGGGATAGTAGGAACTCCAGCAGGTGGAGCCTGATAGAAGCTTCCCTGGGCACTCAGACCATCGGCTTTGTAACTGCCGTCCTTACTCGAAGAGGCATAAGGCAGGTATTTCTTTACCTCCCGGCCGAAAACGTCGTATTCTACAGGAATCACGATGTCTTTGTCGGCTCCCGGGCTGCCTTTGGTTTGTACCGTTTGCAGCGGCCTGCCCAGCCCGTCAAAATACTGCACGCGCTGCATGACTTCACCCACTACTTTCGTTGAAAGTTCCGTGCCGGACGAAAAGGGCTCCCTGGGAGTATACGTTACAATATAGTTCTGGTTCTGGCTCAATGAGGGTGCCAGGGGCGTCGTATTATACCGGCTGATGTAGGCATGAAAGCTGGAGCCTACCGGTACATGGAAACCCGGCAAAAGCGTAATGCTGCCACTGGAACTTACAACCGGCTTACCAGGATTATAGGTTGCCAGGGTGGTGTCCTGGCTGTAGCTATGCTTCTGACTGAACGCAGCAAGAATCAGAATCATAAAAGATATACGATAGCATTTCATAAAAATAGTTTTAATTATGGCTTGTAGTTATAGTGATATTCTTTGAGCAATTCGAGATTCTCGTTTTTTATCCAAAGAAGTCGCTGTAGATTATCATAACCGTAATATGTTGTTGATCCTCTTCTATCTGTCTGGCTGGTCATTCCGACCAGAGGCTCATATGTAAACGTGATAATCGCTGCACCTTTCAAAACGCCTGGAGCTCTTAGAGGTAATAAAAATAACCTTACATCTTCGTCTGTCGGCCTTTCTCTTCTACTAAACTCCTCAATATTCGCTCTTCCATTCAACAATTCCTCTATCTTGCTATATTCAGCATTTTGTATTTTAGCGATAGGATACATGCTATTATAACTCCAGATAAAGTGGCTCACTAGCCCATCTTCTGATATACTTAAAAGATTTCCTAGAGCATCATACTTAGTGAATTCGCGCCGATTTTCGTATACCGTCCCATTAGCAACAGCAGCCGAAGAAAGTAGAGCCTGGCCATTCTCCAATCTATAATTATTCTGCTCTCCTTTCGCCAACACACCATTTTTCCTGCTTTCGCTTTTTATTTTTGCATATAGAATGTGTTTATTGTCTACCATTTCGTTAAGGACAGAGACTGGTGTTTGCGTATCTGATGGCTTATCGGCTGAGTAGCGATCTAAGTGTACAACAGATTTGCCATCACTAGTTGATTCGATGATGGTGGTGGGTTGTATGTGATTTGGACTCGCATATTCATAGGTAATCGTCTTAAATACAGCATTATCACCATCATTGCTAATCGTTTTCTTGATCAATGCCGGCCACCCGGATGATATTTTGTAATCAATATAACTTGCCTCTTTAGAACTTATATAGTCAAACTTATTGTCAATAGTTGAATAAAAGACGTTAATTCCTCTTATCTCCGAACTGTTGTTATGAAAGGTATAATAGTTTCGTTCCCCAAAAATCTTACGTTTACTATTATCGTACTGCACCACACTATCTAACAATCCCCGCTTCCAATCAAATGCTTGTGATGGAATAAACGGAGATAGATACTTTAAAAATTCCATTGATCGCTCAAACGTAAATTCATTTCCTGCTGCCCAAACAGCACTCTTATACAATGCAGGATACACATCCGGGTAATCATAGGGTGACGTATATTTGTAGATCGAGTAACCATTCCCAGAGCGTGAAACTCTCACTTCTCGATAACCAATATGACTACCTTGAGTACTCCCTAATGGCAATGGAACGTCTGAATCAATATTAAAGACCGCATATACCTGCATGGTCTGCTGGTAACATCCGCTAACACTAAACAGACCGCAACCGTTACATGCACCTCCTCCTGTTGAATAGTTGAACAGCCTGGTGTAATAATGATCCGGCTTGGTCAATATGACGCCACTTGATGTATTCACTTCGTCACCTCCGGAATCATGTAGTCTGTAACCATAATCAGTCACCATCGCAGGCG
Organism: Arcticibacter sp.; assembly: GCF_045629565.1. GTDB lineage: Bacteria > Bacteroidota > Bacteroidia > Sphingobacteriales > Sphingobacteriaceae > Arcticibacter. Next base: position 6,448 of record NZ_JAZQRL010000057.1, read on the forward strand.
AGCCTGCATTTCCCTTATCGGTTTTACGCTTAATTCTCAATCCACCTGCGATATTTTCAATTATTGTGGAAGATGTTGGTGGAACCTCAACTTTAATTGGAGTACTAAATGAAATAATTACCCCATTATTATTGATGAAACAACCTGAATTATTTGGGTTAGAACAGTAACTACTTCTATTATAACTCCTTTTTGCCCTTAACGTGTAAGTAATGCCAGGGCGCAATCTAACTAATCTCCTTCCTGTTATCACTCTTCTTGATGCTCCTTCATTAGCAGGAAGACCAGTCTCATCATAAAATGAATAGTCAGTACTTGAATTATTTAGAGGGAGGTTAGCAGTTCTTTTAGTTACTTCATCAAAAAATATA
>NZ_JAZQRL010000058.1:0-27295 GCF_045629565.1 Arcticibacter sp.
GACTTTTTTCTCTGGAATCCTGGTTGAAGGGTTTTCTCGCAAAAGGACGATCTCCGCTTGCTCTGCGTTCCTGTCCTCTTTCGTCTGACGATGGTCTCTCAGACCTTGCCGGGCGATCCCCGAACGACTTTTTACGGTCGCCGTCAAACTTTCTTTTGTTTTCTGTGTTTGACCTTTCCTGACGATCGTTCTTTGAACTTGCGTCGAAACGGTTGTTATTGAAGGACTTGTCCTCGCGACTTTTCCGATTGTTACTATTTGGCATGTTATACTGCTAACCTATTTAAATGGGGTGCAAAGTTAGTCAAAATTTAACAATTAAATCTGTATAGTGTTTGCTAATAAGTTTGGCCGAAAACTGTGAAAAATTGCGTATTAACCCCCTGGTTTTTAGGGTATAAAACATAAGTGCTTGTGTATCACATATATATTGCTTACCTTTGTAATCTTTTTAATAATAAACATAGTAAGGTACGCATGATTAAGAAACATTTGATCGCGTGTATTGCAGTTGTTCTGATCACCGTTTTAGCAAAAGTGGGTATCAGCAAAACTTCAGTAACACACGTTAAGTCGTTTCCACAAAAAGTGGATGTCCCTTCTCCCCGCGACGAAAAAGAATCATCCCCTGTCATCTCATTTGAGTTTGCCAGTGAGGAAATACCGGTACAGCACGTAAAGGTTTCCCAGAGGATGAAAAAGTATTTAAAAGCCAGCAGTTATGAGCATATTCAGACAAACCGGTTGCATCACAAAGCTGCCCGCTGGTTTCCTGTAATTGAGCCGATACTCGAGCAGTACGGCATTCCGGAAGATTTCAAATACCTTCCTTTGGTAGAGAGTGGCTTAAGTGGAGGTACGTCTCCTAAAGGAGCCTCCGGCTACTGGCAGTTTATGCCCCAAACGGCAAGAAGTTACGGGCTGGTGGTTAACCGTTCCCGTGACGACCGGCAGAACATGAGAAAGTCTACCGTTGCTGCAGCAAAGTATTTACGCGACTTGTATAAGGAGTTCAATAACTGGACCCTTGTTGCAGCTGCATATAATGTAGGTGAAAATAGTTTAAAGAGACAAATTGCGGTCCAGGGACATGACAATTACTTTAAACTGAAGTTAAACAGGGAAACAGCTTCTTATGTCTACAAGCTGGCTTCCATGAAAGAAGTGATTGAAAATCCGATTAAATACGGATTTGCAAGACGAGGAGAGAGCCTGCTAGCACGTGATGCGCAACAGCCGAAACACCGGGTTATCGATCCTATTACCGAGCGCAACGCCATCGATGCGCTTAATCTTCTCAGGAAACAAGACCTTTAGATCTTTGTTAAATTTTTAGAGCGAAGGTTCTGATGCTAACTTCTGGGGAGAAATATGCGTCAGGGCCTTCGCTCCTAAAATTACAAACGAGGCTGTATATTACAGACTATTACGCGATCTTTATCGTCAATATTTCAAGAGATACAAATTAATGAATAAAAGCACACCAGATCTTGGCGAGCAAAGTGAGGTAGAGGTCTACGGAGCCAGGGTTCACAACCTTAAAAATATTGATGTATCCTTTCCAAGGAACCAGCTGGTAGTCATTACCGGCCTCAGTGGAAGCGGGAAGTCATCCTTGGCCTTCGATACCATATACGCTGAGGGACAAAGGCGTTACATGGAAACCTTTAGCGCCTATTCCAGGCAATTCCTGGGTGGTATGGAACGTCCCGATGTCGACAAAATATCCGGGCTGAGTCCCGTCATTGCCATCGAACAAAAAACGACGTCTAAAAACCCGCGTTCTACCGTCGGAACCATTACCGAGATCTATGACTTCATGCGGTTGTTATTCGCCAGAACAGCTGACGCTTATTCGTACGTAACGGGTAAGAAGATGGAGCGCATGTCTGAAGATCAGATGCTCCGGAGTATTCTGCAGCAGTTTGACGGCAAAGCAGTCAACGTGCTTGCCCCGGTGGTCAAGGGCCGTAAAGGTCACTACCGCGAACTTTTCGAACAGATCCGGAAGCAGGGCTACCTGAAGGTTCGTGTGGACGGCGAAATCGTCGACCTCACTCCTAAAATGCAGTTGGACCGATACCGCATACACGACATTGAGATGGTAGTAGACAGGTTGAACGTGACCGATAAGGACGCTAAACGTCTCTACAGTTCCATCCAGTCAGCCCTGAAAATCGCGAAAGGCATCATCAAGATCGCTGATCAGGATAATAATGAGTTCTTTTTTAGTAAGTACCTGATGGATCCTGAATCCGGTATATCCTATGATGAGCCACAACCTAACACATTTTCGTTCAACTCGCCTTACGGTGCCTGCGAACGATGTGACGGCCTCGGTTCCATCTATGAGATAGACGAATCATCGGTTGTTCCCGACCCAAAGCTCAGCATTACGAAAGGGGGCCTGGCGCCTATCGGAGAGTACAGGGAAACCTGGATCTTCCAAATGCTGAAGGCTCTTGGCAAGAAGAAGGAGTTTTCCTTATCCGATCCTATTGAAAAGCTACCTAAAGAGATTCTGGAAATTATACTGCACGGCTCTGATGAGCTGCTGACTGTTCCGGTACAATACAATAAGTGGAATGTTCAGAATTATCAGGTAACATTCGACGGCATCATCAAGATGCTCGAAGAGCAGTCGGAGAAAAAAGCCGAAGACATGCTGAAAGACCTGGATGACTTCCGCGTGCTGAAGGTTTGTCCCGTATGTCATGGTGCCAGACTGAAAAAAGAATCCCTTCATTTCAAAGTTGGCGAAAAGAATATCTATGAGCTCGCCTCTATGGATATCAACAGCCTGTCGCTTTGGTTTGATGAGGTAGAATCCCGTCTTAATGAGCGTCAGGGAATTATTGCAAAGGAAATATTGAAGGAGATCCGCTCCAGACTAGGTTTCCTCCTCGACGTAGGCTTAAACTATCTGACACTTAACAGAACGGCCAAAACACTGTCCGGAGGAGAGGCGCAGCGCATCCGCCTGGCTACTCAGATCGGATCTCAGCTCGTTAATGTGCTTTATATACTGGATGAACCGAGTATCGGACTGCATCAGCGGGACAATGCACGCCTCATTTCGGCCCTTAAAAACCTTCGTGATATTGGCAATTCCGTGCTCGTCGTAGAGCACGATAAGGATATGATCCTCGAAGCAGATCATGTAATCGATATGGGGCCGGCAGCCGGAGTGCATGGCGGACAAGTAGTCGCCCAGGGCACTCCCGCAGAAGTGAAACTGGCGAAAACACTTACGAACGCCTATCTCAGCGGAGAAAAGGAAATTGCTATACCTGCTGAAAGGCGGAAAGGCACCGGTGAACAGCTGGTCCTCCGGAATGCCACAGGGAACAACCTGCGTAACGTAACCGTATCTTTTCCTCTTGGAAAGCTGATCTGTGTTACCGGTGTGTCTGGAAGCGGTAAATCCAGTCTGATTGCCGAAACACTGTACCCGATACTCAACAAACATTTCTTCAGAGCGAAGAAAACACCGATGCCTTATAAGGCGATCGAAGGCCTGGAGCATATTGATAAGGTAATCGAAATTGACCAGACCCCGATAGGGCGTACACCTCGCTCCAACCCTTCTACTTATACAGGCGTGTTTTCAGACATTCGTAACCTTTTTGTCGGCCTGCCTGAAGCAAAAATCAGGGGGTATAAACCCGGTCGCTTCTCCTTTAACGTAAAAGGCGGAAGATGCGAAACGTGTCAGGGCGCCGGAATGAAGATCATCGAAATGAACTTCCTGCCCGACGTGCAGGTTCCCTGCGAGGAGTGTAACGGCAGACGCTATAACCGCGAGACCCTCGAGGTGCGTTACAAGGGAAAATCCATCAGTGATGTGCTCGATATGAGTATAGAAGAGGCCGTGGGCTTCTTCGAACTGATTCCTTCCATTCACCGGAAGATAAAGACACTTTATGATGTCGGTCTGGGGTATATTAAGCTCGGACAATCATCCACAACGCTCTCAGGCGGTGAAGCACAACGTGTGAAACTCGCCACCGAGCTGTCTAAGAAAGATACAGGAAAAACCTTCTATATATTGGATGAGCCTACTACGGGTCTCCATTTTGAAGATATCCATGTATTGTTAGGGGTACTAAACCGCCTGGTAGATCACGGAAATACCATTCTGGTTATTGAGCACAACCTGGATGTGGTGAAGGTGGCAGATTGGGTAATCGACCTCGGTCCTGAAGGTGGTGCCGGTGGAGGGCAGGTGCTCTTCGAAGGAACGCCGGAAGGCCTTACCCAAGTGAAAAAGAGTTTTACCGGACAGTTTTTAAAGCTAGAAATGCAACGTTAGATAAGCTATGGAAAATCTCCTTACTACTGAACAAATGCGTTCTTCAGACGCGCACACCATCGGGTCGGCAAAGATCAGTTCCATTGACCTGATGGAAAAGGCGGGCAAAGCGTTTGTCAGTTCCTTTGTAAGGGAATTTTCCGAAAAGTACAATAAAATAGCGGTTTACTGTGGCACGGGAAATAACGGAGGTGATGGTCTGGCAATCGCGCGTATGCTTTACGACGAAGGATACCATGCCGTTGACGTGAAGATCATTCGCTTTACAGAAAAAAGCAGCGCAGACTTCCTTGTCAATCTGAAAGCGCTCCATTCCTATAAAATCCCGGTACAGGAAGTACGGGATGCTGCCGATCTGGTTAACGAGCCCGCAGTGCTCATCATAGACGCCATGTTAGGGTCAGGCCTGAACAAGCCTCTTGGCGGAAAGTGGAAGGAGCTCGTTGAGAAGATCAATTCCTGGAGGAAGAAGGTCGTAGCCGTAGACATGCCGACAGGTTTCAGGGCCGAAGGGCCTCTCGCTGCGGATGATTGCGTTGTTTATGCCAAATTAGCCATTACATTTCAACGGCCGAAAATCAACTTTCTGCTGCCAGAATCGGCATACTTCCTTGAAGAGCACCGTGTAGTAGATATTGGCCTCGACGAATCCTATATACAGTCCCTTGACTCACCTTATAAGTTCGTTGAAAAGGAAGATATCACTTGTCGCCTCGTCAGGCGGGCGCGCTTCAGCCACAAAGGAACCTACGGACACGCCTTGATTGTGGCGGGTTCACCCGAAACGATGGGCGCTGCGCTGCTAAGCGCAGAAGCCAGTTTATATACCGGCGCAGGCCTCACCACGGCATGTATACCTGAGGAAGGCCTCACTGCCTTAAACAGCAGAACACCCGAAGTTATGGCGCTTATCAGGAATGAGGGCCGGGAACTGGAAATAGAATACACGCAATATAGTTGTTTGGGTATTGGTCCTGGTTTAGGAACCGGAGCTGCCAGCCTTAAACTTCTTACTAAGGTCATGCGAACCTATCAGAAGCCGACAGTATTAGATGCCGATGCTCTGAACCTGATTGCCGACCATTACGAGCTGGTGCAGCTTATACCAGAAGGATCTGTACTTACACCACACATGAAAGAGTTCGACCGGTTGTTTGGTGAACATCAGTCCTGGTGGCAGCGCCTGGAAACTGGTCGTGACCGCGCCAGTACATTAGGTTGTACCATCGTTTTGAAGAACCGGTATACCATCGTTTTTCTACCCAACGGAACATGCCTGTTTAACCCAACAGGAAGTCCGGCAATGGCAACCGGTGGTATGGGCGATGTGCTGACGGGCATGATTACCTCTTTAATCGCTCAAGGCTATAAGCCGGAAGACGCAGCTATGCTGGGTGTATATCTGCATGGTGCAGTCGGTGAAAGTAGTACCGACTACGTTATCCCCGCCTCAGAATTACTGCGAAGGCTACCATCAGCCATCGCTGGCTATCTTACCTGATCAAAAAGATGTTTTTCTGCGTGGTAGGAAGAACGTACCAACGGTCCGCTTTCTACATATTTGAATCCCATATCCTGACCAATTTCCTTGTACTTGGCAAACTGATCCGGGTGTATCCAGTCTATTACCGGGTGGTGGTTCTTAGTAGGCTGGAGGTACTGACCGAGAGTCAAGATGTGAACACCCGTATCAGCAAGATCCTGCATCGTCTCGATAACGTCGGCCTCTGTTTCGCCAAGTCCAAGCATAATGCCCGACTTGGTACGTAGTCCAAATTCAGATATACGTTTCAATGCTTCCATACTGCGGTCGTATTTTGCCTGAATGCGAACTTCTCTGGTAAGCCGTCTTACAGTTTCGATATTATGTGAAATGACTTCAGGGCGTTCTTCGCAAACGCGGTAGAGATTATCCCATATGCCTCTGAAATCAGGGATAAGCGTTTCCATAGTGGTTTCCGGGCTTTCCCGCCGAACAGCACGGATCGTTTCAGCCCAAATGATGGAACCTCCATCCTTTAGATCGTCACGGTCTACAGAAGTAATAACCGCATGTTTAACGCTCATTAATTTGATTGAACTCGCTACGCGGTTAGGCTCGTCGAGGTCGACCGCCAGCGGACGTCCTGTAGCCACTGCGCAAAAAGAGCAGGAGCGCGTGCAGATATTGCCAAGGATCATAAATGTAGCGGTACCAGCACCCCAGCATTCGCCCATATTGGGGCAATTGCCGCTTTCACATATCGTGTGAAGCTTATGAGTATCCACTAATCCTCTTACATTTGCATATTCTTTTCCCACGGGCAGTTTCACCCTTAGCCAATTTGGTCTCCTCTGAGTTTGGTTGGCAGGTATTACCGGCAATTCAATCATAGTACAAATGTAATTAATTAGATCTAAGATATCCGCTACGGGCTAGTGGAATATGACAATCTGCTTAGATGATATCAGGAAATATGTGCGGATGCCAGCTCGCCGGAGATTTCTCCATGTGATGCATGATAGATGCAGATACCATCCTTCAGGAGAAGTAACTGAGGAGACTCATGATCAACGTTGAAAATATCAGCCACTGCGCCCGAAACATCCCTGTGCCTGATTAAATCAAGAAAGTATAGGGGAGTGCCTTCAGGGATAGCATCCTCGTCTAGTTCAAACCTTTTTCTGGCCATCATGCTGATGGAGCAACGTGTGCTGTGCTTAAATATAATGCTATAACCAGGAGCATTTTTAATGTCCTGTAATTGTTGTATAGATTCTAGTTGGATCCAGTTCATAGGAAAAGTATTGATTGAAGAAACGACCCGTTACCTTCGGGACTTGGGATATGAGTTATATGCGGGACATAACTTGTTCGAACACGACTGTAAGCAGGTGGATAGTATAATCAAAACCACCAGGCCAAGAAAAGTTCTTTTCATGAGCAAATGAGATGAAACCATATCAGTAACAAGCTGGCTTCGGCTTTTGTTTATTTTAATGAACGTTGAAGATCTGCCATTAGTATGGCAGAAGCCGCAGCTTCTGTACCTTTATTTCCGTGTTTACCGCCAGCTCTTTCCTGTGCCTGTTCCAGATTGAGGGTGGTAAGGACGCCAAAGATCACAGGAACACTGTGTTTGATACCGACGTTGGCAATTCCGTTGGCCACACCACTACAGATATAGTCAAAATGAGGAGTGTCTCCCTGAATGATGCAGCCCAGGCAAATAACAGCGTCAACTTTTTTTGAGCTCAGCATCATCTCTGCGCCGGCAATCAGTTCATAACTGCCCGGTACGGCAACCGATATAATATGGTCTTCGTGAGTACCTTGCTGGATGAGCATATCATAAGCACCCTGGTACAAAGCGCCGGTCACTTCTGCATTCCACTGAGCGGTGATAATTGCGAACTTGAAGTCAGCTGATGACGGAATAGTAGTATGAGAAAAGTCGGAAAGATTTTTTAGATGAGTTGCCATAGTGTATAAATAAAAAATGGTTACCCTGAAGATAACCATTTCGTATAATGTTAAGGTGTGGTATTATAAAGCAGCTTCCGCACGAGCGATATAAGCATCTACAACGGATGCTTCGTAGCTTGTTGGATACTTGTCTTTGATTTTTTTGTACGCGTCTGCGGCCGCTTTAAAATCTTTTTGCTCTTCATATACCAGGCCTAGTTTCTTTAAGAAAAGAGGAGCGGTAAAAGTGTTGTCTGATTTATCAGCCGCCTTTTTATAGTAAGTGATTGATTTATCGTATTGTTTCAGTTCGGAATGTGCATCTCCCATCATGCCCAGAACCAATGGGTCGATAACCGGACTGCCGGTACTGCTGTAGTTTCCTAAAGCGTCGATGGCTTTTTCAAACTCTCCTTTTTGCAGGTATAATCCGCCCAGGTATGCGTTAGCGAGATTTGCAGATTTTGTACTGGAGTATTCTTCTGCTATCGTTTCAAATCCGGGATAAGAACCGTCACCTTTGATCGCCCTGTCTGCAAGAGAGTCAACTGCTACATATTCTTCTGCCTTAAACATTTCGTTGGCAGCGGTTTTTGCACGAGGTGCCAGGTAAAATTGCTGATACCCGATGTACAGTAATATAAGTGCTACTATAGCTCCACCAATGATTGCCAGACTTTTCTTATTCTCTTGCACAAAACTTCCTGGGTTATTTATCATGTTTGATTGAGTTGTAGTATCCGTTTGATTTGTCGCCATTTGCGTTAGTTAAAGTTTGCAAAAATACATTTTTAAGGGTTACTGTCAAGTGATCGGCAGAAGAAAAGAGGAATTGTTTCAAAAAGTTGAAAATTATGGGTTTGTGTTGGTCGAAAAGAAGTCGTATCACCAGCAACGGAAGATCCTCCTGTGCTCTGCTTATGGTCACCTTGCGGCTACCTTTGAGGCAGCTGGGGGGCAGCTGGGGGGCAGCTTGGGGGTAAAGCCAGGATGCGGCCACACTGTACCCACAGTGTAGCCACCTTTTCCTGTAAAAACGTGGCTACACCGTGGCTGCAGCGTGGGTACAGTGTGGTTACACCCACCATCTGCTAGCCATCTGGTAGCTATCTGCTAGCCATCTGATAGCCAGGTGGCTGCCCGATGGTAGGAGGCAAAGAGGTAACGGTACCAAAAGGATCTGTCTTTACCATCGAGGCATCTACGAAGCAGCGTGAAGTTCTCCATAAGTCAACCAGCCATCCGAATCAATACTTGCATAATCAATTCAATAATTAGCTATATACTTTGATTTTATATAGGTTTGTAACAGATCGTATGTGGCTGGAGAAATTAACTTTACTGAATTTTAAGAATTACGAAGAAGCAGAGCTGCTGCTCTCGCCAACGGTAAACGCCTTCACGGGGGATAATGGAGCGGGAAAAACCAATTTGTTGGATGCGATCCATTACCTTTCCCTATGTAAGAGTTATTTCAACCCGATCGATACACAGCAGATAAGGACCCATGCTGATTTCTTTATGGTACAGGGTTCTTTTGACAAAGACGGTGCCAGGGAGGTGATCTCCTGTTCGCTGAAACGTAACCAAAAGAAGCAGTTCAGAAGGAATAAAAAGGAATATCAACGTCTGGCTGATCATATCGGCCTCTTTCCTTCGGTTATGATTTCGCCAAATGATGTGGACATCATCACAGAGGGTAGTGAGGAGCGTCGCCGCTTTGTAGATAATGTGATTTCCCAAACCGATGCGCAATATCTCGACGAACTGATTGTGTATAACAAAAACCTGCTGAACCGGAATGCTATGCTGAAGTCGATCGCCGAGCGGGGCAGCTACGATCCGGAGCTGCTGTCTATTCTGGATGATCAGCTTGTCGTCTCAGGGCAGAAGATCTTTGAGAAAAGGAAAGACTTTATGGCAGTGTTTATTCCTGTTTTTCAAAAGCATTATCAGTACCTGACCGAAGATGCCGAACAGGCGGAGCTGAAATATGAATCTCCTTTATTTGATCATGACTTTCATGACCTGCTGAGAAGCTCTGTGGAACGGGACCGCTTTTTGCAGCGCACCACTATCGGTATTCATAAAGATGACCTCAACTTTACGGTGCACGGAATGCCGATGAAAAAGTTTGGATCACAGGGTCAGCAGAAGTCTTTTCTGATAGCATTGAAATTAGCGCAATATAGTTTCCTTCAGTTGAAGAAGGGTTATAAGCCTTTGCTTTTGCTGGACGATATCTTCGATAAGCTAGATGATAAACGAATCAGGAAACTGATGACCATGGTTTCTCATGATGATTTCGGACAGATATTTATTACGGATACAAGCCGTGAACGAATTGAAGGAATATTTGCCGCGATCGGTGTTGAGTTGACTACTTTTGTTGTGTCAAAAGGGACAGTAAGCCATGAGAAAAACGAATGATAAGCCGATTAAGGAAGCTATTGAGCAGATGTTGCAGGTTTATAAGCTTAAAAGGAAGTTTGACGAAACATCTTTGGTAGCTGCCTGGCCCGAAATGATGGGTTCTGCTGTCGCTAACCGGACGCGGCAGCTGTATATCCGGGAAAAGAAGTTGTTCATTCGCGTGGAATCGTCTGTTTTGAAAAATGAACTGGTGATGATCAGGTCTCAGATTCTTGAAAAAATGAACGAGCGGGCCGGTAGTCAGGTGCTCGAAGAAATAGTATTCCTATAAATAGCAAAGGGCTCCTGTTCAAGGAGCCTTTGCTATTTATATATAGGGAAAGGGAATTAGTTGTAAGAGCTAGCAACATGAGTGATTTTCCAGCCATTTGACGTGTTTTGCATGGTTACGTAGTTCACTTTTGTAAAGTTTTTATACTTCATGTTCACTTTAACAAGGGCCTGAGCCTGATTTTGCTCCAGTACTTTGTAGCTGCTTACGCAGTTCTGCTTTACATTTTCGATGTCTTTTAATGATTTTACGACCTCTGACTTGCCAAAGGTTACTACCCTGTCGGCTCTTGTACTGCTGAATTTGACGTCTGAGTCCAACAGTGCCGGAAGTTCTTTGATGTCGCCGTTTGCCATTGCGTCGATGTATGTTTCTACAGCATAGGTCATAATAAATCTTTTCTTGTTTGGCTCTCCGGCTGCAAAGGCGCTCATGGATAAAGTGATTAAGAATGCTGCGGTTAGCGTTTGTAGGGTTTTCATATCAGTGAGTTTTAAGTTTTTTGTTCCGTTTTGTTGAATCAAAAGTAGAACAGAAAACACGGCATGAAAACCTGTATTAGGCCAGTAAAGGAAAGTTTTCGGTAAACGACCTATTTGGGTCGGCGAAAAAGTACAGAAAGTTCGTCAGCGGCCTCAGACCGGACTTTTTAGGGGCGGCCGACTCTCTAAACAGACTGCCAGGGGTAACTCTTGTTTGTGATCGGCTAATTCAATGCTTTCCCGCAAACTGATTGTTCTGTGCGTAAAGGTGGCAGGTTTAGTACAGAGGAAATAGACGGAACGCTGCCTGCGTTATGCCGTAGGGATCGGTTTAGAGGCGGATAGAAGGAAGTGAGAAAAAAGAGAAAGGAGAGGAAGGTAACGAGGTCCGCATACCTTCCTCTGTTTATTTCGAAAGTTTCTTAGAAACGCTCTAGCTGAGAGAAGAAAAAGTTTCCTTCGATCTCTGCATTTTCGTCTGAATCAGATCCGTGAACAGCGTTCGCGTCAATTGATTTAGCGTATTTATTACGGATAGTTCCAGGCTCTGCTTTAGCAGGATCTGTTGCGCCGATCAGTTTACGGAAATCTTCTACTGCGTTATCTTTCTCCAGGATCGCTGCGATGATAGGACCAGAACTCATGAAAGAAACAAGATCTGCGTAGAAAGGACGCTCTTTGTGAACTGCATAAAATGCACCCGCTGTTTCGGCTGATAATTTAGTGTATTTTAATGCGATGATTTTGAATCCCCCCTTCGTGATATCATCAAGAATAGCTCCCATGTGGCCGTTAGATACGCCATCTGGTTTAATCATTGTAAATGTTCTGTTTGTTGCCATCGTTTTTTTTATATTGCTGCAAAATTATGATTTTAATTGGAGCATAAAAGATTTTAGCAAAGTAAATGGGCGGGATCATGCGCGGAACATATGAAATTATTGGGTTTTGTAACGTCAAGGTTTTTAATAGCTTTGCATTTCTTTAAATAAATGATGCCAGAGATAAACTCCCTTAAAGAAATATTGGCTTACCCCAAGCGAATTGTTATTACCACCCATCATAAGCCAGATGGAGACGCAATGGGCTCATCTTTGGGGCTTTACAACTACCTGATCCAAAAAGGGCATCATGTAAAGGTAATTACGCCGTCAGACTATCCTACTTTTCTTCAATGGTTACCTAATAACCCCGAGGTGCTGGTCTATCCGCATCAGGAGGAGGTGTGCGCAACGCATATTGCTGAGGCAGAACTTATCTTTTGCCTTGACTTCAATGCATTGAGCAGGATCTATGATATGGCAACGCCTGTTGAACAGTCGTCTGCGCTGAAGGTGATGATTGATCATCACCTGGAACCTCAGGATTTTGATGATTACCGATACTGGAGCATTAACGCTTGTTCAACCGCTCAGCTGGTATATGAGTTTATCTGCAAGGTGATGGAGGAGGAGGATCTGATTAATAAAGACGTGGCCACCTGTCTGTATACAGGGATCATGACAGACTCCGGCTCATTCCGCTTTCCGACTACAACCCCGGCAGTGCATATTATTGTTGCAGATCTGATTACCAGGGGTGCTGAGAATTGGAAAATACATCAGCTGGTATACGATAACTTCTCAGAAAGCCGTTTACGGTTCTTGGGCTATTGCTTGTTGAACAAACTGGAAGTATTACCTGAGTATAATGCTGCGCTTATCTATGTCTCTGCAGAGGAGCTGGAAAGGTTCGCGATTACCACGGGTGATTCGGAAGGGCTGGTAAACTATGCCTTGACGATTAATGGAATCCGCCTGGCAGCGCTTATCATTGAGCGTCCGGATCTGGTAAAGCTGTCGTTGCGCTCTACCGGTGATTTCCCGGCCAACGAAATATGCAAGAAATATTTCAAGGGCGGAGGGCACCGGAATGCAGCAGGAGGTCAGTCGGATTTATCGCTGGATGCGACAGTTGCCAAGTTTAAAGAAATTCTTGTTGAATATAAAAGTCTATTAATACAGTAACCACAAAATAAAATGAACAAAAGCTTAATTATGTTGGGAGTTGCAGCGTTAGCGTTTACTAGCTGCAAACAGTTTAAAAAAGGTGAGGGGGATATGCAGTATATTATCCACCAGGATAAAGATGGTGAGGTAATCAAAGAAGGTGACTTCGTTGCATTGCATGCTGTTCAGAAAACTGAAGAAGATTCGGTTTTATCTAATTCATACGATTACGACAGACCTATGTTTGTTGCGCAGCAGAAGTCTGCATTTAAGGGTGATATCTATGCGGCGCTTGCCATGCTGAGCGAAGGCGATAGTGCTACATTCAAAATTAACCTGGATTCTCTTCAGGCTAAGATGAATATGCCTAAGCCGGAAAACACGAAAGGCAAGTATATGATCTTCACTTTTAAAGTGGACAAGGTTATTCCTAAAGGGACGATGACCGACAGCCTTTTCCAGGGTAAGGTTGACGAATACCTGAAAGCTGAGGTGGCTAAAGCAAAAGACCAGGAGGCTGGTAAAATAAGCGCTTATCTGGCAAAAAATGATTTGAAGCCCACCGTTACCGCTTCAGGATTGAACTATGTGGTTGAAAAAGAAGGTTCAGGTGCTAAGCCCGCTGTTGGTGATACCGTTAAGCTGAACTATACAGGTAGCTTCCTTACAGGAAAGGTATTTGATACCAGCGTACTGGAAACCGCAAAGAAAACTCCGGGATTATTTAACCCTATGCGTCCTTACGAGCCTATGAAGGTTCCTGCAGGCGTAAACGCTACTATTCCTGGTTTTGATGAAGGTTTATTGTTGCTTTCTAAAGGCAGCAAGGTTAAGTTTATCATTCCGTCGAAGTTAGCGTACGGCGAGCAGGGAAGCCAGATCATCCCTCCGTTCATGCCGCTGGTGTTTGAAATGGAAGTGCTTGATATCATAAAACCGGTTCCTGGTTCTGCAGCTCCTGCGGCTCAATTGCCTCCCGGCCATTCTGCTGGAGATGGTCACGGACACTAATTAGATATTTTTAAGTTATAGAAATAGTATATCCGGCTGGCTAATACCCAGCCGGATTTTTATTATAAGTTTTTATTATTATTGTTATGATGAGATCGCAACATGTGATTATTGCTCTTCTGATGTTACTGTCCGCACAGGGCTTTAGCCAATCCAGGAAGAAATCGGCTAAAACTAAAAAAACGGAGGCCGCACAGCCACAGAATAATGTGGTGACACTGCCTAATGGCGTTTCTTATGAAATCCTGACGAAGAGTGCAGGTGAGAAAATAAAATTGAAGGATGTAATTACCTTCAATTTTATTCAGAAGACAGACAGAGATTCTGTTTTGTTCAATTCATTTGATGCCGGAAGGCCGGTTACCTTAGCTGTAGACTCCAGTCGTAATATTTCTGACCTGATGTATTTCTTTCCGTTGATGGCGGAGAAAGATAGTGCCTTGGTGAAAATTCCGGCTGACTCTTTGTTCAGGGACGGCCAGATGGAGCGCCCCCCTTTCTTCCCGGTGGGAAGCAGTCTTCAGTTTGTGATCAAGGTTGAGAAGGTGCAGTCGATGGAGCAGGCAATGGCCGAGCGCCAGAAGATGCTTGATGCCCAGGCAAAAGTTGCAGATTCGCTGAAGGTGAATGAACTGGGTAATCTGGACGCTTTCGTTTCGAAAAATCATCTTAAGATGACTTCTACACCTTCAGGTTTGAGATATGCAATTTTACGGCCTTCGGCGAAAGCCTGTCCCGTAGCAGGAGACACCGTCTTCGTTAACTATGTGGGCCGCACGCTCAGCGGGAAGGTGTTTGATTCGAGTATTGAGGCGGAAGCCAAGAAAGGCGGACTGGAGCAACCGGGACGTAATTACGAGCCGATTAGCTTTGTTGTAGGCGAGAGTGAGGTGATCCCTGGCTGGGATGAAGGTTTACTATTGCTGAATGAAGGTGCAAAGGCGCGCTTTCTGATACCCTCAAGTTTAGCTTACGGACCCCGGGGAGCAGGGCAGGACATTGCCCCTTTCAGTACGCTCGATTTTGAAGTGGAGCTGGTGAAAGTCAATCGGGTGAAGAAAGCGGTGCAGGGGCCCAAGAAGGCTCCGGCCGTTGGTAAGCCAGCAAAGCCAAAACTAAAGGCGCCCATCAAGAGCGCTCCTGTAAAGAAGACATCAGTCGTATCAAAAAAGAAATAGTTCTGTCAACTTGTCATTTGCGGCCATTTCTTTACTGCTTTGGTGGACGGTAAGCTATGACAAAGTGCTTAATTAAAAGCTTGGCATAAGCATTGATAACTAAAAGTGTTATTGATTTCAAAGAATTTAATAGAGAATATAATATGTCAAAGATTATTGGTATCGACTTAGGAACAACAAACTCTTGCGTTGCCGTAATGGAAGGTAATGAGCCTGTAGTTATAGCCAACAGCGAGGGAAAACGCACAACACCATCGATTGTTGCGTTTGTTGAAAACGGAGAGCGTAAGGTAGGAGATCCTGCAAAGCGTCAGGCAATTACAAACCCTACGAAAACGATTTATTCGATCAAGCGTTTCATGGGAAATGGCTTCAATGAAGTGTCTCGTGAGCTGGAGCGTGTGCCTTATACGGTAGTTAAAGGTGATAACAACACTCCTCGTGTTGATATAGACGGCCGTAAATATACTCCTCAGGAGATCTCTGCGATGATCCTTCAGAAAATGAAGAAGACTGCTGAAGATTTCTTAGGCCATGAAGTTACAGAAGCTGTTATCACTGTACCTGCATATTTTAACGATGCTCAGCGTCAGGCTACGAAAGAAGCTGGTGAAATTGCTGGTCTTAACGTGAAGAGAATTATCAACGAACCGACTGCTGCTGCTTTAGCGTACGGTTTGGATAAAGCTCACAAAGATATGAAGATCGCAGTATTTGACTGTGGTGGTGGTACACATGACGTTTCTATCCTGGAGTTAGGTGACGGTGTATTTGAAGTTAAGTCAACCGATGGTGATACTCACCTGGGTGGTGATGACTTTGATCAGGTGATCATTGACTGGTTAGCTGCAGAATTCAAAGCGGAGAACGGAATGGACCTTGCAAAAGATCCAATGGCTCTTCAACGTTTGAAAGAAGCTGCTGAAAAAGCGAAAATTGAGCTTTCGAGTTCAACTCAAACCGAGGTAAACCTTCCGTATATCACAGCAGACCAAAGTGGTCCTAAACACTTGGTTCGTACGTTAAGTCGCGCGAAGTTTGAGCAACTGGCAGACAGTCTGATCAAACGTACTATAGATCCTTGCCGCTCAGCACTAAAGAACGCTGGCTTATCTACTTCAGATATCGATGAGATTATCCTGGTAGGTGGTTCTACGCGTATCCCGGCTATCGTGGACGCTGTTAAAGCTTTCTTTGGAAAAGAGCCTTCAAAAGGTGTTAACCCGGATGAGGTTGTGGCTATTGGTGCAGCTATTCAGGGTGGTGTTTTGACAGGAGAAGTGAAGGATGTATTGCTTCTGGATGTTACTCCACTTTCATTAGGTATTGAAACGATGGGTGGTGTAATGACAAAATTAATTGAGTCTAACACAACCATCCCTAGTAAGAAGTCAGAGACATTCTCTACCGCTTCTGATAACCAGCCTTCAGTAGAGATCCACATCCTCCAGGGTGAGCGTCCGATGGCTAACCAGAACCGTACGATTGGTCGTTTCCACTTAGATGGACTTCCACCAGCACCTCGTGGTGTGCCTCAAATCGAAGTAACCTTCGACATTGACGCCAACGGTATCCTGCATGTGTCTGCTAAAGACAAGGCAACTGGTAAAGAGCAAAAAATTCGTATTGAGGCTTCTTCCGGTCTGACAGATGAAGAGATCAAGAAGATGAAAGAAGAGGCAGAAGCAAATGCTGAATCTGACAAAAAAGCGAAGGAAGAAATCGACAAGTTGAATTCAGCTGACGCACTGATATTCTCAACTGAGAAGCAGTTGAAAGAATACGGTGATAAGGTTCCTGCTGAAAAGAAAGCTCCTATCGAAAGTGCTTTGGCTAAGTTGAAAGATGCTTATGCAGCTAAAAACTTTGCTGATATCGATGTAGCTCAGGAAGAATTGCAGACGGCATGGACTGCTGCTTCTGAAGATATGTATAAAGGTACTCAGGACCCAGGTGCACAGGGTGCAGCTAACCCAGGTGCCGGAGCTACTGGCGGAAACGCAAGTAACAGTGGTGATACAGTTACTGACGTTGACTTCGAAGAGGTTAAGTAATACAATAATAATGTCATATAAAAAGCCGTTTCAGTTTACTGAAGCGGCTTTTTTGTTTCTAATGAACGATA
Organism: Arcticibacter sp.; assembly: GCF_045629565.1. Classification (GTDB taxonomy): domain Bacteria; phylum Bacteroidota; class Bacteroidia; order Sphingobacteriales; family Sphingobacteriaceae; genus Arcticibacter. The sequence goes on from NZ_JAZQRL010000058.1 coordinate 17,246, forward strand.
TTTGCATTAATGATTTTTACTGATACGCATACGCACCTTTACTATGAAACGGATACGGAAGGCCGGAAGTTATTAATGGATCGTTGCTTTGAGAATGATGTAACGAGGCTATTCCTGCCCAATGTAGACAGCGAGTCACTGGAACTGGTGGCTGGTTTAACGAATGAATATCCTGAACATTGTTTTCCGATGATCGGGCTTCATCCATGCCATGTTAAAGAAAATTACCTGGAGGAACTGAAGTTCTTGGAGAACAGCAGGCTGCCCGGTGTGGTCGCCATTGGTGAGATCGGGATTGACCTGTACTGGGATAAGTCAACACTTGTTCAACAGCAGGATGCTTTCCGCAAGCAGATCAAGTGGGCAAAGGATCTGGATCTTCCGATCGTGATTCATTGCCGTGAGGCTTTTGATGAGGTCTATAAAATTCTGCTGGAAGAAAGGGATGAAAAGCTGAGGGGAATTTTTCATTGTTTTTCGGGAACTCTGGAGCAGGCCCATCGTATACTGGAGCTGGGCTTTTATCTGGGGATCGGCGGAGTATTGACCTATAAGAATTCAGGGCTCGACAAGGTGGTGCAAGAGATTGACCTGCATCATATTGTTTTGGAAACTGATTCTCCATATTTGGCACCGGTTCCTTTCAGAGGTAAAACGAACGAAAGCAGTTACTTGCCATACATCGCTGCAAAGGTTGCGGCGATCAAAAATTTACGGATTGAGGAGGTCGCTGCTGTCACTACTGAGAATTCAAAAAGAATATTTGGTATTTGATAAATGCATTCCTTTTTTATCTTTAACAAAAAAACAGAGCTGAGCTAAGATGACAAAGGTACTCATTATTTATACCGGGGGAACCATAGGTATGGTTCAGGACAAGGTTACGGGTACGTTAATGCCTCTTGACTTCAACTTAATTACTGAGAATGTTCCGGAATTAAGGCGCCTGAATTATGAGATAACGGTTCACTCTTTTGCTGAGATTATTGACTCTTCGAACATGACACCGGAGGTCTGGATAGAGCTTGCAGATATTATAGAGCGTAATTATGCTTTATATGACGGCTTTGTAGTTCTTCACGGATCTGACACGATGGCCTTTACGGCCTCCGCACTGAGCTTCATGTTGGAGGGATTAAATAAGCCGGTAATCTTCACGGGGTCTCAGCTTCCGATAGGGGAGATACGTACAGATGCTAAGGAAAACCTTATAACGGCTCTTGAGATTGCTTCGGCGAAGCAGAATGGCAAGGCGCGTGTGCCGGAGGTTTGTATTTATTTTGACTTCCAGCTTTTTAGGGGAAACCGCGCATTCAAATATAATTCGGCGAAGTTTGAAGCTTTCAGGTCACCTAATTATCCGGTGCTTGCAGAGGCTGGTGTTCATCTGCGATACAATGATTCGAGCATCAGGAAATGTGACGAGTGTATTTTCAGGGTGCATAAGAAGCTGAATAATGCCATCGCCGTGTTGAAACTTTATCCGGGCATTAGCCAGGAGACTGTCAAGGCCATTGTCAATTCAGCTACGGATGCGATTATTCTGGAAACGTTTGGTGCCGGTAATACATCTACTGATGAATGGTTCCTGAAATGTCTGCAATCGGCCATTGATAAGGGAAAGGTTGTTCTGGATATATCTCAGTGTAAAGTAGGCACAGTAGAACTCGGGAGATATGAAACCAGCCGTCCGCTGAAGGATATGGGCGTGGCCAGTGGTTTTGACATGACGTATGAGGCGGCTGTTACGAAGCTTATGTTTTTGCTGGGAAGGGGCTTTACAGCGGAGCGCATTACGCATTTGTTGGAAACCAACCTACGCGGAGAGCTGAGTAAAACCTCACCTGTTTCGTCTAAAACGGTATTTTAATATTTATTTTGCAAAGCTTGGTTAGTTTTGACGGAAATTCTTAGTTTTGCGTCCCACCAAAGGAGAGGTGTCTGAGTGGTCGAAAGAGCACGCCTGGAAAGTGTGTATACCTCAAAAGGGTATCGAGGGTTCGAATCCCTCCCTCTCCGCATGAGTGAAAAAGCGCTGACTTCAGCGCTTTTTTGTTTTTTCTGTTTCTGTAGGGGTATGGTCACTCCTTTACCGCTGTTTTTAATGTCTTGAACCGATAATACGCCAAAGCACTATAGAATAGCGTTAGCGCCGATAGATGAACTAAGTCACCCATCTGGCTAAATAGGCCGGCGCCTGATTGCACAATCGCATTATAAATGTTGAAGAATGGTGTCGTAGGCAATGTCATTGAAATCCATTGGGCCACTCGCGGAAGTGATTCAAATGGCCAGCTATATCCTGAGATCAGAAATATGGGGTATGTAGAAAATGCCATCATTTGCAGGCAAAGCAATTGCGATTTAAATAGTGAACCTATCAACTGGGCAAGGGGAATCAGCGTTAGGATAAAAAGCATAAACAGGATAGCCAGTTCGAATCCATTGCCGCGCATCGGCAAATTAAGCAGTCGGTAGTTTACATTAAGAAAGAAAAAGGCATAAGCCGAAAACAGGACCAGGTAAAAAAGTCCTTTTCCCCAGATACCGGTTGATGTACCTCCGTTTAGCCACTCGCCGATACGTGCATGTTGCCGCTCTCCTGCAACACTTTCTGATAAACCTATTAATAAGGTTTGTTGTAAAATTAATGCCAGCAGTCCGGGTAGCAGGAATGCACCATAGCTTGATCTCTCATTGAACATAGGTCTGTAATCCAGGTTTACCGGCATTACATTAGCCATTGCCATCGTTGTGCTCATGCCTTCGCTCTTCTCGAAATACTGCAGACGTACGCCGGCGCCGACGGTAAGGCATATTTGCTGCACGTTGGTTAAGATATCACTTGAAGGAAGGAACCTGGCTGCATTTACGGCAAGAACGACATTGCTCTGCTTTAAGGTCAGTAAATTTGATTCCGTGCCTTTTGGAATGTAAAAGTACCCCTGACAGTCACCGCGGTACATCTGTTCTTTGGCTTCCTCCAGATTAGGGAAATGAACCAGCTCAACCATGGGGGAGTTGTCGATATTTTGTTGCAGCAACCTGGAAAATCTGGAACGATCATCATCAACAACGGCAAGCCTTACATTCTGTTCTTCTTTATTCATGTAGATGCTCCCATAAAAAAAAGCATACAGTAATGGTGCCATCAGAAGGGTCAGCAGCAAGCTATGGTCTTTTGCCACAAGAGCGGCCTCCCTCAAAAGGAGATTAATTATGGACTGCCCCGATTGTTTTTTCATCTGAAATGGTATTAAGCTGCCGTTGGAATAAAAGAACTGCCGTTGGGAACATTACTGCACAAAACAGAAGAAGCCTGTTTACATCTGCTTGTGCATAATGAAACGGCAGATCCATGTAATAGACCTTGAAAAATGCGTCAAGGAATGGCGTATATGGCATAATGGTGGCATAGTACTGGTCATACCATGGCATGGCCCACCTTGGAAACGTAAACCCGCTAAAGACGAAAGCCGGAGAAGTATAGAACAATGCGGTATCACCTGATAACATCACATCTTTGAACAAAGCGGAAATAAACATGCCTATTCCGATGCAGGCCACAGACAGAAATGAATAAATAATAAAGAATTTGAATGTAGCGGCGGGAACTCCGATATCAAAGAAGGGAAATACGACGAAGGCGATAAGTACGAAATTAACCCAGCTAACCACCAAATGGGCAATCGTTTTAGCGGTAATCACCGTCAGGGCAGAGCCATTGGACAACTCATATAACTCCTGCATCGTTTCTGTCTTCCATTCGTAATTCAGAGCGAGCATACTACTTATGATCAGAATCATTTGCATGCCCACGGTTATCAATCCAGGAACCAGATACTCCTGATAATTGTAACTCGAGTTATAAAGCTGATAAGAGTTCAGTTTTACCGGATTAGCAAGTGCCATAGCCTGATCGGCTTCCATGCCTGTTTTTACTAGTTTATTCAATATTACGCCTGCTCCTCCCGTGATGACGACTTCGGCGACTGCCTTATAAATCATTTTCGCGGGCACCAGATAGGCTGCGTTGGTATATAGCGTGACATTGACCGCATGTCTGCTGTAAATATCGGTTTGCATATTTCCAGGGAAATGTATGGCTCCCATTATTTTGCCTTGCTGTATGAGTCTTTCAACCTCAGCCTCGCTATTTACTCTTCTGGTAATGTTTAACGCGTCTCGCTGTTCAAGAAGAAAGATGAGTTGCCGGCTAACCGGACTTCGGTCATCATCCCATATGGCCACTGACAGATGTTTGGCTTCTTCTTTCTGGTAAATTAATGCGTAGAATGAAAACAGTAACACAGGCACGACCAACATCACCAGGTAAAATACCTTTAGGCCGAAAATGCGCTTCCATTCCCTAACTATCAAATAGGCAAAATGATTCATTACGGCAGAATTAATGATGCAGTCATACCCGAGCGTAATCCTCTTATCTGTGACTGGTTTTCGGGCTTAAGTTCTATCGTAAACGTTCGGAGTTCAAACTCTCCCTTGTCTTTTGAGGGCACCCAATTGGCAAATTCAAGTGTTGGTGAAATGGAGGTTACTTTAACTGGGAAAGTCTCCGGTTCACAGCCGGGCACTCTCACGGATGCTACTGCTCCTAATTTTAACAAATTGGCTTTGTCTTGCCTAACGTTAAAACGTAGCAGGGTGGAGTTCTTTTTTTCGATGGTCATCATGGGGTACCCTATAGAAACAATCTCACCCTGATGTGTAACCAAACTGGAGATCACTCCGTCCGCCGGGGCATAAACCCTGGTATTTTCGCTTAAGACCTTTGTGAGTTCATAAGCCTTTTCTGCTTGTTCTACTATCGCGTTAGCTGTTTTGAGCATTTCCGGCCTTGCACCATTCTTAAGCATTTCTAAGTTGAGAGCGGCAGTCTCCATTTCCTTCTGTGCCGCCTGATACCTGAAGTAGAACACGTCTTTCTCTTGTCCGGATATCACATCAGCAGCATATAAGCGTTGCATGCGTTGATAAGTCGTATTAAACAGGTTGTATTGTTCCTGGCTGATTTGATAGAGTTTGGAGGAAGCTTCGATCAGCTCTGGTCTTGCTCCATTAGTTAATAGCTCCTGTTGACCTTTAGCTGCTTCAATAGCAGCCAGGCCCTGAGCTTTTATGGCATCTATCTCGCTTGAACGCAGTATCGCAACCAGCTGTCCTGATCTTACTGTATCGCCCTGTTCAACAAGCAACGAATCCAATCTGCCGGGAAATTCGGCTGCTACGTCTACACTTGAGGCATCTACCATGCCAACAAAGTTGTTTTCATCGTTTTCATTATTCTTGAGAAAGAAAAACAATGCAATGATTACCACAAACAGGGGTATGAGCAGGGGCCAATAGCTTTTCAGGAGATCTTTCATTACTTGATATATTGCGTTATTTGTTGGGGCTTACCCAAACTGTTGAAATATTCGGCTGCAGCTAGAAAGTAGCTGAACACCGCTAAATAATAGCCTTTTTCAACTTCCATTTCAATCATTAGAGCATCATTGACATCTTTTGGCGAAGAGAGCTGGTTCTTCATACGTTCAGTGATCAGATGAGTTGTAGTATGTGCCTCCTTTCTGGCACTATCCAACGAAGCAACTTCATTGTGAAGGGATCTCATCTTGTTTCTTGCAACTGTGGATAGAACTTGTATACGCAATTGCGCATTTTCTTCTGCAAGTTTTGCTTCATCTATCAGTTGCCGGGCGGCAAGTGTTCTTTTTCTCGTTTGCCCATTAAAAAGATTCCATTGTAGTTCTACACCGACAAACCAGTCGGGCATAAGAAGTGGCAGATCGCGTTGGTACAAATTGTAGTTACCGATGGCAAAAATGTTAGGCAAAGAAAACGACTTACTGATCCTCTCTGCGGTTTGAGCATACGAAACCTTACTGCCGGCCATTTTGTATAGAGGATTAGATTCCCAAAACTCGCCTTCAGGTTCATACGGCTCAATAGCCGTATATTTTAAGGTGTCTGTAATGACTATTATGGAGTCTAATGGAACACCGAGTGCCTTGTTAAGCTCTATATGAGTATTTTGCTGATCCAGCTTGATGTTGTTCAGCTGGCTAGCGGCTTGTGTTAATATTACCTTAGTCCAGCTCTTCTGATAAGGAGCAAGTATTTGGTTTTTTACCAGCTCCTGTGCATAGTTGTTGTTGTTTATTAAGGCATCCACCATTAACTGTTGCTTATTAAAGAGGGTGTTCAGGTATAGAAAGCGCAGGTATAAGGTGGCAATTAAAAAATCGACTTCTTTATTAACAAGCTCAACGTTGATACCAGCAGAAGCGACGAGAGACTCAGCCAGGTTGCCGGCATCGTCGAGTTTTCTTCCCAGAAAAATGGGCTGTCTTACACCCACACCCGCCACAAGATAAGATTGCTTACTTAAGCTGGGATTATAGTCGGGGTAGATCCCGTCCATAATGCTCCTGGAGGTATTATAAATACGATCCTGAGCGGCTTGTGACAAATCATTACCGGTAACTTCTTTGAACACTTCATTTGCGGCATTAACGCTTTGAATAGAGGATCCCTCTACAACGCCATCCCGGACAGTCTGTAAATTTACCCTCAAAGGACTGCTCAGGTAAGTATAGCTGGACAGCAGATCAACCTTAGGCAGGTAATTCTTTCTTTCCGCCTGCAAGTTATAGTTGCTGGATAACAGTGCAGATCTCGCTTGTTTAACCGAAATATTGTTCTCGCTTGCAATACTCAGGCATTTTTGCAGAGTCGTATTTTGGCAGAAACCTATTACTGGCAAAAACCACAACAAAAATATCACATGCCTAACACTTCTCAAGATTATTGACATAAGCTATTTATCGATTGATTTACAAGATCAGTAGCGGAGAAATTATCCCGATCATAAATCTGCTGGGATTATTATTGGTTTGACCAAGAGTCGTTTTGGAATAACTATTGTATTTTAAATACCTCCCCACATATGTAGCGAAAAATTTGAGGTTGTAATTTTCGATAGGATAAAACTCAACAGACGGAATTACACCCCATGATGTCCTCAGCGTTTTGGAGGAAGCCGTTTGATCGGTTATATCCTTCCACCGTGCGTTACTCACCATGCCTATAGCAGAAAGCTTCCACTGCTGGTTTGCAGAATACACAATCCGGAGCCAGTGTTCCTTATAATCAACATGTTGCGCCGCATGACCTAATACGTTCTCGGGAATCAATGAACTAACTACTCCTGTACGGTCCAACTCTTCACTGCTCCACTTGAAGTCATATTGAAGCAGCCAGTTTTTCGACCTGAATTGATTGCCTATGGCTGTATAATACATATTTACCGGCTTGTCATTCTTATTGGCTTCCTGAAAGACGCTGAAGCTCCAGAGGGTCTGAAATTTGCCTTCCAGGAAACTACCGTTCCAGGAGGCTACATAAGCCGCCGGAAATTTCGCTTCCTCCATTTCAGGGACATTCTCGTAGAGTTCTGTATAGGTTTTCGTTCTCGAGTTCAGTATCTGAGCAGATAGGGTATGATCAGGTGAGGCCATCCAGGTGAACTGTACTCCGGTTAAAAAATTATCGGCATTTTCAACGATATCATTGTACTCATAAATGTCGATAGGGTTCATATCGAATTCATACCCTCCCCAGGCTGCACACATTTTGCCAACCGTAATGCTCGTACGGTCAGATAGATTATAACCGACAAAGGCCAGGTCTGTGGAACTGGAAATGTGATCTACTGATTGCGTTTCCGGATCTTTGGTGTATCTGTCGCGAAATCTGAAATACACTTTGTCCTTGAATATTTTTCCTTTGATTTCGAGCCTGAACTGATTTACCGCAAACTGGCTGCTGGAGTATTTGCCATCCTTAAAATAATTGTTTAACGCTACCTGGGTGTTTACAATTACATCCACATTATTTAGGAGATCGGCTTTAGTCGCTGTAATTAAGGGAACAGGATGGTTCACCGAAGTATCAGACTGTTTGTCCTGTTGAGCGCAAAGTTTTGCGGAAACGAAACACAACAATAGCACTGTAAATCCTTTCATAATCTTGTATTTTATAATGAGACAGGAAATTAACACGGGGGGCAATTCCCCCGGTTGAAGAGCTAGTACATAAAGAAGTATTCTTGTAACTGTTTCTTATCACGTGTTTGCGTGAGCCCGAGCATTAATAAAATACGTGCTTTTTGCGGAATCAGATCATCCGATACAATAGTGCCCAGTTTCTCGTCATCTGTTTCATCCAGCAGGGTTACTCTACCAGAATATATCCTTGAGGCCCTAACTACCGGGACTCCTCTTTTAACCGCAGCGGCAACGGCTGCCGTATTCGCTTTATTCAGATTTCCGTTGCCCAGCCCGCCGGTAACTATGCCTTTTACCCCTGCCGCAACATAGGCATTAATTGCTGTCGGCGGGGCATCTGCATATAACTCCACTATCGCCACCTCTGGCAGGGAAGTCAGTCCCGTAATGTCAAATGGCGTATTTTTATTGGCTTTCCTAATCGGGGACTGATACATGACTACTTTGCCATCATATATTTGTCCGATTGGACCACTGTTTGGTGCGGTGAAAGCTTCCACATGGGTGGTACTCGTTTTGACGGCTTCTCTTCCTGAAAAGATGCTCTCACTAAATACCAGCAGCACGCCGCTGTTCGCGGCTTCTTTCGAAGCAGCCAGCGCAACCGCATCATAAAGGTTTTTTGGGCCATCAGCACTTATTGCCGTTGCGGGCCGCATGGAGCCGGTAAGTACCACAGGTTTGTCATAACGGACAGTCAGGGAAAGGAAGTAAGCCGTTTCTTCCTGGGTGTCGGTCCCGTGGGTAATCACCACTCCGTCTGCTTCATTGTTTTTATATATTTCATTGATTCTCTGATTCAGTTTGATCCAGATAGCCACGCTCATGTCCTGGCTGCCCACATTCGAAATCTGTTCGCCTGAAATAATGGCTAGTTTATCGATGCCAGGAACAGCAGCAATGAGGTCTTTAATAGGTAAGGCCCCTGAGGTATAGGCAGACCGATCGGCAGAAGCACCTTGACCAGCAATTGTTCCGCCTGTAGCCAGGATTTTTATCCTGGGTAGCGTTTGAGCAAAGAGAGATATGCTTATTATAAGCAAAAACCAGAACAGAAATAGCTTTTTCATAATAAAAGGTTCAAATTACAGATGAGTTATTTTTTGGAAGCTTCCCAGGCGTTAACATATTCGAGCAGGATTTCGCGAATGCGCGTTCCGATCACGTAGTAACTTTCTGTTGGCAGGTTGGCCAGTGAAACACGGATGCTCCATTTTGGCCCGGCAAATCCACCACCATTTAACAAGACAATTGATGTTTTCTCGGCTAGACGAAATACGACATCTAAAGGCTCGAAATTATCTTCAAGCCATTGTGCAAGTTCAGGTCCATAGAAATGCAGTGCTCCTACCATCACATCGATCCCTGAATAATAACCTGCCCGCATTGGGTCAGGCACAATCTCGACTCCCATACCATCCCATAACAATTTCAATCGTGTAGTTATCAGATCCTGAGTTAGTTTCTTGTATGTATTGTTGGTATCGAGTAATCCGAAGGAAGAAAACAGCATCATCTGAAATTGCTGGGGAAGCGATAAACCTGCAGTGTGATTTAAAGCCACCTGCCTGCTATCTGCCACCATCCGGTCAATAAATTTGATTTTTTCAGGCTGCAAAGTCAGCGTCCTATACCTTTTGTATAGGGCTTGCTTTTGTTCGTCGCCAAGTGCTGCAATTTTATCATCAAAGACATTTTTCTGGTTCAGGGCAATAGCTCCTAGCCGCCATCCTGTACAACCGAAATATTTAGAAAAGGAATAAACCGTAATGGTGTTGTAAGGTAGTGCAGCCATAAGAGATACAAAACCTGGCACAAAAGTACCGTATACATCATCGGTAACCACCATCAGACCCGGGTTATGATTTTTTACGATGTCTGCAATACGTTTTAAATTTTTTGCCGGAAGTGCGGTTGAAGGTGGATTACTTGGATTGACCACAAAAGCGATCTTTATATC
>NZ_JAZQRL010000059.1:0-23065 GCF_045629565.1 Arcticibacter sp.
TGTCATTCCAGGCCTTCTTGTACACCATTGCGCAAAATCTCGTTTACGACTATTTGCGCAAAGCAGCCAGCGACAGGCGTATGGCTGCTCATCTTCTATTAAACTCGATAAATTACTATATGCACACCGAAGAGGCACTAAGCGAAAAAGAAACGTCACGTGTTTTACATGTGGCATTAAATCGGCTTTCCCCACAACAGCGACAAGTTTTTACCCTATGCAAACTTGAAGGAAAAAGCTACGAAGAGGCCGGACAGATCCTCGGGATTACAACTGCGACCGTAAATAGTCATATTGTGAAGTCTACCCGCTTTATCCGTACCTACTTGGTAAAAAACCTGGAGCTAAGCATTTGGATTCTTTGCCTCTTAAAGGTTCATCACAATTAAGGACTGTAGGTTCGCTCCTTGATCTACTACAACTTCTTAAATCGCTTTTAAGGCACAGAACATGTTACTCACGATTTTCAGATAGTTTACCGCCAAACCAGGCTTCAAGCTCCCAGAAATCAGCCCTCTGAATTTGTTGCGCGGCAGCTAATCCTCAAACTCGAGATAGCGCAAAATGGTAACATTAATTTGAGATCCTTTTACCGGGCCTTCGGTCCCTAACGAACGAGCTCTGACTATCACGCCCTCACGCTCAAGGATAAGCTCTTCATAAAAGCCTTTAAATAATTTATCCTTGACCTGAAAGCTAACTGGACCTGTTGTATTATTGCTTAGACACAGCCAATCGAGATAAATCACAACACGATCATAGTCAGATTTAATTCCGAGTTCGGAAGCCTCCTTTGAAGTAAGCACGTTGCAATCCGAAAGTAATCTGGCGGTATAAAGACTTCCAGGGAAGTTGTAGAGTTTGGCGGCTGAACCAGTCTCTATATTCCTACCATTCTTCAAAATGATCATATGGTCTGCTAAGGCAAGAGCATCTGTTGGATCGTGAGATACCAGCACCACTGTAATCCCCAGGAAATGTGACATCCGACGAATATCAGCTCTCAATTCAGTCTTAACTACCGAGTCAATTTGACTGAACGGCTCGTCTAGCAAGAGAACTTCAGGTTGTGTAATGATAGCCCGAGCGATGGCCACCCTCTGCTGTTCTCCTCCGCTTAAATCCACAACTCGTTTTCCCGCCAGATGATCGATCTTTAAGAATTCCATAGTATCGATCGTCCGGATACGCTTATTCTTTAAATCCGTATTCGGAAGCACCCTCGCAATATTATCATAAGCTTTTGCGTAGATATCCAGATTGAAGTCCTGGGCTACCATCTTCATTGCCTCATGCCCGGGAATTAGCTTTTCTGATGGCCCCTTTACCTTCTGTCCTTTGAAAAGCACATGTCCGCTATCGGGCTCCAGAAGGCCAGATATGAGCTTTAGAAGGGTGCTTTTCCCACTGCCACTCTCTCCGGCTATTACCGTTACCGCGCCAGTGGGCACCGAAAAACTCACAGATTTCACCCCTCCAAAAGGCTCTATTTGATAGGTTTTACTTACCCCATGTAACTCAATCGCATCTTTTATAACCATCTACAATAATAAGAATTAAGCGCTTTAGAACCAGTAGTACCGCATTCAAATTACAACATTGTCAAATGAATACAAACTGGCTAGAGAATCTCTATAACTAAGCAGGTCTGAAAAAGAGCCATCTTAAAGACAACGATTTTTCTTAAACATATAAAAAAACCCTGCAGTTCCATATAATGGAAAGCAGGGTTAGGTTAACCGGAATTTATCTAGTGTGTAATTATAGATAACAAATTAAAAAGCGCAGGAACTAAAACCCGAAGGTTAGGCCGAAGGACATGTTCTGGAGTCCTTCCTGCGCCGGACTGTTTTCAAACATATCATTGAAATAGTATTTGGCAAAGATACCCGTAGCACCATAGCCAAGACGGGCAAAGCCCCCGTATCGGAACTTGGTGAAGTGATAATTATCGTTAAATTTCTGCTTGCCATTCTCGTCACTCTTCTGCTTGACTTTACCATTGAGAAGGAAGCCGAAGTCTGGCCCCGCTATGATGCGGAACTTCTTGCCGCGATCATTGTCCTTCGAACGCCATTCAAAGGAAAGAGGCAGCCTTATATAAGTGGAGGAAAATCTGTTTTTGTCGAAATCTATATCCGATTCATCATATTGGAGAGTGGGAGCATCCTTACGAATGGTTATGTCTCTCCTGAGCCGGATATGCGTCCAGTCAAAGCCCCCTGACAGGTAAATTTTGAAGTTGCTGTTAAATCTGTATCCAAATTGCAGAATATCGAATCCTACGGTGCTTGTTTTCCAGCCATGGTAGTCGAGGAAACTATTTGGATCCGATAGGGTAAAGCTTCCGTTGTCGACCAGTTTAGAAAAGCCCAGGTCAAACCGCGATAAGGTTAGCCCGTATGAAAGACCCGGCGCCTTAGACTTTGTGCGAATGGTATCGCCTGAAGTACTTTCTCCCTTACCCCAGGTTAGCGTGACGTTAGTTTTCCTATTTTTAGCTGAGTCTGGGGAGTTGGTTTGGAAAGGTATAGCTGACAATTCGGGGTTGGTCGCAGCTTTGGTGAACTGGAAACCCGTCAGCAAGATGAGAGAGAAAATTAATTGCTTCATAGTATCGTATCCTTAATTCAATTTAGCTTCGTTTTGTTTTGTCTTTATCTTAAGAAGTCCAAGATTTATGGAAGAAACGGAGCTTCCCTCATCATGGTTGGTGAATTCAATAATCTTTTCCTTGCGGGGATCAACCTGCCGTACAACAAAGTTGACGATATCACCCAATGACCTTATTTTTCCTTTATGCGGGACAGGATCCTCCTGTTCCGGTACGGCCAGCGCTAAAACCGACGCGGGTGAGGTGTTCTCCACGTTTAACTCATTCGCTATAAGAACCGGAGGTTCTTCCCTCTGGCTGATCTCTGCCGTGACGTTTGGTGTTTGAATTTCTGTTTGCTGAACCTGGGTAATGTGGGCGATATTTTCGGAAATCGCCTTACCACTCTTTTTATAATCCTTCACATGCTTATCGCTTTCGACCCTCATCGATGCGAGGCGCTCAAGAAACAAGATACCTTTAGGTTCACGCAGCTTGGGCGTTACTGCTGGGGGTGTTCCTTTGTGCTCCACCGGCTTAAGTTCTGTAGATTGTGACGCCTGCAGCTTTACCGGAGGTTTTCCGGGTAAGAAAAGCAGGGCAAGGCAAGCCAGTAGAATAAGGCTCGCTGCCGCTATCCAAATGCGTGGAGGGCTGCTCTTAGTCTGCTTTTGGGGTTGCAGCTCATTGGAGATGTTCTTCCAGACCAGAGCGGAAGGCGCATCTTCATACGACTGCAGCTTCTGGCGAAACATTTCATCTACTTCTTCATCTGACATTGCTTTCATACTTCTTACCCTCCATTCTTGCTAATTTTTCTTTCAGTACAACACGGGCCCTGGATAACTGGGATTTTGATGCTCCTTCTGTAATACCCAGCCGCTGTGCAATTTCCTTATGAGAATATCCTTCTATTGCATACAGGTTAAATACAAGACGATAGCCTGCGGATAATTCCTGAACCATGGCCAGCAGGTCTTTCACTTCGAGACCGTCCATGCCGAACATCTGTTGAGGAGCATCATGGACATCACTGAGGTCAACTAAGTGGAGTGACTTTTGCTCTTTCCGATAAACCTCAATTGCCGTATTGACCATCACCCGCCGTATCCATCCTTCGAAAGATCCTTCCTCTCTAAAATCATTTATTTTCCTGAACACTTTGATGAACCCAAGTTGCAGCATTTCTTCCGCTTCGTAACTGTTGCGGGCGTACCTTGCGCAGACACCAAGCATCTTCGACGCGAGTACCTGATAAAGGAGTTTCTGCGTTTTAGGATCTCCCCTACGGCATCCATCCAGCAAATCGGCAACGAGCACTTTACGACTTGAATTCATATTAATTAGAAGGTAGATGAAATTTAAGCAACATAGGTTGCATTAAAATCTATTTTCTTTTAAATAATCTAAATTCTTGCCTATATACAAGGAAGAGGGAATGATGAAAGTCGAAAGACTTGGAGGCATTACTACCCAGGTCAAATACCGGTTCTACCCGGAAGTCCAGGTATAAATTAGGAATAAGCGCTTTTTGATAAGCGTAACGAACGATCAGAAGTTCTCTGTTTTTCTCTGTGTATCCTTCATTGCCGATCTTGTAGGAAACAGATTGATAAAGAGGCATACCTGCAGAGGAGATGTACGAGTCGGCATTCCAATAAGAGAATATCAGATCGCCATATTTGCTTTTAACGCCCGCATTCAGATATACGCCATTTCCTTTATCGTATGCCTGCAGCTGCGTGGTGGAGTTATCCGTATATCCGACAAAATAATTCTCCGTGAAGACTGACCTGAACGTTCTACCAAGTGCATAATTAAGCTTGAATCCTGCGGCACCGTTGATGATGGTCTTTAGCGGTGCATCGAGTGTATCGATCTGCCCGCCCTGATGGAAAGCCAGTACCTGAAGGGGGATTGAAAGGGTAGCTTTGTCTGACTTATAGAGCGTGATTTCTGCAGAACCTCCTGCGAACAATTGTTCTTGCTCTGATGAAGGTTTATAGATCATTTTATTCCAGTTAAGGAACGCGTCGACGAAAATACCAGGTTTGGCGATCTGCAACTGAGTACCATACTCTACCGGATTGGTGATCTTCCGTTCCATATCGAATACGGGCTCAAGAAAGCGGTGATGAATATTGCCTTCAAGGACGCCATTGATTAGCGCTAGTCCCTTGTGTTGATACTTGATACTGAATAATGGGTAGGTTTTATAAATACCTTCTTCCCCGAAGTCTTTTCGCAGGTGGATGCCAGCAGTGACGGCGAGACGGGGATGCGCGTAATACACAAGCTGCGGTTCGAGTTGCGCACCATACAGTGTATATCCATCCTGAAATTTGCTAAAGAACTCGTAGTTGCGAAGGTAATTAAAGTTGTGTATGCTTAAATGAAGTTCCCCGGTTTTTGCGCTATCCGGGCGTATTCGGTACTCCAGACTATCATTCGCTATCTGGGCGCTGACTAATTTCGACAGATTGATAAGCAGCGCAAGCAGAATAATTTTTTTCATTTAAGCATGTTGTTATTGGGCAGACCCTATCTCTTCCTTAGCCGATAAGCCTTATAAGCCTTGATACCTATCATCAGGAGTATCATGATCAGAAACAAACCGACCAGTCCGTAGATCCAGTTAAGTGCACTTTTGAGAATTACTACAAAAACGATTGCAAATAGTAACAACGTGGCGACCTCGTTCCAGACTCTCAACTGCATCGATGTCCACCTGAAGATACCTTTTTTCAATTGCTTCATTATGCGCTGGCATATGAAATGGTATATAAGCAGACCTACTACAAAGCCTATCTTTACCCACATCCAGTTCATCTCTAAAAGATAGGGGTTCAGGTAAAACATGTAAGCCCCCGCGAGGACACTGAGCACCATCGCGGGAGTCGTAATTACATTCCATAACCGGCTTTCCATCAGTTCGTACTGTGGACGCAAAATATTCCTCTCAAGCTCCGTTTTATCGTTCGCTTCAATATGATAGATGAAAAGCCTCACTATATAGAAAAGGCCGGCCATCCAACAAATGACGAAAATGATGTGAATTGCTTTTACGTAGAGGTATAACAATGGTCTATCGGTTAAGAGTTAACAAGTTCGTTCTGAATCACCTGAACAGCATATTTCACGTTATCGAAAGGTATATCAGGCATTATACCATGGCCCAGATTGAAAATAAAACCATTTTCTTCTTTCATGCGATCATGCAATCTAAGTATCCGCTCTCTGATAACTTTTTTATCTGCGTAGAGGATATGAGGATCAAGGTTACCCTGGACTGCGATACCAGCAGGGATGCTTTTTTTGATGTTAAGCAAATCTGCATTCCAATCAACGGAGATGACATCGGGCTTTGCTTCCGCCATAACTGGCGCGAATACAGAACTGCCTTTACAAAACGATATAATGGGTAAATCCTGGCGCTTCAGGCCCGCAATAATTCGTGCGTTGTACTGATGCGAGAATTCCCTGTAGTCGTCCCACGACAGCGCTAACGCCCAGCTGTCAAACAACTGTAGCGCATTAACGCCGGCATCAATCTGCATATTAAGATAGGTGATCGTTACATCGGCAATTTTGTTCAGCAGCTGATGCGCCAGCTCTGGCTGGTTATGGATCATCAGCTTGGTAAGCTTGAAGTCCTTGGACGAACCGCCTTCAACAAGGTAGCTCATCACTGTAAACGGTGCACCTGCGAAACCGATCAAAGGTGTCTTCGCATTCAGCCTTTGCTGAATGACCTTGATAGCATCAGGAACATATTGGAGCTTTTCTTCGACATCAGTAGTAAGGTTTTCCACATCTTTCTGAGTACGAACAGGATTTGCATACTTCGGACCGATTCCCTGAGTAAAACTCAGCTCCCCACCCATTGCCTCTCCTGTAACCAGGATATCAGAGAATAGAATTGCTGCGTCAATACCTAACAAGTCAACAGGTAACATCGTTACATCAGCTGCAATTTCGGGAGTCTTGCACATTTCAAGAAAAGAATATTTGTTCTTGATTTCCCAATATTCTTTCATAAAACGTCCTGCCTGGCGCATCATCCATACAGGGGGGCGCTCGGTTGGCTGCGAAAATGCTGCTCTAATAAATAAGGAATCTTTTTGGTTGTTACTCACTATGCTTTTTGTATTTCTGTTTCTATTTTTAATATAATATTCTGAACTCTGGCACTTGTTTTCAACTCACGTGCTTTTACCAGATATGCCTCTGCTCTGTCCATCATTTTCTTTCTCAGGTTGAGATTTGCCAGATGGACAAAGACAAGTGCTTTATCGTTCTCGTTCTTCAGTGGAAAGCGGCTGGCTATTTGGAAGTGCGTCTCGGCTTTTTCGTAATTCTTACGCTGCAGTTCTATATTACCATATATAAATTCGTAATACCCCCGTCTGTTCTTACGAAGGCGGTCTGGGTACTTCATCTCCTTCAGTAAACGCTCCGTTTTTTCGTAATCTTTATTCTGAAATGAACGGGCGGCAAGTAAAACCGTGCCATCGCGAAAGTAACTAACAATTAACAATACAATACCCAGTGCCACTAATGCGGTCAGCTCATACTCTTCTCTGGAGATTGTCCAGGCCAGTAATATTGTAGCTAACGCTATTAGCGCAAAGCGAACACTGCGTGTAATCATGATTAATGGCTGTCAGTAAACTTATATCCTACCCCACGGATTGAGTGGAAGTATACCGGATTTTTCTGGTCTGGCTCAAAGTATTTTCTGAAGGTTAAGATGAAATTGTCGATCGTTCTGGTCGATGGATATACGTCGTAATTCCATACCGTTTCGAGGATCTGCTCGCGTGACACAGCTTCGTTTCGTCTTTCTATGAGAAGCTTAAGAAGCATGGTCTCCTTTTTTGTCAGCGGTGTAACCGAACCATCGTCATTTCTCAACTCAAAAGAATTGAAATAGATCGTCTTATCGCCTATCTTGTAGGTATTCAGCTCCTTCTTTTCCTCTCCCGATAGGCCACGTTTAACGAGGTTATTTACACGTAATATAAGCTCCTCCAGATTAAATGGCTTTACCAGATAGTCATCAGCACCTTTTTTAAGTCCGGTCACTTTGTCCTCGCTTGTATTCTTAGCGGTGAGAAACATAATGGGAACTTCAGTGTTCTCCAGGCGTATTGTTTCTGCAACCTGAAAACCATCAATTTCCGGAAGCATAACATCGAGAATAATCAAATTAAATCTTTCCTCTTTGAATACCTTAAGCGCTTTCTTCCCGTCATTTGCTGTTGTTACTTTGTAACCTTCCAGTTCCAGGTTAAGCTTGATCGCTTCCAGAAGATGTTCTTCATCTTCAACTAATAAAATGCGTTGTTTAATGGCCATTTGAGTTAAATGTTACTTCGAAAATACTACCGGCAGGCCGGTTGTTTTTCACTTTGATTAATGCAAGATGCTTGTCAAGCACCTGCTTGACAATATATAAACCCAGTCCAGTTCCTTTAGTTTTTCGCGTATCCTCACTGCCCACACGATAGAACTTCTCAAATATACGAGCTTTCTCTTCGTCCTTTATCCCGATACCCTTATCGGCAACCGTGAAGCTTATTCCGTTGGCTGTCTTCTTCAGGCCCACTTTAATCTCTTCACATGGCGGCGAATACTTAACCGCGTTTTCAATCAGGTTAGAGACGACGAGAGTTAATGCGAATTTATCTCCGGTAACACATATTTCAGGCTCCAGATCAAGCTTAATGATTTGCGAGCTGCAGGTATGTATTTGCAGCCGGCTTGCCACCCGTGCAACAACCTCTGAAAGGTTGAACTCTTCCTTAGGAAAGCTATAGGAGTGGTTATCAATGCGGGTAGCAATGAGCATATTTTCCACCAGGTCATCCAAACGCTCAATATCTTTAAGCGAATTATTAAGAAAGGAATGCATCTGTTCTTTATCCAGATTTCTCTTAAGAATGGTCTGTAGATACAGCTTTATGGATGCCAGCGGTGATTTCAATTCATGCGTTACAGATAGAAGGAAGTTCTTCTGCTGCTCATGGAGCTTTTGTTCCTTTCGCAACGTCTTTTGCAGTTGGTACGCTCCAGTAAAAAAGAGCAGGATAAATACAGCCCCTTCTCCAAGGATCATAGTTCTACGCTCGGGCTGAATCTCAATGAGCAATATACCCCACCAGATGAGCTCGGCGAAAGCATATACAACCAAAGCATAAAATATAACCAGAGACTTACGCATAATCTTTCAAAAATACTATGTCCAGACTCTCAAAGATAGCCTTTTTTGCTGTGTCAAGATCTGCCTGTGAATGCGCTGCAGAAACAAAGCCCACCTCATAACCAGAAGGGCCGATATAGACTCCACGATTGAGCAGTTCACGGTGAAAAACTTTAAAATGCTGCATGCTCGAAGCGTCGATATCAGCTGCAGCTTTTATATCCTCTTCTGTAAAAGCGAACCAGAACAGCGAGCCGATTGTAAATATCTTAAATGCATATCCGCGTTGGTTGGCAAAATCCTGTATGTCGCTAACAAATTTCGAAGTTTTAGACAGAAGTTCCTCATAGAACCCCGGTTTTAGCAGCTGAGACAGCTGACCAATCCCTGCAGACATGGCTACCGGATTTCCGGATAATGTGCCTGCCTGATATACTGAACCTTCAGGTGATATTTTGCCCATGATCTCCGCCGAAGCACCATAAGCACCAACCGGCATACCACCGCCGATGATCTTGCCATAGGTAATAATATCGGGATTGATATCGTAATAAGCTGCAGCTCCTTCGAAACCAAGACGGAAGCCAGTAATGACTTCGTCGAAAATCAGGAGCGTTCCATTCTCCCGGGTTATTTCACGAAGGAAATGAACAAAGTCCTTATCCTGAATTAACAGTCCGTTATTCGCTGGAATACCCTCAATTATAATTGCCGCTATCTCATCCTTGAACTGCCCGAATGCAGCTTCTACTGCGTTTTTGTCATTGAGTGGTATAACTACCGTTTCACCGGCAAAGCTTTGTGGAACTCCCGCTGAGGAGGTTTCTCCAAAGGTAACAAGGCCTGAACCTGCTTTAACCAGCAATGAGTCAACATGTCCATGATAGCAACCGTCGAACTTCAAAATCTTATCGCGTTTGGTATACCCTCTCGCAAGGCGGATAGCAGACATTACGGCTTCGGTACCAGAGCTTACGAAACGGATTTTTTCGATCTTTTTATTATTTGTCAGAATAAGCGATGCAAGATCATTCTCAAGCGCAGTAGGTGCGCCAAAGCTCATTCCGTTGTCAATCGCCTTCAACACATGCTCTTTAACCACCGGATTGTTATGGCCAAGAATCAGCGGCCCCCATGAACAGCAGAAATCGATAAACTTGTTTCCGTCTGCGTCCCAAACGAAACAACCATCCCCCTTTTCTATAAATAGAGGGCTTCCGAAAACAGATTTAAATGCTCGTACAGGTGAGTTAACGCCTCCGGGGAAATAGCCTTTCGCTGTTTCGTAGAGCGCAGAAGATTTTTCCCTGCTGATATCCGGAGAACTAACGGTATTCACTGGGGCTATATTTGGCTTTGACGTATCTGACATAATTTTATTTTCCATGTAAAAAGGATTAGATCCACTTATTTAACAGAACTTCCTTTGAATGATAGGATAGGATTGCTGTGGCACCGGCGCGGCGGATACTGGTGAGAACTTCCGTAATAGTACGTTGTTCATCAAGCCAGCCCTTCTGAGCTGCTGCCTTTATCATGGAGTATTCTCCACTTACATTATACGCCGCTATCGGAAGATCAGTATGATCTTTCAGCAATTTGATAACATCAAGATAAGCAAGAGCTGGTTTGACCATCAGGAAATCGGCCCCCTCCTGCTCATCCAGTGACGCTTCAATTAACGCTTCACGCTGGTTTGCGGGATCCATCTGATAGGTCTTCTTATCGCCAGCCTTAGGAGCTGAACCCAGGGCGTCGCGGAAAGGTCCGTAGAAGGCACTTGCATACTTCGCGCAGTAAGACATCAGTGATACATGCTGAAAACCATTGTCGTCAAGCACCTGGCGTATATACCCTATTCGTCCGTCCATCATGTCTGAAGGAGCAATAATATCAGCACCCGATTGTGCGTGTGCCAGGGCCATTTTGCCCAGCACTTCCAGCGTTTCATCGTTGAGAATAACGCCGTTCTCGACAATACCGTCGTGACCGTCAGAATTATAAGGGTCCATCGCCACATCAGTAATCACGCAGGCTTCAGGAAAATGACGCTTTACTTCTGCAATGGCGCGAAGATAAAGTGAGCCTTCGCGATAGCTCTCAGATGCATATTTATCTTTTAACGATTCTTCTATATAAGGAAAAAGGTCAAAGGACTTAAGACCCAGGTTCATGCAACTCTCCACTTCCCTTAATAAGTTATCAATAGAATAGCGGAAAATTCCAGGCATGGAACTTACCTCTGTTTTCTGATTTTGTCCGTCTACTATAAAAAGCGGAAAAATAAGATTAGCTGCTGTCAAATGAGTTTCTTTGATCATCTGACGGATAACTTCGCTCTTTCTGTTTCTTCTTGGTCTTTGTAACATTTTTTAATGATTAAAGTCCGTATACTGCCTCGGCAAGACCGATTTCGTCAGGCGAGTAAGGCAGTGAATAATGAACACCCATCTCATCAAACTTTTTACCGGTCGATTTGCCAATGCAGATAACCTTTTGTCCGGGTTCAAGCAAGTTACTTTCGAAATATGCTTCAACATTTGATGGACTTGTAAAAATCAGTACCTCTGCATGGGATTGCTCAACATCGGTCTCGAGCACCGTTTCGTATATGGGAAGATCAATGATCTTCGTTTGATCCGATAACATTTGCTGTACGGTTCGTAAAGAACCCTTTGCCCCAGGGAACAGAACTTTCGTGCCGCTTGCGATGCTCGCAAACTCCTTTGCAATCTCAATCGTATCGATACCCTCATCCTCTCCGGTAAAGTCGGGCACCCTGCCAAAGCGCCTTAATGTCTCTTCCGAGGCACGACCGAGAACGCCAAATTTAGTGCGCTTTGCGATCTGCGGTTCAAGGCTGAAAAAGTACTCAATCGCATTCTTACTGCTAAAGAAAATCCAGTCAATATCGCGGAGTATATAAGAATCCAGCTTATTAATTATCGGGAACGTGCGGATTAGGGAGCGGCCGTCTATAGTAATGCCATTTGCCGCCATTGCCTTGTAGAAATAACTCGACTGAGATATTTCACGCGTAATAAAGACTTTAGCAGGTAATTTACGTTCTTTAGCGAACTTGGCCACTACACGTTCTGCCAACCCTTCTGTCGTGTCAGCTGCCATGTACAGCCTGCTCGGAAACATATCTCCTTCATCAGCTTTAGCGGTCCACACATGAAACTTTCCGTTTTCCTTGCGGCAGTAACATCCTAAAGGCATATGACAACCACCATTAAACAGGTTGAGGACCTTTCTTTCAACAGCAATAACCTCTGCGACGTCCTGATTATGTATACCTTGAAGCAAGTTATACAGGTCAGGATTTCCATCACGGATCTGTATCGCTAAAACACCCTGCGCCGGTGCTGGTATAAGTTCTATTGGCTCTAGCTCTTCTACATGAAATTCGCTAAGGTCGAGACCTAATCGTGCGACACCTGCCTTAGCCAGGATAATGGCATCATAGTCTTCGTCCCGAAGCTTCTGAATACGTGTCAGCACGTTACCGCGCAAATCTTCGATTTCAAAATCCGGGCGAAAAGCGAGTAGCTGAGATCTCCTTCTATTAGAAGATGTCCCTACCATACCACCAAACTTGACGGAAAGCTTTTGCTTAATATCCACGCAGTCTTTTAATATCAGTAAAAGTTCATGTGGATCTTCGCGTTCAGAAACAGCCGCAATGACCAATCCATCGGGATGCTGAGTAGGTAAGTCTTTATGAGAGTGAACAGCTATATCAATAGAATTATCGAGTAAGCCCTCTTCTAATTCCTTGGTAAAAAACCCTTTACCTTCCAGCTTGTCTAATCGGAGATTAAGAATCTTATCTCCTTGAGTTTTTATGATTTTCAGATCAGCATCAACGCCCAGTTCCGAAAGTCTATCTTTTACGTAGTTCGCTTGCCAGAGAGCAAGCTCGCTTCCACGTGTTCCAATGATGAGTTTTCTATCCAAAATAAAATATAGCCTTTTTGCAAAAATAACGAATATCGCATCTGATGCACAGAGACTTGAAAATTAACTATTGTTAACCAATATTTCCTTGGCCATAACCATGGGAACACTGATATATTTCTTCTCCATGTAGTTAATAACACGCTCCAGAACCTCCCTTGAGTTGTCGTCCAACTGTTCAATATCCTCCGCAAATACAGAATTCAATGCCATGCTTTTAATCTCCTTGATTTTCAAGGGAACCTCACGCATCGCCAGTTCAATGCGCCGTTGCTTTAACAGGGGCCTAAACTCATCGATGGTCTGCTCAATAATCACCTCAGCATGAACATGCTCCTGATATCGCTCCTGCATATTCCTGTTGGCAACTTCCTGAAGACTTTTCACCTCAATGTAGTGAACCGGATTGTTTTCAAGCACCGCTGTATCAGTATCATTCGGAATTGCAAGATCGACAATCACTTTTTTATCAGTCTCACCGTTCAGAAGCGACTGATAGATATCATTAGTGATAAGAGGCTCGGTGGCACTTGTACAGGTCACGATGACATCAAACCCCTTTTTATAATTTTTAAGCTCTTCAAGCGTATAGGCCTCTCCTCTGAGATCTCTTGCGAGATCTTCCGCCTTTGACAGCGTGCGATTAAATACTGCAAAATTTGAATACTTATGCTTTTGAAGGTACTTGGAGATTGTCTTATTGGTTTCTCCTGCTCCCACGATGAGGATGCGGGAATTCGAACACATATTTAACTCCCTCAGTTTACGGTAAGCAAGGGAAACTACCGATATAGGATTTTTGGAGATCCTCGTCTCTGTATATACCCGCTTAGCCGCTTTTACCACCTGATTCATGATCATTCTCAGATAGTCGCCCGTAAAGCCAGCCTCTCTACAGATCTCATAAGACTTACGAACTTGTGCCAGGATCTCTTTCTCTCCTACTACCAGGCTCTCAAGGGAACATGAAATCCGCAGCAAATGGTTAAGTGCTTCTTCATCTTCGTACCACTTAGCCTTCTGAACGAAATCATCTATTTTATTATCTTCTATGCAGAAATCAAGATAGCGGACAAAATCCTTTATAAAAGCAGGAGTAATTTGCTGAGACGCACAGAACACGAATTCAACCCTGTTACATGTGCCTACATAAAAAATTTCAGCAATGCCAAATTGTTGTTTAACAGCACTTAATCTGCTAACCAACGATTGATTACAGATTACCAATTTCCCTAAATCCTTAAGATCAATCTGCTGATGCGTAAATGCTAAAACTTTTAATTGTTTCAACTCTGAGTATGTTTAAAAAAAACCTCAACAAAGGTACCAATACACATAAGCACCGCTGTCATTCCTTTGTCAAACAGGATTATTTAGATCTTATATAAATAAGCCATAATGTGTTAATTTGTAAATAAATATATCCGGAAACAGCGCATCAAAAACCAGTAACGCAGCAGCTTACAGTCGCCGATTTTAAATTTTCAAAACTATATAAATTTATATAGATTAACAGTTACGTAAACACGCTTCAACATGATTTTACAAAAGACTCAGATTCCTGGTTCTGAAAAGAAACCGGTATTTATAGATTATATAATGGCAGACAGGACAGATGCTCCCTTAGCCATTTTCGTTCACGGGTTCAAAGGGTTCAAAGATTGGGGAACACATCATTTGGTTGCCCAATACTTTGCCGACAACGGCTGTAGTTTCCTGAAATTCAACTTCTCTCATAACGGAATGAGCAAAGAGGGCATTGACGTCTTTGATGATTTAGAAGCGTTCGCCCATAATACTTTCAGTAAAGAATTGAACGATTTGAACGAGGTGATTACCTATGTAAAAAGCGGTAACGACTTTCCGCCTCCGTCCAAAATCATTCTCGTTGGACACAGCCTCGGTGGTGGAATCAGTATCTTGCAGACGAACACTGATGCAAGGGTAGACAAACTGGTTACCTGGGCTTCTATAAGCAACTTTAGAGGGTTATGGAATGTCGATTATGAATCCTATTGGAAGAAAGAAGGTGTAATATACATGTCCAACTCAAGAACAAACCAACAGATGCCCCTTTACCTGGATGTATTGACAGACTTAGAAGAGAATGCTGAAAAACTGGACCTACTTGAAGCCGCGCGATCGCTGAAACAGCCCTGGCTGATTATCCATGGAGATGCCGACACTATTGTAACTGTTGAGCAAGCTCAACTACTGAAGCGTCAGCATCCAACCAGCTATCTGATGGTATTGGAAAATGCCGACCATGTTTTTAACGCACGACACCCATGGCTCGAAGACTTCCTGCCAGAAGCATTAAAACAGGCTTGCGACAGCACAATATCATTCATAAGACAATAACCGAGATATTTCGCAATTTAGCAGCCATATTAAACCATGATACAATTGTTAGAGTCGAACAAGCATGGCGACCAAAATTCAAGAGCACTAAGCAACCAAAATGCAACAAATCGAAGACGCAGTAATACTCGAAAAGTTCGCAAATGAGCGCACGAAAGAAGAGGCATTTACGCTCCTATTGAAGAAATATCAACAGAAAATATACTGGCATATCAGAAGGCTTGTCCTCAATCATGACGACGCTGATGATCTGGTCCAGGATGCTTTTATAAAAGTTTGGAAAAACCTTGGCAACTTCAGAAGCGACTCCCAACTGTACACTTGGATCTACCGGATCGCGACTAATGAATGCCTGACTTTCCTTAATAAAAAAAAGCAGCAGAATAATATTCCACTCGATGAGGTGTCTTACGATCTTGCCGAATCGTTGAAAGAAGGATCTTACTTCAACGGAAATCAGGCAGAACTGAGGCTTCAACAGGCCCTGCTAACGCTGCCGGAGAAACAACGTCTAGTGTTTAACATGAAGTATTTTGACGACTTAAAGTATGAAGAGATTTCAGAAATACTAGGAACAAGCGTCGGCGGACTGAAAGCTTCCTTTCACCATGCAGTGAAGAAGATCGAGAGTTTTTTATTAAGCAAGGATTAAACCTTCATAAGCGAAATTAATCTAAAAAGTATATGGACGTAAATGACATGGACGAGAGATGGGATAAGCGGTTTCCACTGCTTAGAGCAGTGGGAAAAGAAAACCCGTTCAATGTACCTGATGGTTATTTTGATGACATGCGCCAGCAAGTTACCAGCAGGATAATTATTGAATCTATCACCTCAAGTGATTCGGAGGGCAACTTAACCGTGCCAGATGGCTATTTTGATACACTTGAAGATCAGATCATGTCCTCTATAAGAGTTGGGAAGCTCAAAGAATTAACTGAAGACGGCGGCTTCACTGTTCCGGAAGGTTACTTTAACTCCCTGAATGATTCCATTAAACAGAAGGCAGGCCTGGTGGAGAAACCTGAGGAGCCAAAAGTTAGAACACTTGTGCCTTCGTGGCTTAAATATGCTGCAGCAGCATGCATGATGATATCTGCAACCGCAGGCTTGTACCTGTTTCAGAAATCCGACTCCATCGATAAGCAGCTTGCTTACATTCCAGACGAAGCAATCGTAGAGTACCTTCTGGCCAACAGCGACGCCGGAGACATGCCCGTAATAATTGACAATATAAATAGCACAGCAGATTTAAATCCCGAAATCGAATTATCTGATCAGGAGATTGAACAATATTTAGAGACGACACTTTAGCATAGACATGAGACACTTCATATTCACCCTACTATTTGGACTTTCCCTCATGGCAACCGTCATGGCGCAACCAGGAGATCGCTCAAAATTTGAAAGAATCGAGGCCTTAAACGCCGAATTCCTCACAAAGAACCTCGATCTAAATAAAGAGGAGGCACAGGGTTTCTGGCCTGTATACAACACTTACCGACAGGAGATGAATAAGCTCTTCAGGGAAAGACATGCGGCAAGAAAACGTGCGAAAGAAGAAGGTGGTCAATCCGCAGTGAATGGCCTGAACTTTGAAACACGGATGCTGGAGACGAAAAAACGGTACCTTACTGAATTTTATCAGGTATTACCTAAGAACAAGGCAGATCGCGTATATCCCGCTGAGCGCGAATTCAGGGAACACCTGATCAACCAACTCAAGGAAAGGCGTGAGAAAAGAGACTAGTTAGTTTAGTTTTATTTTTTATGATGGTTTAAGCCTGCGGTTCTGCCGCAGGCTTTTGTATTTTTGTACATGTTAAGTTTACGACAACTATTTCTTCTAAACAATGCTCAAACTTCTTCCTCTCCCCGGATGCTTCATATTGAACGGGCAGAGGGAGTCTACCTATACGGCCCAGATAATCAATCATACATTGATTTCGTCTCAGGTTTCGCGGTAAGCAATGTAGGACATCGCCATCCTAAGGTGGTACAGGCAATCAAAGATCAGGTAGACCGCTATATGCACCTGGCAGTGTATGGCGAATACATACAATCCCCGCAAGTTCTCTACGCTGCCAAAATAACATCTGTACTCCCCGAAAGCATTAATTCTGTCTATTTCGTCAACTCGGGAGCCGAGGCCACCGAAGGAGCGCTGAAACTGGCTAAACGATATACGGGAAGAAAGAGAATCATTTCATGCAACAAAGCCTATCATGGAAGCACTCATGGCGCTTTAAGTGTTATGGGCAATGAATACTATAAGGAAGCATATCAACCTTTACTGCCAGGTGTCGAATTTATTGAATTTAATCAGGAATCAGATCTGCTTAAGATAGATAATGAGACGGCCTGTGTGATCATGGAAACCATTCAAGGCGAAGCAGGCGTTCGCGTCCCCGATCTTGCCTACATGCAAGCATTAAGAAGGCGTTGTACGGAGACCGGTACGCTGTTAATACTCGACGAAATCCAGACAGGCTTTGGCAGAACGGGCAAACTTTTTGCCTTTGAACATTTTGATATCGTTCCAGACATCCTTCTTCTGGCAAAAGGCATCGGAGGTGGAATGCCTATAGGCGCATTCTGTGCTAATCGTGATGTAATGAGTGTGTTGGCAGATAATCCTATTTTAGGTCATATCACAACCTTCGGAGGACACCCCGTTTGCTGCGCCGCAGGACTGGCGACATTGTCCGCCATTATTGAGGAGGACATGATGGCAGGAATCGATAAAAAGGAAGCACTGCTTCGAAGCGAGCTTGTCCATCCTGCTATTAAGGAGGTAAGGGGAAAAGGACTCATGCTATGTATTCAGCTCGATTCCTTTACGCAAGTGGAGGAGGTGAGCAGACTTTGTATAGCTAAGGGTGTGATTATAGACTGGTTCTTACACTGTGATACTGCGCTTCGCATTGCTCCCCCACTAGTAGTTTCCGAAGCAGAGATTGTCAGTGCGTGTAATATCATCAAAAATGCGCTATCTGAATACGAAATGAGAGAAAAATAAAGTACAATCGTTCATTTATTCTCAAATATTGATGCATCCCTTCCCATTTTAATAAATATTCCATAGAAAAATTGCTATTTTTATGAAAAACCATCAAATAAAGAATGAGCGAACTGGACTTTTTACATCATTACCCTCAAACACCTAATACCTGGGATGAAATGTTCAGCTCTGATAACGACATCCGGCCACCTTATCAGAAAGTTATTGAGTATTTATCGACAGAATCGGCCGATGGCTTAGCCAAGAAGGAAGACTTGGCTAAAAACCTTTTCATGAGTCAGGGTATTACATTTACTGTATACAATAGCGGGGAGGGCATTGAGAAAATTTTCCCCTTCGATATTATTCCGCGTATCATCACAGCCCAGGACTGGAGCTTCATTGAAAAAGGAATTAAGCAGCGGCTAAAAGCACTAAATACATTTCTGAAAGATATTTACAGTAATATGTTCATCGTGAAAGACGGTGTAGTACCCGCTGACATCATCTATTCATGCCCGCACTTCCTACGTGAGATGTACAAGGTGAAAGTACCTTATGATATATATGTGCACATCGCAGGGATTGATCTGATCCGGGACTTCGACGGCACTTTTTACGTTCTGGAAGACAATCTGCGAACACCCTCCGGAGTGAGCTATATGTTGGAGAACAGAGAGATTACCAAGCGCCTGTTTCCCGATCTGCTTCCTCAATGTAAGGTTAGGAGCGTGACCGAATATCCAGAGATCCTTTATAAAAACCTGAAAGCAATATCTCCCAGACAGATTTCCAATCCTACGATCGTGCTACTAAGCCCGGGTAGCTATAACTCGGCCTACTTTGAACACACCACCCTCGCCCGCCTCATGGGCGTTGAACTCGTCGAGGGCCGGGATCTCCTCGTGGAAAACCAAACGGTCTTCATGAAGACAACAAATGGACGTCAGCAGGTTGATGTTATTTACCGAAGGGTCGACGACGAATACCTTGATCCCCTCGTTTTCAATCCTGAAAGTATCTTGGGCGTAGCAGGTATTATGAGTGCATATAAGAAAGGGAATGTCGCCATAGTCAACGCTGTGGGCAATGGAGTTGCTGACGATAAAGCCATATATTCCTATGTGCCTCAGATGATACGCTATTACCTAAATGAAGAACCACTGCTTAAAAACGTCCCCACATATCAACTCGGCAATAAAGAAGAGAAGGAGTATGTATTCGCTAATATAAATTCGATGGTTGTCAAACGAACAAATGGAAGCGGCGGTTATGGCATGTTGATGGGTCATGTTGCCTCCGATGAGGAAATATATCAGTACAAGCAGGAGATAAACAAAGATCCCCGACAATTTATAGCGCAGCCTACGATCAGCCTTTCAGCAGCACCATGCTTCATCAACAAGGCTCTTCATCCGCGGCGCATCGACCTTCGTCCTTTCGCACTATGCGGGCCCGACGGTATCGAAATTGTCCCTGGTGGCTTAACAAGGGTAGCCCTCAATGAAGGCTCGTTGGTAGTAAACAGTTCACAGGGCGGCGGAAGCAAAGACACCTGGGTACTGGCATCATAATTTAATCATCTAAAATATGCTAAGCAGAGTTGCTTCGAATTTATATTGGTTGAGTCGCTATATGGAAAGGAGCGACGGAATCCTGCGTATTCTAAAAATTAACTATGCATCTTCTCAGGATGCCTTGAACGAATTTTCCTGGCGCCCTGTAATACGCATTTATAATTCTCCTGACGAAGCCGTCATACGGGACATTGAATTCAAAAGCAGGGACGTGCTTCAATATATGATCACCGGGAAAGACAATCCAAATTCCATCATCAATATCATTACCCTGGCCCGTGAAAATGCAAGGAGTGTTCAAGACCACCTTACCAAAGACTTATGGCAATGTCTCAACGAGTATTATCATCTCGTCAACGACAAACGGCTTATCTCCGCATTAAAGAAGGGAGACCCGGTTTCTGTCCTGGATGAACTCATCAAACAGGTCATGTTATATTATGGCATTGGCGAGGTGACTATGGAAAGAGGAGAAGGACGCAGCTTCATGAATATTGGCAAATACCTGGAGCGCAGCATACAATCAACCGATATTCTTGATATAAAATTTAATAAAGCGAATAGTGATCCCGACCTTCTGACGGGCACAACGTACCTTCGCTACTTGCTGCTTTCATTAGGAGCATACGATCTTTATTTAAAGACCTACAGACAAGGCTTTGATCCTGAAAACGTCCTCGAGCTCGTCGTTCTAAATAATGACTTTCCACGATCAGTGTTATATTCAGTGAACAATATCTATCGTTATTTTGAGCGTCTGAAGCAGAACAACGACATAGTAGAATCAAAAGAACTTTCCTTTATGATAGGAAGGCTGCAGAGCACAATAAAATACAGTACCGTAGAAACGATCACTCAGCAAGGACTACATACCTACCTGGGCCAGGTTAAGAAGGATCTGTACGGTATAGGCAACGCCCTCAACCAGAACTATTTTGCCTACGCATAACATTAGCAAGTTTCAACATGCCAGAATTTAAAATAAAGCATCTAACGCAGTACACTTATCAGGCACCAGTTAGAGACAGCGCCAATCAGATTATTCTTTTTCCGATAAACGATGACTATCAGGAAGTGCAGATGCACGATCTTTCCATTAGTGGTGATCCCGCGATATATATATCTAAGGATTATTATGGCAACGACGTAGGCAACTTCAGCTTCAGCAGCCCGCATACTGAAATGGTTATCCTTTCAACCACAGTCGTCGATACCCGTAATAAACCGCTCCCTGCAGATGACCTGCCTCTCGAGGTTCAGTGGAACAAGCTTCGCTCCTTAAAGAAAGACATCGGCTTCATCGACTTTCTTAACAGAGAGCATATCGACGGGATGGAAGCATTACAGTCGATCCTCAGCAACGACAATCAATTCCAAAACAGCCCCTATCAGCTCGCATTAAGGTATTGCCAATATGTTTACGAGAACTTCAGCTACATTCCGGGCATTACCACTGTGGAAACGACAACAGATGTTATCTGGCAGTTAAAAGCGGGGGTATGTCAGGACTTTGCGCATATCCTGCTGGTCATGTTGAGATTGGCAAGCATTCCTGCCCGTTACGTAAGCGGATATATCTGTCCTCATAAGAATGGCATGCGGGGCGAAGGCGCTACCCACGCCTGGGTGGAAGCATACATTCCAGACTATGGATGGCTTGGGCTTGATCCAACAAATAATTGTATCGCAAACGAAACCCATGTCAGGCTGGCTGTTGGAAGAAATTTCACCGACTGCTCTCCGGTGAAAGGCGTCTATAAAGGCTTACCGCAGCATAAGCTCGAAGTTTCAGTGAGCGTCTCGTACGAGGATGATGAAGACTACACCTTAGAACAACCCAATCTGGTCATCGAAAAAGCAACTGAGGACCTGTCCGATAACAGCTATCGGCGCTACGAAGAAATGCAACAACAGCAACAGCAATAGCCTGGGAAGTCACCTCCATCAACAAATCTACATTGAATGGATCCAGCTGAACCTGTACTCCAGCGAGGGATTCTTCATTCGGTCAGCTATTCGAATAAGGCGATCAGGCAATTTCATCACGTAGTCCCGCGCTCTCTCCCCCTGTTCATTCAAATCTTTCAGACCGGCTAAATCCCATTCGGCAGTAAGTTGCTTCAGTATATCGACATAATCAATCGCTGTGTACACACCAAGACGCTGAGCCGCATCGGCGAAATGAGTAAATGTTTCACCGGCCTTTTTTCCTAATTCACGAAGAAAATGCGCTGGCATCACTATCTTCTTGCGCATCATATCCTCAAACGCAACCATCACTTCGTTGGGGTCAACCTGTATGATCTGGTATATAAAATCCGTGTAAGCTCTGGCATGTCGGGCTTCGTCAGCAGCAATTACCCCGCACATTTTAGAGAGTAGTGTATCTCCGTTCTTCTTCGCCTGCGAGGCAACCCTCCTGTGGGAAACATTCGTGGCCAATTCCTGGAAACTAGTGTAAATAAAGTTACGATACGGGTCATGATCAGTGCCAATGTCGAACCCATCAGCAAGTAAATATTGTGTCGATATCTCAAGCTGCTTCATATTAACCCGTCCTGAAAGATAGAGGTATTTATTCAACAGATCCCCGTGGCGGTTTTCCTCCGATGTCCAGTGCCTTAGCCATTTCATCCAGCCCCCTTCCTCATCTTTCGAAACACCTTCCACCATAGACAGCCAGGACTCATATGTTGGTAAAGCCTCCTCCGTAATAGTATCACCGATAAGAACGGCGATAAGATCGTATGGTAGACCTTCTGCACTTTGACGCAGTTCCTTGACCTTATCAAAAAAATCGTCGGCGGTAGAATCCGGCAGAAAGTCAGCCGGTTGCCAGATAGTTTCAACGGGTTTGAGATAATTAAACATATTGTCTAACATATATTTTTCAATATGTTGCATGACTTCTCTCCTTGCTCCTACGTTGATTTCCATGGGAATTATATATTGATGTAAAGGTAACTATATTCGACGCCCCAATCCAAGTATATATAACAGGAGTTTGCGCTATAAGTTTCCCATTAAGAAAATACACCAGGTATTACACGCAATTCGAAAAAGCTAGTAATCGAAAAATATAAAACAGATTAAACGTTCATATACTTAGTCACGTGCAAGTGCATTTACACAACCGCAAGAAGCGGGACGGGTAGTTCTTTATACTACCAAATTTAGGGGATTAAACAGATATGTATCACTATCCTGATGCAGAGCATTCGCAAAAGCATAACGCACAAAAAAGCCCGGTAGTACTGAAACTACCGGGCTGATTATAAAATTGGGCACCGACCTACTCTCCCACATGTTACTGCAGTACCATCGGCTCTGGCGGGCTTAACTTCTCTGTTCGGAATGGGAAGAGGTGGACA
>NZ_JAZQRL010000060.1:0-17048 GCF_045629565.1 Arcticibacter sp.
CAGTAAGAGCAAAGGGGCAAGAGAGAATACCGTATAATATGCAAGAGAAGCACTCAATTTCATAGCCTTGTCATCAGAAAATCCTGCGATAGCGCCCTTCATGATGGTCAGTCCATCTTTGAATCTTTGTTTGCTGAAAAATTTACTCATAGTAGATGATTGAAGTCATAAGTAAGCTAGTAACAGTTACGCTAAATCAAATGTTTACATCCTGATAACTTAAGTTGTTTGGGCTTGCCATTCATTTTGAAATTACTGTGTATCTCTTTTAACGGATGGTTCATATCTTTTTTGGGTCGCTAAAGTATTTATCACGTTTTTTTTCCTTGGTTTCTTCCGGTATTAGTAAGGTTTTTGCTTAACAGGCTAATTTTCGTCTTTTAATCCAATAATCTTTTAGGTTTTACCACTATTTATCATTTTTTTATCTTTTAAAATGCATAAAAACATATTTTTTTATGATAAATATCATGTAATATGAAATATTTTTCCTGTTTTATCCTATATTAGTATTGTAAATGTAATATTAAGTCGTTTGTTGTTGCGATTTAATGGTTTTGCGATGTATGGCCATTAAAATATCAGTTGAAGGTTGGATATAAAATATTGAAGATGAAAGCACCAGTAATAGTAGTTATCGGAAATGGGATGGTCGGATTTAAGTTTTGCGAGAAGATGAGAAACCGAAATAGCGCTTTTGAGATTGTGGTCTTTGGAGAAGAGCCTCGGAGAGCCTATGACCGCGTCCATTTGAGTGAATATTTCAATGGAAAATCCGCCGATGATCTTTCTCTCTCCTCCGCCCGTTGGTACGAGGAAAACAATATTACGCTATATCTGAACGAATCGGTGACAGAGATAGACAGACAGAATAAAATCGTTTATTCTGGTAGCGGGCTAAGCGTCAGCTATGATTATCTCGTACTAGCGACCGGGTCTTCAGCTTTCGTTCCAGATATCCCTGGGGTTGAGAAGGAAGGAGTATTTGTATATAGAACAATAGAAGACCTTGATTTGATCAGGAGTTATACACGGAACGTAAAGGTGGGTGCCGTAATGGGCGGTGGGCTTTTAGGACTTGAGGCCGCCAAAGCGTTAATGGATCTTCATCTTGAGAAAACCCACGTTATCGAGTTCGCCCCGCGTTTAATGCCGAGGCAGATTGATAACGCGGGAAGTGAAATGCTACAGTCTAAGCTGAAGAGCTTCGGACTAGAAATTCATTTAAACAAATCTACCAGTATGATAGAAGGCGAAAGGGCGGTTTCATTACTGAAGTTTGACGATGATACTGAACTTGTTGTCGATATTTTAGTAATATCTGCAGGAATACGCCCCAGAGATGAGTTGGCCAGAAGGTGTGGATTAGAAGTCGGCTTACGCGGAGGTGTTTTGGTAAATGGGAAGATGCAAACAAGCGATCCCCATATTTTCGCTGTAGGCGAGTGCGCTTTGTATGATCACATGATCTATGGTTTGATTGCTCCGGGCTATGAAATGGCGGAAGTCGTGGTCTCCCACCTATGTGGCGGGGATAAGTCGTTCAGGGGTTTCGATATGAGTACCAAGCTCAAATTAATAGGTGTGGACGTAGCAAGTTTTGGTGATCCGTTTATAGCCGAACCGGATTGTCGTACGATAATTTTTGAAGATACGCACAAGGGCACTTATAAGCGTATTAATATCAGCAATGATGGCAGGCTTCTTCTTGGGGGGATTCTAATAGGCGACGCCTCAAGCTATAACATGCTCCTGCAAACTGTAAATAATCGCATGGCCCTGCCTCCGAACCCCGAAGATCTGATCCTGGGGGCGGGTAGGGCAAGTGAGCCCGCCGGGGCAGGGGTTGCTTCGCTCCCGGACGGGGCATTGATTTGCAGCTGCGAGGGGGTAAGCAAAGGTGCGATATGCCACTCAGTGACAGAAGGCGGCTGCGAATCGGTTGATTCTATAAAAAAGTGTACTCAGGCAGGAACCGGATGTGGTGGATGCGTGCCGATGATCAAAGACTTAATGGTGCACACCTTGAAGTCGAATGGGAAGTTTGTTCGAAATGTGATATGTGAACATTTTAATTACAGCCGTCAAGAGCTGTTTGATCTTATCAAAATTCACGAACTAAAAAGCTATGATGATACACTGGATGCAGTAGGGAAAGGTGATGGATGTGAGATATGCAAACCTTTGGTTTCTTCCCTTCTGGCCAGCATCTGGAATGAGATGATACTGAGGAGGGGAAATGATGTTGCCCAGGACAGTAACGACCGCTTTCTGGCCAATATTCAGAAAGGGGGCACCTATTCTGTAGTTCCCCGAATTCCAGGAGGAGAAATCACACCTGATAAGTTAATGGTTATCGCTACTGTGGCGAAAAAGTATGATTTATACACTAAAATAACAGGCGGACAGCGAATCGACATGTTTGGAGCACATCTCAGTGACCTTCCGTCTATCTGGGAGGAGCTTATAGCAGCCGGTTTTGAAAGCGGACATGCATATGGTAAAGGACTGCGGACGGTAAAAAGCTGTGTAGGAAGTACATGGTGCCGGTTCGGATTGCATGACAGCGTTAGTTTTGCCATACGTATCGAAGAGCGTTACCGGGGCCTACGGGCACCTCATAAATTTAAGTCGGCGGTTAGCGGCTGTATCCGCGAATGTGCGGAGGCGCAAAGTAAGGATTTTGGCATCATCGCTACAGAAAAAGGCTGGAACCTTTACGTCTGTGGAAATGGAGGCAGCAAGCCTCAGCACGCCCTTCTCCTGGCAGCCGATGTGGATAGTGATGCTTGTATCCGATATATTGACCGGTTCCTGATGTTTTATATCCAGACGGCTGATCCCTTGACGCGGACTGCCACCTGGCTCAACAAAATGGAGGGCGGAATTGATTACCTCAGGAATGTGATCCTCAACGATAGCTTAAGGATGGCAGAAACATGGGAGATGCAGATGGAAAAGCTTCTTAAAGCATATGAGTGCGAATGGAAACATGCGGTAGAAAACCCCGAAATCAGAAAAAGATTTAATCATTTTGTCAACGCTCCGGGCGAAAAGGATTCCTCAGTCGCCTTTGAAGAAATGCGTACTCAAAAGAAGGCAGCCGAATGGACGGTTGCGTAATTATGCATAAATACATACATATGGAAATAGTTGGAAACTGGTTTGCAGCGTGCAAGGTAGAAGACGCGCTTGAAAATGGCGGCGTGTGCGTGAAGGCAGGAAATGAGCAGGTTGCACTTTTTTATTTTAAACGTCGTAATGAGTGGTATGCAACGCAAAATGAGTGCCCGCATAAAAAGCAGATGGCGCTGAGCCGCGGAATGATTGGAACGACTAACGACGAACCGAAGGTTGCGTGTCCTTTTCACAAAAAAACATTTTCGCTCAGCACAGGCGAATGCTTAAGTGGAGATGAGTGTGCTATCAGGACGTACCCGGTCAAAGTAGAGAACGGGCTTGTTTATATCGGAATCAATAAGGAACAGATTAACGACGCTACGATGAGCCAATAGCTGTTTTGATGCCATCTTGCTTAAAGCCTGGAAGATACGGAGTTTTATAAGGGCGATAATTTTTATACATTTGGCAAAGAAGAACAGGATCAGTTCCCGTGATAGTAGTTAACCTTAACCTAATCTTAGATGACAACAAAAAAATCGATGGCTCTATTGTGCCTTCTCTTCGCTCTTTCTGCGTCAAAAGTTTATTCGCAAACAAATAGTGCATCAGGACCGGCCCTTAAACCTGCGCTATGGGACGGTGTAATCGTTGCCGGGTATGTGGACAATGGAGCATATCTCAATTTTAGTGGCCCGAATATCAAGTACAGTCGGAAGCCGGTTATACTGGCGGTTGGAATGCTGCCGAGTTTAAGAATCAAAGAAGACAAAGTTGCGGAAGGCAGCCCGGCAAATTCCACCATTACGCCGTCACTAGGCTTCGGTCTTACGGCGTCGTATAAGCATCTTGCCGTTCAGATTCCTGTATACTACACGAACAAAACGGCTGCAAAAGATGGCAGGTGGCATCCAGGCTTTGGGCTTGGGTACAAATTCTGAAATGTAAGTCGCTTTGTTATTCTTTAGTAAGAGCCAGCAAGCCGTAAGCGTTGATAATTTGAATTTTTTTCTCCTGGAGTGCAATTAACTGGTCTTGTACCAGTTCGTTCATGGTTCGAAAAACCGTTTCATACGTAGCGCCGGTAAAAGCAGCCAGGTCATTTCTGCTGAGATCTAAGTTGATACAAGCATTTTCGTCAGCTCCAAAAAGCTGGGAGAGCTGGATCAGGGCGCCTGCTAATCTCGATTTTACAGATTTCAGGGCCAGATCCCTCATTCTCCTTTCCGATTCCTGGAGTTCATCAGCAAAGAAAAGTAAGAGACGGTATGCAAATTCATGGTTTACCCGCAGCGTTGCGAGAAAGAAGTCTAGCTCCACGAAGCAGACGACACTGGGTTCAATGGCTGTTGCAGATATAGGAAAAGTTTCAATATTATTGCTGAGGCCCCTGTGCCCAATGACCGCTCCCTGCGTTGCAAATCTGACGATTAGCTCTTTGTTGCCCCACTTTTTATGAATCTTTAATTTTCCACTGTAAACGAAGTAAATGCCGTTTACCGTGTCGCCCTCCCTTATAATGCTCTCCCCTTTCTTTATACTATAGTTTTTACGGTGCCTGTCCAGCGCCGGTTTCCACTCAGGTAAGATGCCCCGGCACATCAGACATTCTTGTAAATCGCAGTTCTTGTTGCAAGTTTTCATGTAAAAGAAGAAAAGAAGATATCAAAGATGTTAATATTTCCGATTTTTCGCAGGCTTTATCAACGTTTTTTACTTTATCCTCCTTAACTTTAATAGATATTCAGACAAAAAGTATGTCTACCGCAATACATCAAATGTGGGTTTATAATGATTGGGCTAACAGACGCCTGTTGGATGCCCTTATCGCAACAGGCAATGACCTTCCGTATAGCTGCCTTCATCTCATCAGTCATATCGTAAATACCCAGGTAGTTTGGTTAAGCAGGATGCAGGGGCTGCCTGTTCAGGTTGGGCCCTGGGACGACCACGGTATCCTGGAATGTAAAGCATTACACGAGCGATCCTCAGCGGGCTTGAGAAGCTGGTTAGAAACCAATGTTGAGGGATTTACTTACAACATAACGTACACCAATACCTCAGGGGTCAGTTATCAAAATAATCTGCAGGACATTTTGCTTCATACATTTAATCATGCAACCTATCACCGGGCCCAGATTGCCATGGAACTTCGAAGAAACGGTTTTGAGCCTCCGGTTACGGATTATATTCACTTTATGAGGGATTAGATGAAATGATCCTGTTTAAAACGACGGTCTGCTAATTAACGCGTCATAAAGAATCTCTACGGTGTGATAAGCCTCACGACCAGATCCATCTTTTATCTGATGTCTGCAGCTTGTCCCGGTTGCCACAATCATTGTTTCCGCAGAAGCTTCCCTGATCGATGGTAATAAAACAAGTTCTGCTATCTCCATCGAAACCTTAAAGTGCTCTTTCTCTAATCCAAAAGAACCTGCCATGCCGCAACACCCGGAGGGGATCACCTCAACCTGGTAGTTCACAGGTAGGGTAAGGCAAGTTACAGTGACGTTCAGTGTGGAGATTGCCTTTTGCTGACAGTGACCATGCAGCTTGATCAGGCGCTCGTCTTTACAAAATATATCGCCGTTTATGCGTTCATTCTCAGCTTCTTTCGCCAGGAACTCATCAATCAGATAAGTGTTTTCTGCCAGCTCAAGGGATTTGTTAAGAAGCATTTCGTCTACCAGGTCCGGATACTCGTCTCTAAATGTAAGTATGGCTGATGGTTCTATTCCAATAAGTGGTGTCTTGTCACTAATGACTCCGCTAAGCAAATTCACATTTTTGTTTGCTATTTGTTTGGCCCGGCGTACAAATCCTTTCGATAGCCACGTGCGGCCGCTTTCAACATGGCTGGTCATCATCACCTCGAATCCCAGTTGTTCCAAAAGAAGGATGGCTTTTATGCCAATAGTCGTGTCATTGTAATTGCTAAATTCATCGAAAAAGAAATAGACCTTCCTCTGAGACTTTTTAGCGGCCCGCCTACGTTTGAGATACCAGCTTTTTAAAGTATAGTGGTAGAGCTTAGGCATGGTTCTCTCTCTGGCAAATCCGGCCAATGATTTCAGGCGTGTGGAGGATAGAAAGTTATACACGGAAGGAAATATGCTGCCGATTTGTGATATCGTGCTGAAGCGCGCAATCAGCCTCGATCTGAGTGGAGATCCATTTGCATCATAATATTGCTGAAGAAATTCGGCCTTCAATTTTGCCATGTCAACGCTTGAAGGACATTCAGATTTACAACCTTTACAGCTGATGCAAAGATCCATTACCTCCAGTATTTCTTTATGATCAAAGCGGTTGATTTTTTCTGAATGCGTCAGGAACTCCCGAAGCACATTGGCTCTGCCTCTTGTGGTATCCTTCTCGTTTCGCGTCGCCATATAAGAAGGGCACATGGTCCCTCCTGAAATAGGAAGTTTCCTGCAATCTCCTGACCCATTGCACTGTTCGGTATGCTGGAGTATGTTTTGGCCCTGGAAACGAAACACCGTTTTGATCTCTGGTTGTATCTTCCCTGGCTCGTAGCGTAACATGGTGTTCATGGGAGGAGTATCGGTGATCTTTCCCGGGTTAAAAATATGGGCAGGGTCCCAGGTGTCTTTCAGCGTCTTAAATAAATGGTAATTTCGGCTACCTACCATATACGGAATAAATTCACCTCTTAACCTGCCGTCGCCATGTTCTCCTGAAAGGGAACCTTTGTATTTCTTAACTAATTCAGCGATGTCTGCGGCAATAGTCTTGAATAACTGGTTGCCGCTTTCTGTTTTCAGATTAATAATAGGCCTTAGGTGTAGCTCGCCCGCACCAGCATGTGCATAGTGAACTGAATACAGATTGTATCTGTTTAAGATTTCGTTGAAATCGCGAATGTAATCTGCCAGATCTTCCAGATCAACCGCCGTATCTTCTATGACGGGCACCGCTTTGTCATCTCCCGGAAGGTTGCTGAGCAGGCCCAGGCCCGCCTTTCTTAATTCCCATACTTTGTTGCAGTCTTCGTTCTCAATCAGAGGGAAATAGTATCCCAGGTTTCGTTGTTGAAGCTGATCTTTTAAGAGGTCAGCAGTCTCAGTAAGTTTTTCCTGATCTTCGCGGATAAACTCAACGATGAGCACTGCTCCGGGATCTCCCTGAATGAAAAAACGGTTTTTACGTTGATTAATGTTGTCTTTAGTGCACTCCAGAATATAATGGTCCATCAGCTCGCAAGCGGT
This sequence comes from Arcticibacter sp., assembly GCF_045629565.1. Lineage (GTDB taxonomy): Bacteria > Bacteroidota > Bacteroidia > Sphingobacteriales > Sphingobacteriaceae > Arcticibacter. The sequence continues at coordinate 7,353 of NZ_JAZQRL010000060.1, forward strand.
TGGATTAAAGTGCATGGCAATGGTGTTGGCTCTGAGGGCTTCTTCTACCGAGCTGAAATGAACGCAAAGCAATCCCTTTGACCCCACAGGAATAGGGGAGAGGTTCAGTTTAATTTCGCTCGCGAATGCGAGAGTGCCTTCTGAGCCCGCGATAATATCACAGAGATTAATCGTGTCATTTTCTCCCCCGAAAATTCTGGCACGCAATAACAGGTCGATGGCATAACCTGTATTACGGCGTTGAATGCCCGTCTTCGGAAATTCTTTAGAAATCTCTTGCTGGTTAACCGGGTCGGAAAGCAGCTGGTAGGTCATTTGATAAATTCTGGATTCAAGACTGTTTCCCCGACATTTTTCGAGAAACGCTTCTCTGTCTAGACTTGCAAAAACAGCCTCGGAGCCGTCGCTTAGCAACGCCTTAATCTCCAGTAGATGTTCTCTTGTGCTCCCATAGATGATTGAGTTCGCTCCGCAACTATTATTGCCTACCATGCCTCCGATCATAGCCCTGTTGGCAGTAGAGGTTTCGGGGGCGAAGAATAGGCCGAACGGCTTCAGAAATAAGTTCAGAGCATCACGAATGACACCTGGCTGCACGCGTACCCACCGTTCTTCGACGTTCAGTTCAATAATGTTGGTAAAGTGTTTGGAGAGATCGACGATTATACCGTCACCTACCACTTGTCCGGCCAGGGATGTGCCTCCACATCTAAATACCAGGCCGATTTTTCCAGCTGTGGCAAAGGCGATGATTTTCTTGATGTCATTTTGATCCTCTGGAATAGCCACAGCCAATGGCAATTGCCTGTAGGCGGATGCGTCTGTAGCATACAGGATTCTTTGAAGAGGTTCCAGATATAAGTCTCCTTTAAGCTCGTCACGTAAGCATTCCAGTTTCGATATCAGGTTGGCATCTCCTTTATTCATTATTCAAATTTCTAACATTAAATTAGGTAAAATATGTCAGGGCTCATGATCTTTTGTATCAGCTAGGCGGTTTGACCTGTAAGCAATTCGTTACGAACTATGGCTGATGCCTTTCTAAATGGCTTTTTTTAATTGTAGTAGCGTTTTAAAGGGGCGAATTCGCCTCTGGTGTGAATAGCCGGGAACGATTGCACACTTTCAGCATGCTACAACGTTGTTTCGCTTCGCAGTTTTACTTAATATTGCCGGTAATCAGTTAAATAATCCTAATTAAACGCCAATGTCAACGTTTGCACTGCTCACGCTTTCACTTGCCGAACAAGTAAAGCTGCGGCATTTTATAACCAAGCTATGCTGTTTGACAGCTTTGTTCTTCTTTGTGAAAATAGCTTCACTCGCCGCGCAAGACCCCAGATATCCCAAGGAAATTACGGTTGACCAATCGGGGGGCGGGAATTACAAAACGATTCAGGAAGCAGTAAACTCAGTTCGTGACCTCGGACATGAGCGTGTTAAGATACACATCAGGAAAGGGGTATATAAAGAAAAGGTGTGGATCCCCTCCTGGAAAACCAATATTACTCTAATAGGTGAAAGCGCAGAGAGCACTGTTATCACAAACAACGATCATTCCGGCAAACCCGTTGAAGGCGGCAGCGATGCACTCGGCTTATCCAGGCACTCAACATATTCATCCTATACGTTGCTTGTTCAGGGTAATGGTGTCGTCATCGAGAATCTGACCATCGAGAATACGGCTGGGCGTGTGGGCCAAGCCGTCGCACTTCATGTCGAAGGCGACAAAGTAGTTGTCAGGAACTGTCGCCTGCTTGGCAATCAGGATACTTTGTATACCGCTACAGCGAATAGCAGACAATATTATGAAAACTGTTATATAGAGGGGACAACAGACTTTATTTTCGGAGAGGCTACTGCCGTGTTTCAGAGCTGCCACATCAATAGCCTGACCAATTCTTTCATCACTGCGGCAGGAACCAGGCCAGACCAGAAATACGGATACGTCTTTTTTGACTGCAGATTAACAGCTGCTCCCGGTGTCGACAAGGTTTATCTGGGCCGGCCGTGGAGACCCTATGCGAAAACCGTTTTCATCCGTACGGAAATGGGTGCTCATATTGTTCCTGAAGGGTGGAATCCATGGAAAGGCGATCTGATGTTTCCAAACAAAGAAAAGACAACTTTTTACGGCGAATACCAGAGTACTGGTCCCGGTGCCGTGAAACAAGGCCGGGTGAGCTGGGCAAAACAGCTGAAAAAAAGTGAAATGAAGCGGTATACGCTTAAAGAGATTTTTGGAAGCACGGACTGGACAGCGCGCACGTAATCATGCTTAGCCTTGTTTCAACAGGCCTCCCCAGACGGTATACTTTGAATAATGTTAGTACTTAGAGACATGAATGATTTAAACAAATCCATTTTACTTAGTTTTTTTATCTTAAACGGATGGAGCGCGACAGCTCAAACACCTGGAGCAACAAAAAGTATTTCCAAGGTATGGGTTGCAGATCAGGGAAATGGAACCTACAAGAATCCGGTTTTAAATGCCGATTACTCTGACCCGGACGCAGTGAGGGTAGGAGACGACTTTTATATGGTAGCTTCAAGCTTCGATGCTGTTCCTGGACTTCCGATATTGCATTCTAAAGATCTGGTTAACTGGACAATTTTAACTCATGCTTTGAAGCGTCAGCCACCATTTGAGCACTTCGAAAAGACTCAACACGGTAATGGCGTATGGGCTCCTGCAATCCGTTATCACCAAAATGAATTTTACATCTATTATCCAGATCCTGATTTTGGTATTTACCTCACCAAGGCGAAAGATGCTGCCGGTCCATGGTCAGACCCTATTCTGGTAGCTCCCGGAAAAGGACTGATCGATCCTTGTCCTCTCTGGGATGAAGACGGGAAGGTTTATCTGGCCTACGCTTATGCAGGAAGCCGTGCCGGAATAAAGAGTGTACTTGCTATAAAGGAGCTAAATGGGGATGGCACCAAAGCTTTAGATGAAGGTGTCATCGTATATGATGGGCATGAGCTGGATCCAACCGTCGAAGGACCTAAGATGTACAAGCGCAATGGATACTACTATATGTTTGCCCCGGCCGGAGGCGTATCAACTGGCTGGCAACTGGTGCTCAGGTCTAAGAATATTTATGGACCTTATGAGCGTAAGGTTGTTATGGCTCAGGGAAAAACTACGGTAAACGGCCCTCATCAGGGCGCATGGGTAGATACTCAGAAGGGAGAGGATTGGTTCCTGCACTTCCAGGACAAAGATGCTTACGGAAGGGTGGTTCACCTGCAGCCTATGAAGTGGATTAATGATTGGCCCGTTATCGGCGTAGACAAAGACGGCGACGGATCAGGAGATCCGGTTATGAGCTACAAAAAGCCTAACGTCGGTAAATCTTATCCAATCGCCACCCCGGCGGAAAGTGACGAATTCAACGATGTGAAGTTAGGGTTACAGTGGCAATGGCAGGCTAACCCGCAGGCGACCTGGTCTTTTATGGATGTATCAAAGGGAGCCCTCAAACTTTATACGCACCAAATTCCTGAAGGTGCTAAAAACCTTTGGGATGTGCCAAATATCCTGATGCAAAAAACTCCTACAGATGAATTTATGGCGACCACTAAGGTCAGTTTTCATCCAAACGAAAAAATAGAGAATGAGCGGACAGGGCTGGTGGTTATGGGTCAAAGTTATGCGGCTCTTAGTTTGGTCAGCAAAAAAGACGGGCTGTATCTGGTATATGGAGTTTGCGAAAAGGCGAATAAAGGGGCATCTGAGAAAGAAACCGTGCTGACTAAGCTTAAAGATGGTAGCCTTTACTTAAGGGTGAGTATGTCTCCGGGCGCGAAGTGCAGATTTAGTTATAGCACAGACGGAAAATCGTTCAAGCCGGCAGGGCCAGAATTTCAAGCAACTCCTGGCCAGTGGATCGGCGCAAAGCTGGGCCTCTTTGCTACGAGGCAGACGCAGATTAATGACTCAGGGTGGGGCGACTATGACTGGTTTAGGGTCGAGCCGCTTAAATAAAAAGCCAATATTCGTATTAGCCCGTTAATCGACTAATGAACATATGTCTTGGAATAAGCTCTTTCTGGGTATACCGATACTCGCACTAATCCTTTTACAGGGAGCAAATACGCTCCTGGCACAGGAAGAAACCAGAATATTTAAGGTGTTCCAGTTTCCTGCGGACAAGATCCCCGTCGTCGATGGCAAGTCGAAGGACTGGGATCTTGTGCCCGATAGCTATGCCGTTGGCATGGACCAGCTATGGGATGATAGTAAGAAGCACGACACTGCTAATCCGCGCAACCTTGACGTCACTGTGAAGGTTGCATGGGTGAAGGGGTTGAACAGACTTTATTTCTTATATGAAGCATATGATGATTACTGGGATTTTAGTCAGCCCGGCCTTCATAATGACACTTTCGAACTGATAGTAGATGCAGACCAGTCGGGTGGCCCTTTCATTGATCGCTTTCACCCTAATAAGTCATTAGATTCACTGGATGCTTATTTTAGTTTTCATGGAGTACACGCTCAAAATTATCACATCTTTACCCCGGCAGTTGGCAAGGACTGGACATTAGTCTGGGGAAGTCAGCCATGGATAAAAGAGCTTCCCTATGCCAATGCGGCCTATGATTTCAAATTCAATCCAGGTGAAAAAGGAAAGCTTACCCTGGAGTTCTGGATTACACCCTTCGATTATGCCGGTGCCGAGGGGCCATCAAGAGCGGTAGAGTCTGTGCTGACGGAGAATAAAAATATCGGCCTTTGCTGGGCGGTGATTGATTACGACGATGTCAACGCCAAAAGTAACAATGGCTTTTGGAACCTATCGAAGGAGCATATCATGTACGGCAACGCGTCGTATAGTCTGCCTTTTAAACTCATGCCGCTGGAGAGCAGGTTCCGGAAACCTTTGGAAGCAAACTGGTCATTTAAGTTATTGAATGGCCATGAGCGTCGGGTCGCCTTCCAGGACGAGTCATACGGTGAGATCAGCTCATGGAAATGGGACTTCGGCGATCAAACAACCTCCACAGAGCGAAATCCGGTTCATCAATACAAAAACCGCGGAAAATATGTGGTTACCCTCTATATTAAAGGACCAGCAGGCGAAGACCGGCGTGCAAAAGTGTGGGATGTAGTAGTTCGTTAACCTTTTTTACCGTATCCCCCCAAAACCAGCGATCGTAGCCACCGGGAAAATACGGCGCCTGGAGAAAATACCTGTTTTTCATGTTTTGACGAACCAATGCGGCGACTATTCTGTTCGTGATAGAAATTAAGCCGGGGAACCAGCCTGCATCGCAGGACTCCGGTAATGGGAGAACAGACAATGGAAAAATGGAAAATCAACTTCCTGGACTGGCAACGGATCTGGTTTGGGAATGCGCCCATAGAGTTCATGTTAGAGGTGTTTTTCAGGACCTTAATTATCTATGTGATCCTGCTTCTTGTGGTAAGAGCAATGGGGAAACGCATGAGCGGGCAGTTAACTATTACCGAACTTGCAGTTATGCTTAGCCTGGGGGCGATCGTATCCGTTCCGATGCAATTACCCGACAGAGGAATATTGCAGGGCTTGCTTGCCTTCGTTTGCGCATTCAGTTTCTTAAGAGGGGTGAACTATCTTGGCGTGAAGAATGAGAAAATGGAGCATCTTCTACAGGGTAAAATGAGTGTTCTGGTAAGAGGAGGCGTATTGCAAATTGACGAAATGAGGCGATCCGGAGTCTCGCAAGAACAGCTGTTCGCCCAATTGCGAAAGAAGAAAATATCAAACTTAGGTCAGGTAGAGCGCGTTTATCTGGAGGCCTGCGGCTTATTCAGCATTTTCCTTGCTGAAGATCCCAGGCAGGGGCTTTCGGTATATCCGCAGTCAGATCAGGACCTGCGGGCCTCGCAATTAAAATCAAGAGATGGTCAAGTGTGTCTCATTTGCGGTACTGTCATTACCGGAATGGATGAAAATCAACATTGTGAGAATTGCCGGTCTCACAGATGGGGAAAGGACGTCATAATTTCAGATCAGCATGGACAAAGATAAGATTGATATAACAGACTGGCACCGAGTGCTGGTCGGAGAGGTTCCGGGACATTTCTATATCGAGATCGTCTTCCGGATCGCGTTTATCTATCTGGTGCTCATGATCGCGATGCGCCTCATGGGGAAAAAGATGGCTTCTCAGTTGAACAGTAGTGAAATGGCGGCTATGGTGTCTCTAGCGGCAGCTACAGGTATCCCTATTTTGGCTCCGGACAGGGGATTACTGCCTGTTTTAATCATCGCGATTATTGTGGTCGGGATTGAGCGCCTGGTTTCATGGTTATCGGCGAACAATCAACGTGCAGAGAAGTTGTTTCAGGGAGATATAAGCAGCCTGGTGAAAAACGGAGTTTTGCAAATGGATGAGATGAAAAAAACCCGGATTTCACGGGAACGCTTATTTGCTCAGTTGCGATCAGAAGGGGTTGTTAACCTGGGTGCCGTTAAACGCTTATATTTTGAATCGGGCGGAAGCTTTTCCATAGTTGAGGAGGAAGAGCGACGACCCGGCTTGTCGTTAATCCCAGACTGGGACGAAGACTTCTGCAATAGCCGGGAAAACTCCGGAGATGTTCTGCTTTGTCGCGAATGCGGTAACTCCGAAGACAGGAGTTTCGACAAAAACTTGCCCTGCAGCAATTGTGGGGTTACCGATTGGATCGAATGTTAACTACAGGAATATGAATGTAAGCGACTATATTATCCAAAGGATAAAAGATTGGAACACCAACCGGATATTTGGCTATCCGGGGGATGGAATAAACGGTTTATTAGGAGCGCTGAACAGGAACCGCGATGTACGTTTTATTCAGACGCGTCACGAAGAGATGGCCTCTTTTATGGCATGTGCGCATGCAAAGTTCAGTGGCGAAACAGGGGTATGTCTGGCAACATCCGGTCCCGGGGCAATACATCTGCTGAACGGATTATACGATGCAAAATTAGATCATCAACCAGTTGTAGCCCTCATCGGGCAACAGAAGATGACCTCCATGGGCAGCAATTATCAGCAGGAGATCGATCTGATGTCTTTATATAAGGATGTGGCCTCTGCCTACGTGCAGATGGTCACAGACCCCGCCCAGGTACGTCAGGTGATTGACCGGGCTTTCCGGATCGCAAAAGCAGAGCGTACGGTAACTGCAGTGATCGTTCCGAATGATATTCAGGAAGAGACTGCAGTAGACGAGCCACCTCGTGAACATGGGAACGTTTTTACCGGTATTGGGTACCCGAAAGCAAATCTGGTTCCATGGCAGGCCGAGTTGGAACGTGCTGCACAGGTGCTGAATGAAGGTAAGAAAGTTGCGATATTGGTCGGTGCGGGGGCTATATCCGCTGCCGAAGAGGTTAAGGAAATAGCCGAGTTGCTGGGTGCAGGGGTGGCTAAAGCGTTACTTGGTAAAGCTGCCCTGCCAGATGATCTTCCATACGTGACCGGCTCAATAGGCCTTTTGGGTACAAAGGCAAGTTGGGAACTGATGGACGGGTGTGATACCTTGCTGATGATCGGAAGCAGTTTTCCTTATTCGGAATATTTACCTGAACCAGGTGCAGCCAGAGGTGTGCAGATCGACATCGACGGCAAGTTGCTTAGCCTCCGGTATCCCATGGAGGTAAACCTGTTGGGAGATAGCAAAAGTACTTTGCAGGCGCTCATGCCCTTGCTCCGAAAAAAAGAAGACCGGTCCTGGCGGGAGACCATTGAAAAGGAAATTACCTCCTGGTGGGATACCGTCGAACAGCGTTCCTTGCAGGAAGCGGATCCTATCAATCCTCAGCTGCTTCTTCAGAAACTTTCACCCATGCTGCCAGATAAATGCATCATCTCGGCAGACTCGGGTACATCTGCCTTTTGGTTTGCCCGCAATTTGAAAATGAGGGAAGGCATGATGGCGTCACTTTCAGGTACACTTGCAAGTATGTGTCCGGCTATACCATACGCAATTGCAGCCAAGTTTGCTTATCCGGAGAGGGTTCCTATAGCCATAATCGGGGATGGGGCGATGCAGATGCTTGGTATGAACGAACTCATAACGATTGCTAAATATTGGAAAGAGTGGTCAGACCCCAGGTTGATCGTGATCGTTTTAAATAACCGGGACTTAAATATGGTGACCTGGGAACAGCGAATGCTCTCGGGCGAGCCTAAGTTCGATGCCTCACAAGATATCCCCGATGTGCCTTACGCATCCTTCGCTGAACTTCTCGGACTGAAGGGCATCCGGGTGGAGAAGCCCGAACAAATTGATGAAGCGCTAAACAAAGCCTTAACGGCGGAAGTACCGGTTGTTCTGGATGTACTCACCGACCCGAATGTTCCTATCATGCCTCCTCATATCGATATGAAGCAACTGAGTAAGTTCAGCAAGGCGCTGCTGAAAGGGGATCCGGAGCAGCGGGCAATTATCAGACAGACGATCAGAGAAGTGATGCAGGGCGGCAGTACTTTCTAGCATGTAAATTAAATGTCAAACCTCTTCCTTTTGTTGTTAAACCGATCATAAAGTCTTACCCTTGACGAAATCGAGGGCCACAACCCTCAAGTTAATCAAAATACCATGCTAGACTTTGAATTTAAAAACCCTACTAAGATTATTTTTGGAAAAGGTAAGATAAAGAATGTGGCGAAGGAGATTCCTGTCAATTCTAAGGTTTTGATGCTCTATGGTGGGGGAAGCATTAAGAATAATGGTATATATGAACAAGTAAAGGACGCTCTTCGGGAATTTCAATTGCTGGAGTTTGGCGGGATTCCTGCGAATCCAGAATACGAGGTGCTGCTTCAGGCCTTGAAGTTGATCAAAGAAGAGAATATCACTTATTTACTTGCCGTTGGGGGCGGGTCAGTGATAGATGGCACTAAGTTCCTGTCATCGGCTGCTCTTTATGAAGGAAGTAACCCCTGGGATATTTTGACCCAGAGCATTCGTACGGAGAAAGGAATGCCTTTTGGAACGGTCTTAACGATTCCTGCCACCGGATCCGAAATGAACTCAGGGGCGGTGATCACTCGCGCTGAAACGCAGGAAAAACTGGGAATGGGCGGCCCGGGGCTCTTTCCGATGTTTTCGATTCTTGATCCCCAGGTGGTCAGTTCTCTCCCCAAACGTCAGGTGGTTAATGGAATTACAGACGCTTACACGCACGTGCTTGAACAGTATATGACTTATCCGGTGGGTGCTTATCTGCAAGACAGGTTTGCCGAAAGTATTATGCAGACACTGATAGAGATTGGCCCGCGGGTGATTAAAGATCCATCCGACTATGAAGCGGCCTCAAACTTCATGTGGTGCTGTACAATGGCCTTGAACGGCCTGATTCAGAAGGGAGTGCCTACGGACTGGGCTGTTCATGCTATGGGGCACGAGCTGACTGCTTTATTTGGCATTGATCATGCCCGCACGCTGGCGATTGTTGCGCCCAGTCACTACCGTTACCATTTCGAATCTAAGAAAGCCAAACTTGCTCAATATGCGGAGCGTGTTTGGAATGTTAATGAAGGAACGCTTGAGGGGAAGGCAACCCTGGCAATTGAGAAGACGGAAGCGTTTTTCCAGTCTATGGAGATCAAAACGAGGCTGTCTGACTATACAGAAAATTACCAGGGGACTGCTCAGATTATAGCAAAACGGTTTACTGAACGTGGCTGGTTAGGGTTGGGTGAATATAAGAG
>NZ_JAZQRL010000061.1:0-54121 GCF_045629565.1 Arcticibacter sp.
AGAGGTCTTAAATTGATCAGTCATTGGCGCCAATACAGAGAACACGTCTAACGTTCTCGTAGAAATGTCTGCCTTCAATTTCTCTTCTTGAATTTGGTTGTAAACTAAATTTTCCATGATTAGATAATTGGTTTTAAGATATTGGAAATCAATATAGTGTCGAGAAATTACATCCTGGCCAAATGAAGAATTGGACCGTCAAATGCTGAATCATCCAAAGTCATTAATCCGTCCGATATCCTACATGAGACAGAATTAGTATTAATTTTGATCGTAAAATAATTCCCACCTTCAAATAATGGTTTACGTGTAAACTCATAAGAATGTTCACCTGGATTAGTGCCTATTAACTCCTGTATATCTGAGGTTATTATTACAATACCATTAGACCGAAAATCGTAGATTACCTCATTACAGGAATAATCAACAGTTCTTGTATCGTAAAAAACTGTGCTGCCTTGTAATAGCTTCCACTTCCCTTCAGCTTGCGTATTACTGCCTACACGGGCAACAGTCGGACATTTTAAATCCATATCGATATCTACAACTTCGTTCTTCTTACAGCTTAAGAGGATAACAAGTATAAAAATTAACAGTAATTTTTTCATAGTGTTTATAATTGGTTAAACAAGATTGAGTACCTTATATTATACGTAGTTATAAACAGAACTGCTACGTTAACTCATAAACAAATATTTTAGACTGAAGTGTTTCCTTTTTGGAGGATAAGGGAGTGTAATATGAACTGTGTCATAGGCGCCTAGGGCAGATTGATTGTGGAAAACTCCCCACATAGAGTTTTCCATGGTCAAGCTGCTAACCATGCAGGCTTATTTTAAGTCTGTCCTCAAACATAATATAAAGTTGAGATAAGGTCAAGCTCCAGTTTCTTAACGGCATAGTCCATTTTTCAGATACTCGCTGTACTACCAGATAGACCAGCTTCAGCAAAGCATTGTCCGAAGTAAAGGCGCCTTTGGTCTTGGTAACCTTTCGTACCTGTCGGTGAAAGCCTTCCACCGTATTGGTCGTGTAAATGACCTTGCGGATATGGGCGTCAAAGCGGAAAAAGGTCGATAGGTTCTCCCAGTTAGCATACCACGACTGAATAGGAACAGGATACTTCTTACCCCTTTTTTCATCCAGTAAGATCAGATTCTCATAACCTTCTTCTTTACTTAGTGCCTGGTATACCGTTTTTAAGTCGACCATAAAGGGCTTTTTGTCCTTCTCAGCAATGTAGCGCAAACTGTTGCGAACCTGATGGACCACGCAGGTCTGGATCTCTGTTTTAGGAAAGACAGCAGCAATAGCCTCCGGAAAGCCTTTCAAGCCGTCTATGCAGGCAATCAGTATGTCCTGCATTCCCCGGTTCTTTAGATCGGTTAACACCGACAACCAGAACTTCGCTCCTTCACTTTCAGACAGATACATACCCAGCAAGTCCTTCTTACCATCCAAGGATACCCCAAGAATATTATAGACAGCCCGGGTCACTACACTATTGCCGTCCCTAACTTTATAATGCATGCAATCCAGGTAAACAAAAGCATAAACCGAGTCCAAAGGACGAAGGCGCCATTCGTTCATGGCCGGGATCACTTTATCTGTTATAGCCGACAAGGTGCTTGCTGAGATGTCCATCTGGTACATCTCCTTTATGTGACTGGTAATATCGCGGGTGCTCATGCCCAGACCGTAAAAGCCTATTACTTTTTCTTCCAGCTCTTCTGTAATGATCACCTGCCGCTTAGGAACAACAAGCGGTTCAAAGCTGCCTGAACGGTCCCGGCTACTTTCCAGATCAAATTCACCACCCAGACTTTTTACACGTTTGGATGTTTTACCATTACGCCGGTTGGAGAGCCCGCTGGCTTTCTCTTCCTGCAGATGAGCTTCCAGCTCACCTTCCAGGGCTGATTCTAAGAAGTGCTTTAATAGCGGCGCGAAGATGCCTTTTTCTCCATTGAGCGGTTTTCCCGCGTACATTCCTTTAATCGCTTCGGCTTTGAAGCTTTCGAAATCAAATTCTTTGTTACTCATGTGTTGTGTCGAAAATGAAAATCATTCTTTAATTCTTATCTGACACAGTTCATTTTACAGTCTCGAGGATAAAACACTCATGAAGGACTTGGCGATCTGACACCGGCAGAATTAGCAAAAAACCTCCGGGATCACCAGATAACCATAATAATGTAAATTCGAAAAGTCCAGTTTAAGCTGTCTGAAAAAAGGGGTACTTACAGTTTGAAAAGAAACTTCCATCATTGCCATTTAAAAATTCGTTTTGGTTTTTGGAAATGACATACGCAGTTTTTAATCCGGCCTCGAAGTTCCCCTCTCGTTTAATTGGGTAGATGTAATCGGCATTAAGTGAGTATAAACGCAGGTCAGCATTTTGTTTCAAAAAGAAGCTAGACATTTCGCCTGCTTGTCCCATGTGATAATTTTCTCTTTCGTAGTTATCCAGGTCGGAGTAATTCTGATTATTTGTTAGGTTGAAGTCAACTGTCAACTCCTGCCCTACTGTATCAATCTTGTGTTGCAAACAAATATTTGATGAATACAGAGACATATTTGACGTGACGTCATTTTCCAGAACAGCCCGACGAACATTTTGGCCAGAGTGCACCTGAATAAAATCAGTAGTCCCGTCCTTTTTAAAATATTGATCGCCTAAGGTCCCTGATACTGACAACGTGGTTTTCTTAGTCAAATAAATGTCGACACCTACTGTAGGGGAAAGGGACCGATTACTTCTTATGCTTCTAATCTGCGATTGTGACTCACTCTGCAACTGCTGGCCGGATGAAAAAAATCTTGATTCTAGATTCGCATCAATAAAATACTTAGTGTACGAATAGTCTCCACTGACGAAAATATTATATACTCTACTTTTGAAATTCAGGATTGTACCTGCATTTGGCCTGCCATATCGGCCGTATTGATATCCGCTGTATATGCTCCCCGTCAATCCTTCCTTATGGTTTTTCCTTTTTACCAGGTTTATGATTCCTCCGCTACCTGCGGCATCAAATTTTGAAGATGGATTGGCGATAAGTTCAATTTTTTGAAGGTTTGTGGAGTTCATTCCTCGTAACATTCCTTTAAGTGCTTCAGTTGATAGCGGCGTTACTCTTCCATCGATAAAAACTGTTATTCCTCGGCCATTAAGGGTAATCTGATCATCTGGCGTAATTTGCACTCCGGGTAATTGATTCAGCAAATCGACTACAGACAAACCATTGCTGATAATTGCATTGTCCAGGTTTACTATAACCTTTCCAGCCAGATTCTCTATAAATGGCTTTGTGTTCTTTATAACTACCCCCTTAAGCATGACGCTTGATTCCTTCAATACTACAGTTCCAAAGTCTATTCGACTGTTGTCTGCAATCTCAACCGTCTTCGAATAAACTTCAAATCCGATCATCTTAATTTCAATGAACCATTTACCTTCTGACGGCACCTGTAGATGAAAGCTCCCCGCTTCATCACTCTGTGTATTTTTCATGACGCGGAAATCGGACGCTGCTTTGGCTTGTATTGTAGCAAATGAAACGGGTGTTCCTTTGGCGTCGATTAGTTTACCTACGATGCTAAATCTATCAATAGACTGTCCCGTGGCGGCATACATCGACAAGAAACTTAGAATTGCACATAGGTAACACTTTTTTAAGAATAATAGTTCTTTCCTTTTTGGTTGTGTCATCATCTCTGCCAGTTTAATTAATCCGTATTGTCTTGATCAAGATACTAAGAATAAACTAATTTATTAGTTCTAGAACTAATAAATTAGTTTATCGCACGAGGCTAATGAATATTATGCACACATTAGGCTCTTCTGAATGGAAATTCAAGTTTGATCTACTACGTTAGCTATGTTAAATCTTCGCTCTCTTATTATTTATTTGAACACCATATCGTTTCTGCGGAACTTTTCCTGTTTGCAGATGTTTAAGATTTTTGAAGAACAGCTAAAAATCGCCGTAGCGCAGGTAAATACACTCTATCTCCAGCTTTTAAACCGAACCATTTACCATCATAATGCTTAAAATGAATAAACAAGAGCATGACGTACTAAACAGCATCTGGAACTTAACACTAAAAGATTTCCAGGAAAATACAGGTAAAGAAAAGCCTGATATAACCGGAGGGTGTGTGCTCCTTGTTTCAGCTGGTTTTGCTATCTCCCTGATACTGATGTCGCTTGAAATCAGCCGGTCTAAAGAAAAAGATGTACAAGTAAAGCAACTCTTGACTGAAAAAATTGAAGTATTGAGAGAAATTCAATCACAACTGAAAAAAGGTGCTGACTACGATCTAGAGACTTTTAATCGTTATCGATCGATACTACAAACGGAAGACTGCAGTGAAGATGAATTAAAACTTGCTTTGAAAGACATCACCAGTTCTCCTCTTAAAATCGCGGCGTTTATCCGAATGGGGATTGATATGGCAAATGATTGTCTAAACTACTGCAATAAAAACGTATTAAGTGACTTAAGGTCGGGTATTTTACTACTGAAGGCGAGCTATAAGGCCACGTTACTATTGGCAGAAGAAAATATACATCTTTTAGAACCAGAAGAGAGAGCGTTTTATCAGCAGTGGAAAGAAAAAGAAGAACACAAGAACGCTGGAATTCTCGATGATTGAAGTAAATCAAAATTGAATATCAAATAAGAATGATGGGTATATGCGCTTTCTTGTCTTATGGTAAGTTGTCTAATGGCGTAGAGCCGTTATATTTGGAGTATATGAAACTTGATAGGCTAGGAAAGTAATCTACTAAACAGAAGCTATATGAACCCAGCATTTGAAGCAGGAATTAACATCGCTATTAAAATACCTAAAGGCAAATACGAGAAGACCGTTGCTTTTTACAGGGATATATTGAAACTTGAAGTTTCTGAAAGGCCCATCGATAACCCAACTGTCTCCAGAACACATGAAGTCAAATTTGGAAATAACGTCGTGTGGCTTGACTGTGTCGACAACTATACCCATTCGGAAACCTGGTTGCAACTTACCGTGCCCGACGTGTCAGAGGCTACAAGTTACTTGATGTCTAATGGTGTCGGGGTGTGTGATGAGCTGGAAGAGCTGCCGGAAAATATGCACTGGATTCAGGATCCCGCAGGTACAGTTTTTAACTTGCAACAACGAGGAGGTGACTGACGGTCTTTATTCGTCCTGCTTACATCTTTGCGACACCAACCATAGAAGAGAAGATCCACATCTTATTTCAGTATTACTTCCACACTTTCAGTTCATATGCCGCTTCCCAGAAATCGTACTCCATTCGGGTTGACGTGATAAAGGCTTCTGTCATCCTATTCCTGATATCGGAGGTGGTGTTTTCTACCGCGTTATCGCAGATATCGATTGCACGCTGAACAGCAGTTGCAAATTCATCACCACCGTAGGTATCTATCCATCGTTGATATGGATTGTCGCCAGCCTTTTGATTATCTAAAATATGGTCGCCGACCTTTTTATAGATCCAAAAACAGGGTAAGGTTGCCGCCATGGCTGGATATGGAGAGAGTATCTTTTTCACGACCGCTACAAATATCCGTTCAAAGCTTGGCCAAATAGATAATGAATCAGTTTACTCATCTAGCAAAGAATTGATGAAAACATAACTTTCTAAGAGTTTATCCAAAGCTCAAGGTCGCCTGCACCGTTGGTGGTATAAACAACCAGGCAGTCCCCGACAGGAATCAGAATGGACATGGCGAATACCCAGGCCGTAACGTTGCGCATTCGCGTGAAGAAGACCGGCAGCAGAACGATCCCGGAAAAAATATCCCGTATGCCTTTGACGTTAATAAGAGCGACATAGTCAAGAACAATGAATTAATTATGCTTCTGATCCTGCCTTGGCTTGGTTTGTTTAGAAGTATTCGCCATAAAAGATGTAATCAACATAGGAAGCAATTGCTGTTCAGTAAAGGATGAAATCTGCCAGCTCTGTGTTTGTTTGGCTTGTTTGTTTTCGGGTAAGTCCCATTTCGGATACACTCGGAAGCCTCGCTTCCCTCCCCTGCCATTCACGGATAAAATATTATGGTCTGCCAGGATCTCCCTGGGAAACTTCTCTGCAAAAAGGAACTTCTGAATTCCTTCGAAAACAAATACTGCACCTACCATCACTCTGATTATAATGGTGCTACGTGAGTTATCTGTTGATAGCAGTTTTGAGATCATACTGTGCTGGTAGCCGCAATGTTATGCATTTTTACCGTATTCCAATTGCTTCAAGATCAAGTTTCTTAAACGCTCCTGATGCTCATCGCCCTACAAGCCTATCACGGGTAGTTTATCCCTATCTGAATCGTAACACCTTACTTTCTGATAATCAATATAGTGCAGAGATTTGTACAAAGACTTACGACAATGAAAGAACTCTTCGATTTGAATAATGAACTATCAGGAAAAATCACGCTGGTGACCGGTGGTACTAGCCAGGCTTCCTCTGTACGACTCTACCCTACCCTATGCGGCGGCAAAAGCGGGTCTGCTAAACTACAGCAAGGGTCTCTCCAACGAAGTTGCAGATAAGGGAGTTCGTGTACTCACCGCCTCTCCCGGCTGGATCATGACGCATGCTGCTACGCGGATGATGAAGCTTATTGCTGAGATTTCTAGAGTGACCATAGAGCAGGCTAAACACAGTGTAATAGATGCTCTTGGTGGGATCCCCATCGGCAGACCAGCCTGGCCGGAAGACGTTGCGGAATTGGTTGGCTTCCTGGTTTCTCAACGGGCCAGTTACCTGACAAGAACGGAGTATGTGATTGACGGAGGTACGATACCAACGATTTAATAATCTTTGAAATACAACAGATGAACTTACCGAAATTAATAGCAGACCTGATAGACGCACAAAACACAAACCATGCTTCATGGTGAAGATAGCGGCAGAAGAAGCTTCAATGGAGGTTCATCAACGGTATTTTCACGAGTTCAGATCACACTTCCGAGCTTTAAACGAAGGATTTTTAAGGCATGATTTACATGATTCCGGACGGTTTTTTCAGAAAGGCTTAATTCTTCAGCGATCAGTCGATGAGACATTCCGGTCTTTCTGCTTAGCTCGAAAACCTGACGCATCTTTGCAGGTAAATTAGTCAGCTCCTTTTCCACTTGAAACACAAGTTCCTTTTCATTAATGTAGTCATCTGTAGAATATGATGCCTGAGCCATGAGAACCTGCAAGCTTTTCGCGTAGTCAGACCTAATTTTCTTTTTAGATAAAAGATCGAAGAACTTGTAACGTACAGCACTATAGAGATAAGACGCTAATGAAGACCTCAATTCCAATGTTTCATGACTCCCCCACAAAGAAAGGAACACGTCCTGAACGGCATCTTCGGCTTCTTTCTCATCTTTAATCATCTTAAATGAATATATATACAAAAGGCCGTTGTAGCGGTTGTAGATCTCCGTAAATGCGGACAAATCTCTAGTTTTAACTAAGCTAACGAGATCAACGTCAGAAAGTGTGCAGTAGTCGACCGTATTTCTCATGTGATTAGTAAATATATACATATAATCAATATTCGCAGTAATAGTAGATCACGTCCTCCTGGCCATCCAACTGTTTATTTCACCGCTTTCAGGGATAGTTTACTCCTGACAGATTTCATGATGCGGTTTCTACTTTTTCTTCTATTGTTTAATTCGCCTTTTACGGCGTTTGATGCTTCCCTTCGTAGCCGCCCTGCGAAAGTTGGTGACAAATCCGACGGTTGAAACCTGACCTTTCTTGGTGAACGTTCAAACAGCGTTGCATACCAAACTAAAGATCCGAGAAAACAACCTGCATCATTCGCATGGTTAGAATCAAATGAAAATCTTTGATTCTGATCCCAGAAATAGCCAACGTGCAGCGAATTCTTTTGGTCTGGCAACTGCGGATAAACAGGGATATCGAAATTGTAAACAGGATCTTTTTTATATCCGTCTCTTTTGTCTGAATCAACGGACCAAAAAGCATCGCCGACAGGAATGATCCTCAATCCTAATAGCGAGGCGTAATGATGATACATTTTTCTTGATTTCTCCCACATTTCTCGTTGGCCTCTCGCAGGCACTGAACCGCCGATCATACTAAAGCCCGGGGAATCGCTTCGATAGGCCCAGGTTTGATGCAAAAGTATCTCAGCTTCCGGCTGCGCCATTTTGATATAATGGCAAAGTTTCTTCAAATAAGGAATATAAGAGACGCTGTCGGAAGACAAAAAAGAATACTGCTGCAAAGTCACTATTTTCCACTTTCCCTCATTCAACAACATCTTCAGTGATTTACCATTATACGGGCGCCCGGCGGGAGAAAGCGAATCGTATTCGAATGTCTCTGCCGCTTTCCAGTGTTGTTCCAGCGAGCCCCCTCCTATCTCCGCCCGACTAATACTGATGACGTAACCGTTTTCTTTGGCAATCGTATCCAGATAGTGCGTAGCGTTGTTCGAGAAGCTGTTCCCAACGATAAACAGGCTCAAATTCTCCCCATTGTCACGACCTTGGGCCCTTCCATATTGAGGAAAAAGAGTCAGAAAGATTAAGCTCACAGACAGAATTAACAATATTTTACTCATTTTTAACTTTTACAGTTTAGCGGATCGGTCTAAGATTCCGCTCCTTCTTCTTACTCTCTGGAATCATATCGAGCAACCTCAAGCCGTTTTCTTGTGGCTACCATCGAAAACCAATGCAAATGAGCTCCTATCAAATGCTCTATGCAATATTCAAATTTATATCTACGACAAGGCAGGTTGCTTTGAGCAAGCGATTGCGTAACAATAGCTTTTAGAAATGTATAAGCTTTAAATACTGGAAAAGAGGCGCTTTTTCATGCAATTCTTTAAGTTTCTAATAAAAAAAAGAAGGATCCGAGGTCTGATATTTTAGTCTTGATGGAAGAAAGAGAACTTTGGCGACCCGTTATTCTGCTAGCTAAAGAAATTCTTTTTTTTCTGAAAAAATCTTCCAGTCTGGGATGCACAAACGTTTGCGTTTGCATTATAAAGATGTTCAATAACGCCTTCAAAAGAAACTATTGTAACCGCTTTTTCGCCCCACTGAGGAATAACTTCGATAAGTCTTTAAATTTCACTGTAAATAGCTAATTTTAACTTCTCACACTTATTCATAAAGCTCTGGACCAGTTTTCCACCAGACAGTTATCTTATACGTAATGGCAGAAAGACCAGTAACGATCAAAGAAATTGCAGACATCCTGCAAATCGCAACATCAACCGTTTCCCGGGCGTTACACGATCATCCTAGCATTGGCAAGGAGATGAAGGCTAAAATAAAGAAGCTAGCAGCGGACCTGAATTACCAGCCCAATCACACGGCGATTTCCTTCCAGAAAGGAAAAACCTACACCATCGGCGTGATCATACCTGAACTGTCTGAGATTTTCTTTTCTTCCGCCATTAGTGCTATTGAGGAGACGGCTTACGCCAGAAACTACACGATGCTATTGGCCCAATCTCATGATAGTGAAGCTAAAGAAAAGCAACTCATTGAAAAGATGAAAAAACAACGGGTTGATGGGCTTTTGATCTCGGTCTCCAAAAGCACAAGATCATTTGAACACTTCGAGTCATTAAAGAAATTCAACATTCCTACAGTTTTTTTTGATAGAATACCACCTATACAGGAGATTCATTCTGTGGCATGTAGTATAGAAACGGGAACAGTTGAAGCGGTAAACTATCTTTTAAAAAGAGGGCACCGCGTTATTGGGATGATTAACGGACCATCAACACTTCTTGCCAGCAAAGAACGAAAAGCGGGCTTTGTCGAGGCACTTGTGCGGAACAGGTTAAAGTTTGATCCTACTCTGGTGGCTGAATCTGACCTTACTGAGGAAGGCTCCATTGAGGCTTTGAATTACCTGCTTGACAACAAAAGACAACCTTCCGCAATAGTCACGTTTAATGATTATGTAGCTTTGTATGCCATGAAATATATGAGGCAATCGAAGATCAAAAATGGAAAAGAGATTGATTTTGTGAGTTATGCAAACCTCCCGCTTTTAGACTATCTGGAATCCAGGCCGGTTGCTTCTGTGGAACAATTTCCCGCATTACAGGCGAGGAAAGCTACGGACACTTTGCTGGACCTAATCAGCCATCCTGGACGAACACAAGATGTACAAGCGTTCTACAAAATCGTCGTAGAATCAAAGCTAGTAGAAAACAACAACCTAACTGGCAAGCTACATAAATAGCAGAATACCTTCCCCTAACCTGATTCGCCTGTCAGACGTATTTTGAGTTGATCAGTCGTTCCGCCTCCGCTTCAATCAGACCTGCAAGCCTGTCACGGTTTTCTTCCAATTTTCTGACCAGCTGTAACTGCGCCATAGTTCTTTGCAAATTGTGTCCAGGAAAGGCCGTTTTGTAATAAACATCTCCATCAATATAATCAGTTAGGAAACGTACAGCCTGCATATACGGAAGAAGCAACACTCCCTCAATCAGAGAACCCAATTCCTCCTCTTCCAGAAAACTCATGGATTCAGAAAGGTAGCCGCGTGTAAAAGCTTCAAAAAGCGGAATATTCAATACGATTTTTTGTAGCTCATTTTCGTCTTCAGCGGCCGAGTTAACTATTGTTCGAATGGCATCGCCAAAGTCATAAGCCAAATATCCTACCATAACGGTATCTAGATCCACTACACACTGTACGTTACCATTGTTGTCAAACAAAATATTATTGAATTTCGTATCGCTATGAATAACCCGGCGAGGTATCCTTTCCTCGCTTCCAAGTCTGAGGATCTTCTTCATTTGGTCCTCCCTTTCACTTATAAAAGCAAGCTCATATCCGAGCGCTGCAACACGGCTGAACGGATCTTTGTGAATAGAAGCCTGCAAGGCATCCAATCTCGCGCTAATATTGTGAAAGTCGGGGATACTGTCAGCTATAGATGTAATATTCAGATCTGATAGCATCGCATGAAACTGTCCGAACGCGAGTCCTCCCTGAAAGGCATGTTGCTCTGTTTCAACCCTGTCAAAGCTCCTTGAATTCTCAATGAAGCAAAATACCCGCCAGTAGTTACCACGAGCATCAAGGTAGAACATCTCCCCTGTTAAGGCAGGAACTACCTCGAGCACCTTCTGACCCGGATGAGTAGCAGAACTCAGTGAAAGTTTATTTTTAATATGTGAAGTCACGTGTACAATGTTCCTCATCAACAAAGGCACATCTTTAAAGATCTGGCTGTTTACCCGTTGTAGCAAGTATTTTGGCTGATCGGATAAAGCACTTTTAACACAGTAGGTGTCGTTTATTAAACCTGAGCCTAATGGCACAGCAATCCAATGTCTCTTATCCACTTGAAAATTCGATATTATTTCGTCAAAATTCTCTTTCATGTATTCGTCTGGCTTTGTATAGGCTATTATGCATCCTGCGGCAGATGCTTTGTGAACTTTAATACAAGTATTGGAAAATTATTGTTAGCGACGCCGAAAGCGTCTGAGCAAGCGATTGCGTAACGATGAAAATTTGCTTCCGGAGTCCGGTGTACAAGACAAATGTCAACGGCGTTTCCCGAACAGCAGCAATTCGGATACTATAATGATCAACAAATTCAACGATGTAAGTAGCTGAAATCCTAAAACCGACTGAGCAGAGCCAATTTTACTTCACCAAGGCAGATATTCATAATACACCAAAGAGCCACTAAGGTGCCGGCTTAGAGAATCGCAAACGGTTGTGTGGTCTACAAGGTAGTTGATCACCATCGAATTTCCGAACCGGCGTCTTAATATTCCGGCAGGCAGCGATAATTTCTCAGAGCTGCCCATTTTTTTAAAAAAATATTTAGGCCATACCAAACCTTTATCCGACATACTTTAAAAGAAGCTCCAAACGAAGCTATGGCAAATGATAATGAAGTACAACGATTAATAGACAGGTATGCGAAAGGTCAATGTACACCAGAAGAAAGAGCGCTGGTAGAGGCGGCGTTTTTGGTAGATCTAAAAAAAAGTGAAAGCAATGTATCTAAAGAGGATCTCGAGGATGTAAGTAACCGGATGCTCTTAGCGATCAACGAAAAGATATTGCACGAGAAAAAGTCCTCACTTCGTACTATAAGGATGGCCAGGCTTGCCGTTGCAGCTTGTCTGCTTATGTTCTTTTCATCCGCGTTGTACTATTATCACTATGGCCGGACTAACGAGGAAAATGAGAAAGTCACGATACTTGCAGATGCTCAACCTGGTGGGAACAAGGCCTACCTAACCCTTGCCAATGGAAAAAAAATACTGCTTGATGGGCGGGAGAACGGCAAGGTGGCGGAACAGGCGGGCATCGTTGTCAGCAAAACAAAAGAAGGACAGCTTACTTATGATGCTCCTGAATCTAACGGATTGTCGGATTCATATTCTTCAACCTACAATACCATCGAAACACCTGTTGGCGGCCAATACCATGTCGTTCTACCCGACAGATCTAAAGTATGGTTGAACTCTGCTTCTTCAATTCGTTTTCCCATCTCCTTTGCCGCAAATTCCAGGGAGGTGCAGATAACCGGAGAGGTATATTTTGAAGTTGAAAAGGATTCAAATAGACCGTTCCTGGTCACTTCCGGCGAGCAGACAGTAAAAGTATTGGGTACTCATTTTAATATAAATGCTTATCAGGATGATGGATTTGTAAGAACTACGCTCCTGGAAGGCAGTATTGAGGTGCGGCTAGGGACGAAATCGAAAATTTTAAAGCCCTCTCAACAGGCTTATATTTCCAATAAGTCTGACATCGATGTTCTCGAGTTGAACAATGCAAATGATGCAGTCGCATGGAAGAACGGAAACTTCCTTTTCAGAAACGCCTCTATTTTCGTTGTAATCAGCGAATTGGAACGGTGGTATGGAGTGAGGTTTGACTCGCCGGATGGACTTGATTACAGGTTTAACGGGAAGGTTCGCCGAGACCTGCCTTTATCTGAAATTCTAAAAATGATTGAAATTACCAGCGGAGCAAAATATAAAACAGAAGGAAGGAGAGTATATATGGAAAAATAAT
Source organism: Arcticibacter sp. (assembly GCF_045629565.1). Lineage (GTDB taxonomy): Bacteria > Bacteroidota > Bacteroidia > Sphingobacteriales > Sphingobacteriaceae > Arcticibacter. Next base: position 13,060 of record NZ_JAZQRL010000061.1, read on the forward strand.
TACTGCCATGGAAAAAGCCGGAGCGCGCCAACGCTCCGACCAATGATAAGGTACTGCTTTGATCATTACTGACTATAACCAAATTTTCACCTTACTACCACCAAATTTATGAATTTTAATATTCGTGACAGGAATGTCATGCCACTAATTAACCTAAACCTAAAGAAGCTAAACTTTCACTGTTTAAGGTCATTTTTTATTATGAAAATAGCGTTTTTCTTATTAGCTGTATTCAGTTTGCAGGCAAGTGCCTCCGTTTTTTCCCAGCAGGTATCGCTCAATGTCAAGGACGCATCTCTCGAGTTTGTACTGGAACAAATCAGCAACCAAACGGGATATAGTTTACTATATGAAACAAAATATTTGAACAAAGCACGTCCATTAACTCTCAGGTTGCAAAAAGCGGCTGTAGAAGATGCCCTGAAACGATGCTTCAGCGAACAGCCGTTCTCTTATGAACTTCTGGAGAACGCCATCGTGATCAAGAATCGCCCCATGAAGGCCGCAACGACTGCTACTAGTATTGAAAGATCGATTCAAGGAACAGTTCGAGATTCTACAGGTGCATTGCCGGGCGTATCTGTTTTTGTGAAAGGGAAAAACGGTAGAGGTACAGTCACCGATGCTAACGGAAGATATTCCCTGAAGGTGAACAATGACAGTGAAATACTTGTATTTTCCATGCTCGGTTATATTAGCCAGGAGGTAGTAGTCGAAAACCGGAGCACGATTGATGTTGTACTTAAAGTGAGTACAAATACCTTGAATGACGTGGTCGTTGTCGCTTTCGGAAAACAGAAGAAAGCGTCTATAACGGGTGCGATTGCTACCATCCAGACTAAAGAACTGAAGCAATCAGCGGTATCTAACCTGAGCAATGCACTCGTGGGACGGCTACCAGGATTATTCGCCAGACAGACCACCGGCGAGCCTGGTGCGGATGGCTCCTCTATCTGGATCAGAGGTATCAGCAGCTTTTCCTCCGACCGAAACCCTGTTATCCTGGTTGATGGAGTCAGAAGGGAAGGGTTTGGATTAATCGATCCGAATGAGGTCGAGTCTATTTCGATTTTGAAGGATGCAGCTACCACTTCCGTATTCGGGGTGGAAGGTGCAAATGGTGTCGTTTTGGTGACTACCAAAAGAGGGTCTATCACAGATAAGCCGAACGTTACCTTCAATGTCGAAAAGTCGATGGACAATCCGACATATATCCCTAAATACCTCAGCTCAGCCGACTATTTCCGAATGAAGCGGGTTGCGCTCATAAACGACGGAAAAATCACAGAAGCGGATATCTATTCAGAAGATTTTATCGACCAATTTGACCGCGGTATAAACTGGCCGAAAGAACGCCAGTATGAATATTTGTACCCTGACGTGAACTGGTTTGACGAGATAACTAAGGACTTCGCCACCCGGACGACCACAAACCTGAATGTAAGCGGAGGTTCTAAGAAAGCACGCTATTTCGTCTCGGGTTCTTATTTAAATATATCCGGTATTTACAAAGTAGATGAAGAAGACAAAGACTGGAACTCTCAGGCAAAAGAGGACCGGTTCAACTTCAGAAGTAATATAGATGTAGAAATAAATAATTGGATCAGTACGGAACTTAGTTTAGCGACAATTATTAGTAACCGGAACTACCCGGGGACCAATGGAAGTACACTGTGGCAGGAAATCTATATGACCCCCTCCTACGCATTCCCTGTGAGAAATCCAGATGGGTCTATATCCGAGGCATCTGCCGTCGGCGTTACGAATCCCTTTGCCCGTCTTAATGAATCCGGGTACAGCCGGGTGTTTAACTCCTACATGCAGGGCACCGTTGGTCCCGTATTTAAACTCGATTTTATTACTCCGGGGCTTTCACTACGCGATCGGTTTTCATACGATTTCCGGTCCGACGCCGGGTACTCACGTCACCGCAATTATTATTCCTTCGTATATAACGGACCGAATGCGGCGACTCCCTATTCACCTGTTCGTACCGGCGCTGATTTCCTCGGATATCAGGAAAGCACTCCAAATTACGCCCGGAACATGACAAATGAATTGTACCTGAACTACGACAGAACGTTCGGAAAGCACACGATTGGAGGGATGTCCCTTTACAGGATACAAAGTAATAATTACCGTTCGGGCGACGCCACCGGGGCACTACCCTACCGGACACAGAGCTTGATAAACCGGGTAAATTATGGCTTCAACGATAAGTACTTTGTTGAAGGTGTGCTTACTGTAAGTGGATCTGAGAACTTTGCTCCTAGTAACCGTACCGGCATTTTCCCCGCCTTGTCAGCTGGCTGGATAATCAGCAGAGAATCATTTATGCAGGGTTTGGAATGGATTGATTATTTAAAGCTAAGGGCATCCGGAGGGAAAGTAGGTGTGCAGGGAAACACCAGATTTGCTTACCAGTCGAGGTGGAACCTGAATACCGGAGGTTATAGTTTCGGGGAGAATTACGAAAACAGGATCCCTACTGCGGGGCCGTCTGTTGAGGGCAACCCAGAGGCTACCTGGGAGACAGAAACGAACTACAACCTTGGAATGGAACTTAACCTCTTTAAAAATGCACTCCAAATTGAAGGTGACGTCTTCTACAGAGATAGAAAAGGGATATTTACCACAAGCTCACGGATTACATCGGGAGTGTATGGGTTGATAAGCTATCCGAACATAAATGCTGGCAGGGTTGAAAACAAGGGCGTAGAACTTAGTGTAACGCACAATGCCAAATTGGGAGTCAACTCACGGATGAGAATCGGACTACAATGGTCATTTGCGAGAAATAAAATTCTTGACTATGCAGAGCCAACCTACTTCGATCGTCCATGGCAACAATATACTGGTAGGCGTTTAGGGGAATTCTATGGCTATACCTCTATGGGATATTTCCAGAACAAGGCAGAGGTTGCAAACAGTCCGTCCCAATTCGGCAACCTGCAGCCCGGCGATATTAAATACCGTGATATCAATGGTGACAATATTATCAACACATTAGACAATTCATACCTGGGTAAGGTTGGCGACCCTGAACATATCCTGGGAGCAAACCTGAATTTGAAGTTGAAGAACTGGGATATATCATTATTATTCCAGGGAACACTTGGTCGCTCAATTGACATACGGAGCGACGCTCTTTTTGGAAGAGACTGGCTGTTCGAGCAAATGAACGTTGATTTCCTCAACAACTACTGGACTGAAGATAGCAGGGATGCAAAATACCCTCGCCTGTCGTCTGGCAAAAATGAGAACAATACCGCGGGATCGAACTTTTGGTGGCGCAGTGGCGACTACTTGCGTTTGAAAAATGCTGAGATCGGCTATAACTTCTCCACTGGTCTTCTGACACGGTTGAGAGTTAAGAGTATCAGAGTGTACGCAAACGGAAATAACCTGTTAACCTGGGATCATCTCGACGGAATGTTTGATCCGGAAGTGAGTAACAATAACGGTGCTCTCGCCTATCCGATTATGAGAACAGTACAGATGGGCCTACAATTCAACTTACAGTAGGCTAAGTGTTCCTACTCCAAGCAATATAACCAGCAAAGTTTCAAGACATTCAACATGAAAATAAATTTAACCGGTTTTAGATTCTACACAATAGCATTTCTATTGACCGCCACCTTTGCATCCTGCAGCAATTTCTTAGATGTTGCACCTAAGGAATTCTATCAGGAGTCTGATCTGCTCGATGATATAGTTGAGTTAGAAAAAGAATTAACCGCCCTTTATAACGGCTTACCACTTGACTATTGGACAGCCTATGGGGATGCGTCAAACGCTGTGATGTCGGCATCATCCGATGAAGCGGCTGGTAACTGGACAGATATGGCTTCCTTTCTTTATGAAGATGGCACATGGAACCAGAGTAATAATCCGTTAGGTCGCTGGAATGCCTATCAGCTCATTCGTACAGCGCATCACTTCATTGAGCACATTGACAACGTTCCCGTGAAAGACAAGCAAAGAGAGGCTTACTACAATGCACGACGAACTCACTTTAAGATGGAAGCTAAGTTTTTTATTGCCTTCTACACATTCGAGTTATTCAAGCGGTATGGGGCTGTTCCGGTGATTGATCACTATATTACAGCAAAAGAGGTTACTGAAAAACTGCCGACTCCACGGAACAGTACAGATGAAGCGGTGAATTTCATGGTAGGTATTCTGGATGAAGTTATTCCTAATCTTGATCCCTCCTACCTGGAGACCAGGGACGCCGGCCGGATCACACGAGGCGCTGCCCAAGCATTGAAAGCAAAAATCCTTGTCTATGCTGCAAGTCCGCTATTCAATGGCGGAGAAATTGATGGCAATCCGGTATCTGTAGAAGGACAACTTCTAAAGAGCACATTGCTCAGCGTGAGGAATACTGACGGGAAAGTACTCTTCAATACTTCTTATGACAGAGAAAAATGGAAGCGTGCTGCAGATGCAGCTAACGAAATAATTCAATCAGGGGCATATTCACTCTACCCGAAACAGGCTGAACTTTTCATGAGCCGCAATTATACTGAGGTGATTTTCCATCGTCAGATGGGTTTCTCGACCACATTCGAATATGGAACAGGGCCTAACGGTACCGACTATGGAATGTGGGGTGCACTATCACCTACACAGGAACAAGTCGACTCGTACGAGATGAGTAACGGCCGTTTTATTACAGATCCGCTTTCGGGATATAAGAAGACGGGAACGAAGGATACCACGATGAATGTCTTCCGGAACAGGAATTGGACAACAGTTCGCGTTCCTATACATAACATGTATATCAATCGAGACCCAAGGTTCTATACTGATGTTTACTTCAATGGCATGCCACTATTACATCGTAACGTACTAACGGAGTTCTCCGGTAACACGGGCCAATCCAACGATGGATGGGGAGGCAAAACAGGAAACAGCACCAGAACCGGATATTACGTTCAGAAATGGAATGACCCTTCGCAAACGGTACTGTCTAACCCTAAATCAATTGCCCGTAACTTTCCCTACTATCGCTATGCGGAGGTTCTTTTATGGTACGCGGAAGCTATGAACGAATATCTGGACGCTCCTAATGGCCAGGTGTACGATGCAATCAACCAGGTACGCAGACGGGTAGGAATGCCTGCCCTGCCGATCACTTCAGAGGATCAGACTAAAGAAGGAATGCGCAAAAGGATTCAGAATGAACGCCGTGTTGAACTGGCATATGAAGGGGCGAGATTCTGGGATATCAGAAGATGGTTAATCGCGCATACGCCTGCTATTACCTCCTTCACCGGCTTGAATTATACATCGCCTTCACCAGGCTTCTACAATGTAAGAGAAATACGTCAGGGTGGGAAAAGAGTATTCCGTCTGAATCATTACCTGATGCCAATCCCAGCAGATGAAATTGTGAAATCCAATGGCGCCATTGTCCAGAATTACGGCTGGTAAAACCCGATAGTTATACTTCAATAAAAATAAGATGAAAACGATTCTTAAATATATATGTATTCTTGCTTTAGGCTGTTCGCTCTGGTCATGTTCTAAAGAGACAGAACTTCGGGAGCCGCCTATCAGCACTCCTCAACCAGAAGGAGTCTCTATAACTGCAGATTACTACGGAAAGGTTCGGTTCTCCTTTCCTGAAATGGATACAGATCTTGTGAAATATGGGATTATTTTTTACACCGAGGGAGAGGAGAAAAAAGAGTTAAAAGTAACGGACTTTAGTCAGGACGCAGTACTAAGCGGTCTCAACTATAACGCCGCTTATTCTTTCCGTATAATTTATTACGGGCAAACAGACCGGCCTTCCAAAGTTCTTGCAACTTCTGAGGTTGTAACAAAGGGGTCAGCCGCTTTGATAACTTTGAATGCTATGAGCGTTGCGCCGATCGTAGGCGGTCTGAAGTTTAGTTTTGCCAATGAGACCGGACGAGAGCTAAAGATAACGTTCAAATACAGTAATAACGGCCAAACGAAGGAGGAAGTGACCACTTCAACAACTGTGACCGGGGTCGTTGATTTGACAAATATGGTTCAGGATCCAACAGAGGTGCTTGTAACCGTGATCGATCCAGCAGAACAGGTGCAGGAATCTAAGACGTTTAGTGCTACACCACGGGGACTCACTGTTGGTCAGATTATTCAGTCACTCACAGCCACTTACTTGAACAAAGAAGTTACGTTGAGATGGTCAAATACCACGGGACGGGAGGCAAACATTGTTTTCAGTTCGGAAAACATAGCAAATAATCTGACAGTAACCAGTTCCGCATCTGAAAGCGTGAAATTCGGACCTGTGACGTCAGGGGAAACTGTTACGGTACTTGCCGTGGTTACAGATCCGGTCTCGGGCGAAAAAAGCGAGAAAAGCCTCACGTTCAGAAATTCGATCTTAAGCAGGACTGGCTGGAGCATTCTCGATTTTGACAGTCAACAGAGTCTTGCTACTGACGTACTGGATGGACTGCCGAGCTATTGGCACACACAATGGGGGACGGTACGACTGCCCCGATATATCTCCCTTAATATGGCCGCCCAAAGAACTTTCGACGGCTTGTGGATCAAGTCAAGTTCGGCAACGCCCGGACCTGCTAAAGTCGAGATCTTTGTAAAAAAGAATTCAAGCGAGCCCTGGGAGAGTCTTGGATACTACCCTGTGCCTAGAGCGACCATCAAGAATAATGATCAGTACATCATATTACCACTGACTACTGCGCAGTATATAAGGGTACAGATGAATGAGCAAAATGTAATTAATGAAACTCACTGTTCATTTAGCGAACTCGGCGTCTTCAAAATAGAATAATATTTGTGCCGGAGAGCCCGGCACAAATATTCTCTTATGAAGGTAAAGCAGGATTATTCAATCTACTTGAATCCTTCCTTGATTAATTTCTTACTTAATTTCTACAATATATGTATCGCATACCTGGCTTGATACTCTTTTTCTTCCTTAACTTTCTGGCAGCCATTGCAGAGGATTTTAACGGTGTTCAACATTTGCTGGAACGACGGGTTCCCTGGTTAGCCCCTAAAGTCCAATTTAAATCACTGAAACCGACCTCAAAAGGTGATGTATTTAGCTTACAAACGAGTAAGGGTCATTTGACAGTAGCTGCAAGCTCCTCCTCTGCAGCGGCTATGGGAATTAACTGGTATTTAAAATACTACTGTAAGCAATCGATGTCACTTGAAAGTAGCAATATCAAGCCCATCAAGAAGTTGCCAGCTATCGAGGGTACCCTCACCCAGACCACTCCATTTAAATACCGGTATAGTTTAAATTATTGTACCGTGAATTACACCATGTCTTTTTATCAAGAAAGAGAATGGGAATATGTACTGGATTGGCTTGCTCTGAATGGCGTCAACCTTGCTCTTGCCCCCGTGGGAACAGAAAAAATATGGGATCTTACACTCCGTGATTTTGGTTTTAAAAAAACTGAAAGACAAGCGTTTATTCCAGGACCCGCCTATTCTGCCTGGTGGCTAATGGGAAATCTAGAAGGTTGGGGCGGTCCGGTGAGCGACCATGTTCTCAATCAACAATCACAACTGCAGAAGCTTATTCTCAAGCGAATGAATGAGCTTGGGATCGAGCCCGTACTTCAGGGCTTTTACGGTATGGTTCCTAATGCTTTGCAAAAGAAGTATCCCAAAGCGAACATAATCAACCAGGGCTATTGGGGCCCCTACTCGCGACCTGCTATTTTATCGCCTGAGGAATCTCTCTTTAAAGAAATGGCGGCAAGCTATTATAAGCACCTGAAGAACGAGTATGGAATAAGTTTCCGGTTCTTCGGCGGTGATCCTTTCCATGAGGGAGGAATATCCCATGGGGTAGATCTGAGTGCCGCAGGAGAGAACGTTTATAGAGCAATGACCGCGGCGTATCCGGGCTCTACTTGGGTATTGCAAGGCTGGTCAGGCAACCCGGACGACCGTCTTATGGATAAAGTCCCATCAGACAGCGTTCTGATCCTGGATCTGATGGGAGAAGATCATCAGAACTGGCTCTCAAGAAAGGGATACGGGGGCCGCAATTGGATATTTGGCTCAGTTAACAATTTCGGTGAGAATGAGGGCCTGTATGGAAAACTTGAATATCTCGCTAATAAACCATTTGAGGTCATGGCTATCCCTGAAGGAAAATCCCTCGTTGGTATCGGAGAGATTCCCGAAGGCTATAATAATAATCCGGTTCTTTATGATTTGATTTATGATGCCGCATGGCAGGGCGGTCACGTAGATATCAAGCAGTGGATAAACAAGTATGCCGATTTCAGATATGGTGGAGCAAATGCGGATATAAAGGAAGCCTGGCAGGTATTTCTGAATACAGTTTATTCGAGCAAAATAGAACCGCAACAAGGGGCTCCAGAAAGTGTGTTCTGTGCCCGGCCCTCCCTTGAAGCCCGATATGCGCGTGCCTGGGGTACCTTAAAGAGAAGCTACGATCCCCGTGTCTTTGAAGCTGCTGTGAGGAAGTTTGCTACGTCAGCAAGCAAATATAGGAATGATGCCCATTTTAGGTACGATCTAGTTGATCTGGTAAGACAGGTAGTAAGCAACCGTGGGGAAAGCGCCTATCAGGACATGGTTACTGCATTTAAGGGCAATAATAAGGATGATTTTAAGAGAAAATCGGGATATTTTCTGGGCCTTATGAAAATACAAGATAGCTTGCTTCAGACCCATGACAGTTTTCGGCTTGAGACCTGGCTTAAGAGCGCTTCGCAGTTCGGAGGAGATTTACGGGACAAGGAAAATGCGGTATTAAACGCCAGAACACAGATAAGCTATTGGGGACCTAACCAACGGGACACTCGCTTTAACGACTATGCAAACAAGGAATGGGGAGGTTTGATGGGAACACTTTATTTATCCCGGTGGGAACAATATATTCATTATCTGGAGGCAAAGTTGAGCGGACAGAACCTGCCTCAACCTGATTTTTTCAGCGTAGAAAAAAAATGGGCAGAGCAGCCGTATGTAGCCGAAAAACCAGTGACGGGTGATCCCGTACAAAAGGCGCTGCAGGTGCTTGCAGGACTGTAGAGATTATTTTTTAAAACTTATTTAACCAAATTAATTCGGACTATATGGAAGGAAGACATGCTTTTAATCCACTGCACGCCATTGCGATACTTTTACTTATCCTAAGCACAGCCTGTGGCAAGAAATCGGATGCCCAGGAACCGGACGACGAACCGGAGCAGCCTGCGATACTTACTCCCTTACTTCAGGCAGACCCTACTGTCTTTTATCACCAGGGTATCTACTACCTTTATGGTACTAACGACGTCAACGCCGACAACGGGATACTCGTTTATACCTCTAGCGACACGAAGAATTGGTCTCCCAAAGGTTACGCTTTGCGAAAAGGGGATGCATTTGGAGACATCGGCTTTTGGGCTCCTCACGTGTGGGAAGACAATGGAAAATTTTATATGGCTTATACCGCCAATGAGAAAATTGCAATAGCAGAAAGTTCCAAGCCAAGTGGGCCGTTCAGGCAAACGGCCAAGACTGCACTTTCGTCCTCTTACGGTCAGATAGACCCCTTCATTTTTATTGACGAAGATGGCAAGAAGTATTTATATCATGTACGTCTGGGCGGGGGAAACAGGATATGGGTGGCAGAAATGACTGCTGACTATTCAGCTATGGTAGCTGGTACAAATGTAGAATGTATCACCGCTACTCCCGGCACTTGGGAGCATGTAAACGCATCTGCAGGCAGAGTAGCCGAGGGGCCTACGGTCATCAAGGATCAGGGTCTCTATTACCTGTTCTATTCTGCAAATGATTTCAGGCACAAGGATTATGCTGTCGGATATGCTGTTAGTCAAAGCCCTTCGGGCCCCTGGACCAGGTATACGGGTAATCCTATTATTCATCAGTCTGTCACCGATCATAATGGTAGCGGACACGGGGACATTGTGAAAGGCAAAGATGGCGTTCTTTCCTATGTATTTCACACACATAATGCGTCCGGCACCCCTACGCCCCGGAAAACGTCCATGGTTACTCTAAGAAAAACAACAGATGTTTACGGTAGCGATATCTTCAATGTAGAAGCCGGTAGCTTTCGCTTCCTCAACAATGCTTACTAAGAAGAGTGCACATCTAAATTAGCGATCAATCAGACACCACCTATATTAATATATACAAACTCAAACGTACACATGATTAAAAAGACAAGAGTCTCTTTAAAAAACAGAGAGACACATGCCTCCGGTTCATTGGAGCTGGATCATTTGGATCATCAGACGAGTATGAACCCGCAAAGGAGGCTGCTTGAGTTTCCAAATGTTTTCATATCATTCTTCAACCAAGTTGGCTGTCCGCCCGCACTGGTCCTGATACCGCTTTTTATCCTGCTGACCGGATCAAGGGGACTAAGTCAGGAGAAACCCAATGTTGCGCTGATTCCAGAACCTATGGAGACCGTGTTGTCCAGAGGGAGCTTTAATATCTCGAATAAAAGTGTCATCTATTACTCCGGGGAAGAAGCAAGAGAAGCCGCGGGTCTGTTCAATGAGTTCCTTTATAGCAATTATGGCTTCAGACTGAAGCTGAAAGCTGCCAATAACCCGGATTCCTACATCGCAAGTATCCTTTTCGAAGCGTCGAATGCAGGGCAACCTGAGGAATATAGCTTAATAGTGAAACAGAATCAGATTCGCTTATCGGGAGATGGCCCTGGGCTGTTTTATGGAGTACAAACGCTTCAACAACTAACACCTCCTGCTGGAAAGAAAGAAATTTCAATTCAGGCTCTTTCAATAAAGGATCAGCCTCGATTCGGTTATCGCGGATTGATGCTCGACGTCAGCCGTCATTTCTTCCCACTATCATACGTGAAAAAGTTTATAGATGTGATGGCCGGGTTTAAATTCAACCGCTTTCACTGGCATTTAACAGACGATCAAGGCTGGCGAATTGAGATTAAAAAATATCCGAAACTACAAACTGTTGGCGCCTGGCGTGAACCTGTCGACAACGTCAAACATTCTCCCTTTATGAAAGACGGCAAATATGGGGGCTACTACACACAGGACGAGATTCGACAGGTTATATCGTACGCTTCGGCCAGGCATATCATTGTGATTCCCGAGATTGAGATGCCCGGGCATTCTACTGCTGCTCTGGCATCCTACCCACATCTCGGCTGTACTGGTGGGCAGTATCAGGTAGCCCGGTCGGGGGGAATAACAAAGGACGTTTATTGTCCTGGCAAAGAGACCACATTTACTTTCCTTGAGGATGTATTGAACGAAGTTATTGCGCTTTTCCCTTCTGAGTATATTCACATAGGAGGAGATGAAACGCCTAAGGAAAGCTGGAAAGTCTGCCCTAACTGCCAGAACAGAATGAAAAAAGAAGGACTAAAAGATGAGCATGAGCTTCAAAGCTACCTTGTTCAACGCATGGAGAAGTTCGTAAACAGTAAAGGGCGCAAAATTATAGGCTGGGATGAGATTCTGGAAGGCGGATTAGCACCCAACGCCACGGTGATGAGCTGGCGCGGAGAGACTGGCGGGATTGCTGCGGCCCGTCAGCATCACGACGTAATCATGAGCCCGTATACCTACTTATACCTGGACTACTATCAGGGTAATCCAAAGACGGAACCACCAGCCTTTCCAGCTCTGGTGCCATTAAGTAAAGTGTACAGTTACGAACCCTTATCGGATTCATTGACGGCTGATCAGTATAAATATATCAAAGGGATACAGGGAAACGTGTGGGGTGAGAATATTCGCGAAGGCAGCTATTCTGACTATATGACCTATCCACGTGCACTGGCAGCGGCCGAGATTGCCTGGTCCCCAGCCACGGCAAAAAACTATGACCGGTTCCTGGAAAAGCTGAAGACTCGCTTATTGGCGCTCGACAATGAAAAGCTGAACTTCAGGATCCCTGAACCAAAAGATCTTAGAGACCTGGTCACTGTTGAGTCCAGTGTGCAGCTGAACCTGGAGCCATCTGTAGACGGAGCAACAACGTTTTACACACTTGATGGCACTGATCCTGATACCGGAAGTGCTGCATACAAAGGCCCATTTACATTGAAATTAAAAGACGATGTACCCATAGTTGTGAAAGTCTTGATCGTACTACCCTCAGGTCGTCGGAGCGGAATTTACCGGGCGACCTACATTAAGAAATCTTACAGACCCGCAACTCAGATAACGTCTCATAAACAGGGCTTGTTATTTAGAACGGCTACCCAAAGTTCAGCCCTCGCAAAAAATATCCGCATAGAACAGGCAAATACTTCAGGAGTATTACCGCGGTTTGACCTCGGCTCCTTTGCTGATAAGAAAACCCTCTACCTTATTTGTGAAGGGTATATAGAAGTTGATGAGGATGACATGTACAGTTTCCAAGTCGTTTCTGATGACGGTGCTATATTGTATATAGACGACGAAACAGTTATTGACAATGACGGCGAGCATGCCGCAACAGAGGCTTCCGGATTTATTCCCTTACGAAAAGGATTTCACCGGATACGCCTCCAGTATTTTGACGCAGGTGGAAGCAGACACTTGGAAGTAAAAGCCGGTAGAGGAAAAGCAGCACCTGCAGCCATTGATAAACTATATCATTAATTCATCTATAAATTATAGCAAAGTGAGATTCTTAAAAATAAAATTCCTCCTGTTAGCATTTTCAGGAATAATACTACAAAGCTGTTCCCTACAACGACCAACACAAACCACCGGCCGTACGATCTGGAGCAAGGACAAGGCCAATGATTGGTATGCTTCGCAGAAATGGCTGGTGGGTGCCAACTTTATTCCAAGCACAGCAATTAATCAATTAGAAATGTGGCAGGAAAGCTCTTTCGATACCATCACTATCAACCGGGAGCTCGGGCTGGCAGAATCGATTGGCATGAATACAATGCGCGTTTATCTTCACGATCTCTTATGGGATCAGGATTCGACGGGCTTCCTAAATCGAATAAATACCTTCCTGGAGATCTCCGAGAAACATAAGATCAAACCCCTTTTTGTGTTGTTTGATTCCTGTTGGGACCCATTTCCGAAGCTCGGAAAGCAAAATGCACCCACACCTTTTGTTCATAATTCAGGATGGGTACAAAGCCCGGGTTTTACAGCATTAAAGGACTCCACACAATACCCACGGCTAGAACGCTTTGTGAAGGGCATAATCCGGAACTTGCGCAATGATAAACGGATTCTGGGCTGGGACGTGTGGAATGAGCCAGATAATTTAAACACCTCGTCCTACGGAAAGCGCGAACTTCCGAACAAAATCGATTACGTATTGCCTCTTCTAAAGAAAACCTTTCTATGGGCTCGTTCTGTGAATCCGTCTCAGCCACTTACTTCGGGAGTTTGGCTTGGAGAGTGGTCATCAGACGAAAAGCTAAAATCCATCGACAAACTGCAGTTGGAAGAATCAGATATCATCACGTTCCATAACTATGATAACGCGGAAGAGTTTGAAAAGAGAATACTATGGTTACAACGATATGGTCGTCCGATCATTTGCACTGAATATATGGCTCGCGGCAATAACAGTACGTTTCAGAGTTCTTTACCTGTGGCACGCCAATATCGCACGGGAGTATTCAACTGGGGGCTTGTAGACGGAAAGACGCAAACTAAGATGCCGTGGGATAGCTGGGATAAACAGTACACCGCGGATCCGGCACTTTGGTTCCATGAAATATTTCATAGCGATGGTAAGCCTTACATCCCAGAAGAAACAAAGCTTATACAGGAACTAACCGGTAAAACCAACCCTCGCTAATTTATCGCTCGAATAAACAGTTAGCTTCTCTAGATTTAAGTTACATGAACCTAGTAGTATCTCAAGTTATCAAACGCAGTTACATCCTGACCACAATATTAGGAATCCTCCTATCTGCCGCCCTAGCAACAACATGCTACGGTCAGAAAACAAAAGTCAATGTATTCAACGTAAACTTTCCCGACCCCACGGTCATTCGGGTGAATGACGTTTATTATGCTTATGCAACAAACGGCACAATAGATGGAAAGAACTATAATATCCCTGTCGCAGTTTCTAAAGATTTACAGGTATGGGAGATTGCAGGAGACGCTTTGCCTGCGAGACCCGTATGGGCCGACAAAGACTTTTGGGCCCCGCATGTCTTATTTGATCCCCTGATGAGTAAATTTATTTTGTTTTATTCCGGGGAGAAGGGCGAGAAAACGGGCAAATGCCTGGGGGTAGCGTTTTCCGACAATCCCTTAGGGCCATTTACGGACAAGGGAAGTCCTCTAGTGTGTGGAACCGGATTTGTGAATATTGACCCCTTTGCATTCATTGATCCGGAAACTGGAAAGAAGCTTTTATACTGGGGGTCTGGTCATAAACCTATACGGGTACAGGAACTTTCCGACGACTGGAGAACTTTCACTCCTGGCAGTAAACCCAGCTTTTTGGTACATCCGTCGCAAGAACAAACCTACGATAGCCTGATTGAAGGCACTTGGATAGATTATCATAAGGGAACCTACTATTTATACTATTCGGGAGATAATTGCTGCGGACCGAACGTCAATTACGCGGTGTTGGTAGCAAAATCGAAGTCTGCTTTAGGCCCATTCGTTAGTATGGCGAATGGTAAGCAACTCGAAAGCAGTGCTATTGTTAAAAAAGACGAAAAGTGGCTTGCTCCTGGCCATAATTCAATATTCAAGGACTCGAAAGGAAAAACCTATATCGCTTACCACGCCATTCCTGTACATCAGAATCCGGCCGAGCAAACGTACAATACGCGCGTTTTGCTTATAAAAGGCATTTCATACAAAAAGGGATGGCCAGTAGTGAAGTAGTCGATAACAAACTGCCTGCCCGATTATTCTCCGGAGGAATGTTTCGTTGCAGGTTAAAGATATAAACTTGCGATAATGCTTATCATAAAACTTATGAACATAAAACTAATACTAGCGGTGCTATGTACTTTCATCTCCTTACAAGGATTCACACAGATTGAATACCCAGGCAAAAATCCGGGAAAAGCAGTTTTAACATTCAAGAAAGACCAGTATGTGGTTGAGAATAAGGCCATGCGAATTTCCTGGGTAAAACAAGGGAACAGAATTTCGGCTGGAGACTTTTTGGATCAGCAAAGCGGGAAAGTACTGTCTTTTGACGGAATGCAGCTATTTGAAATAAGGTTGAAAAATGGCAAGGTGCTAAACTCTGCCGATTTCGTCGCTTCTAACATACAGCAGCAGAAGATTGCGGCAAACAAAGACGCACTCAGATATTCTGACCGGGTGAGCGGAGCCGGCTTTTCGGCACGTCTTTTTAATAAAACCTCGGGCATCAATATTACATGGACTGTTCAGTTAAAAGACGGCTCAAATTATATCCGTCAGTCTTTTACTTTCCAAGCCAAAGATTCTGTATCTATTGAGAAGATTATCCTCGTTAAACTGCCATTAAAACGAGGTGCAACAAAGCATGGCAAGGTAGACGGATCACCCCTCGGTATAGACAACCTATTTTTTGCCGTCGAGGATCCAATGGCACAGCATGACGAGGATGCCGGGTTTCTAACCTCGTACTTAGCCCGAGAGGAGCCTCTTTCCGTAACAGGTTCCCTTACAGCCTCCATCGTTTGGGGAACTACACCAAAGGGCCAGTTGAGACGCGGCTTTTTGCATTATGTCGAAAGAGAGAGAGCCACCCCTTACCGTCAGAACCTGCATTACAATTCATGGTACGATCTTTCCTGGGTGGACCGCAAGCTTGATGAGGCCTCTTGTTTAAACCGTATTCAGAAGTTTGGAGACAGCTTGATCTCTAAACGCAAAGTAAAAATGGATGCGTTTTTGTTTGACGACGGCTGGGACGACAACCAGACACTGTGGATGTTTAACAAGAACTTCCCTTCAGGCTTCTCAAAAATTGCCGAAAAGGCCGCCGGCTTCAACGCTAACATTGGAGTATGGATATCGCCCTGGGGAGGATATATGGAAGACCAGAAGCAGCGGCTGGAATATGGGAGAAAGCAGAGCCCAAAGTTTGAAACTAATGCTAACGGTTTTTCTTTATCAGGCCCCATATATTTCAACCGTTTCAAAGGCGTAACAGAGAGTTTTATGGAGAAGTACAACGTATCCTTGTTCAAGTTCGATGGGATAGGTGCGGGTAACGGGGCAAGCGGAGCAAGTATCACATATCAGAAAGACATCGAAGCACTATTGAAGCTTACCCAAGGTATGCGACTTAGAAATCCTACTCTATATTTGAGCCTGACCGTGGGAACATGGCCTTCAGTCTACTGGCTTAATTTTGGAGACGTAATATGGAGGGCCGGACATGATACCGACCGGGCAGGCACGGGCACCGGAAGGCAGCAGTGGATTACTTACCGGGATTCGGAAACTTACAGGAATGTCGTTAAAAGAGCACCGCTGTTCCCTTTAAACGCAGTGATGCTCCATGGAATCTGTATAGCAGAAAACGGCCCACCGGCGGGCTTCGGTTTTAGCAATAAAGATATTTCGGACGAAATATGGTCGTTCTTTGGAACCGGAACAAGTTTTCAGGAGCTCTATATCAATCCCAATAAGCTCACCTCGGATAACTGGGATGAGCTCGCCGCCGCGGCTAATTGGGCGAGAACAAATTCACGGATACTACAGGATGCTCATTGGATTGGAGGGGATCCACTAAAAGGAGAGGTTTATGGATTTGCAGCCTGGTCTCCTTCTAAAGCAGTTCTGACCGTTCGTAATCCTTCATCTGAGAAAAAGAGTTTCATAATTGAGGCGTGTGAGGCTTTCCAAATACCTGAAGGACAGGAAAAAACTTTCATATTCTATGATGCTAAATCCGCCAAGCGAGAGGTTCAGTTAGGGAAAAGCGCCACTATCAAGTTGTCCTTGGATCCATACGAGGTAAAGGTGATTGATGCAGTGCCATCCAAATAGCGCTATCAGATCGTCTGCATTGTATCTCAACTTTCTCCAGGGTTAGATAAAAGCGGGGGCGGTTTCCACATAAATTGACCGAATGATTGACCGTCTTTATGGCGGAAATCGCTCTCTTCATAAGAGGACATGAATTAAATATTCTATGCTTTCTTTTGTATAGTTCCATATGGCGAGAGATTTGGCTTTATCGTACACGAGCCAAACGGTAACCTTGGCTATGGATACGACACTCAAAGTGTGGAAAAAGGTGGAATAGCTGATGTAAGACTTTATTATTGACATCTTGGCCGGATAGCCTTTGAACCGTTTATACCCTTAGCATAGAGTTGATGAAAACACATAGTTTACTTTCTCAGCTTTTCCAGATAAGCTACTTTGTCTTTTTCAGCTTGCAACAGGCGCTCGTATAAGCGTTTATTCTCTTCATAACTCTCTAAGAGTTTATCCAAAGGGTTGAAGGTGCAACCATAATTGACAGCTGATCAATTGTCAACGTGATACGTATTGCCGATGATGTTCAGGACAGCCTCTTCACTAAGTTCTCAATAGCTTCCGGCGTAACGCCCAGGATCTTAGCCACCTGACTCAACAGGTCTCTATCAATCGTTTCCCTGTTTTCCATAGCAGATACGGTTTGCTGACTCACCCCTAAATCAGAAGCAACGGCTTCTTGCTTCATACCGCGTAGTTCACGGATGCGGCTTATTTTGCGTCCAATGTGGTTGGTTGTGGCCGTGCTTGTGAATCAAAGATAATCATCTTCGGCTATCGCTAATTTAGTCACCCTCGGTAAAAGACAGCACTTTCGTGTATGATGTTTGTTCATTTCGTTCGAAATAGCAAAAAACTATTGGCGACCATGACCAAAGCAGTAATACCGTGGATCAGCAGGTGTTCAAGGTCGCCTGCGCCATTGGTGGTATAAACGACCAGGAAGTCCCCGACAGGAACCAGAATGGACATGGTAAATACCCAGGCTGTAGCGTTGCGCATCCGCATGAAAAGCAACGGCAGCAGAACGATCCCTGAAAAGATATCCCGGATTCCCTTAATCTTTCCGTAGGCAGCGTCGTACTCATTGCTGAAAGGTATGCCATATCCGACGGCTCCGTCGTATGGTTGTAGGATAAAGCGCAGGCCGATGAAGATGATGCCAAGGGCCAGAACAAAGGTGATCCAGTAAGAAACTGAGCGTGTACCCCAGGTTTGTTGTTTGATTGGTGTTTCCATTTTTGCTATGATTTATGGTACAAATCTCCCGAACAAAAAGTCTGAATTCGTTCACCTGGGTTAACAAATGAGAGAGGCTGCTATTTTCCGGCCACCAATTTTTTCCTGATTCTGGACAGGGACTGCGGTTTGATGCCGACATAAGAGGCGATATGGTATTGGGGGATCCGTTGCGCCAGTTCGGGATAGGCACTTAGAAACTGCTGGTAACGTTCGGCCGGGGAATCGCGGTAAAAGGATTTTAACTGTTGCAGGCTGCTGAGAAACACACCTTCGATGGCCAAACGCCCCAGCTTCTCACCTTCCCGGACAGTCTTGTATAAACGTTGCAGATTATCGTAAGTGATCACCTGCATACGGGTATCCTCGATCGCCTGTATGCTGGTATTGGAGGGCACTTTAGGCAAAAAGCTCTGGTAGTTGCAAACGAACTCCCCTTCCCTGCTGAAGTATAAGGTTTTTTGGTTACCATCGTCATTCATGTGGTACCGAACCAGTCCGGATTCAATAAAGCCGACATAACGGCATAGCTCTCCTTCTTCAACAAAATAATTTCCTGACTTCAACTCAAGAGGTTTGAACAGACCGTTCACTACGGATTCCTCCTCCCTAGTCAGGGTGATCAGGCTTTTTATTGCGGTTATCAACTGGTTCATTTCTGGTAACTATTGCGGTATGAATTTAAAGCCAATATTCGCGATATAACATGTAATCAACATGGGGAGCAATTGCTGATCAGTGAAGTAGGAAACTTGCCAGCTCTGTGTTTGTCTGGCTTGTTTATTTTCGGGTAGGTCCCTTTTCGGGTACACTCGAAAGCCTCGCTTTCCTCCCTGGCCATTCACGGATAAAATCTTTTGCATAGAGTACCTCCCCCAACAAGGAACCGGTCTAGCCATTAGGAAGCGTTTGCTTTTCGCAGACAGCATCAGCAGCTCTGGCTATATGCCGATAGAGCTGCATCGATGGGCTTTGATCTGAACGTCGGAATACTTTAGGATTGCCAAACAATATAAATGACTCCTTTGCCCGCGAGACTGCAACGTTTAGCATATTCGGTCCACTATCAAAGAAGTAGCTTTTACCCTCATCGTTTGAACCATAGGTTGCAGAGAAAAGCACAACCGGACGCTCGGCGCCTTGAAGAGCATGTACCGTTCCGATGACCAGGCCGCTCATGTTAATTCCGACTTTTCGAAGGGTATTACGGAGCATAAGCTTTTGCCCACTAAAAGGAGGCACAATGGCGACGATATCGCTTAAGGGTAGTTGGTAATGTTTCGCTAAAGCTTCCTGATGTTCGGAGATCCATCTGGCAATTGCCTCCGCTTCTTTTGGGTTCGCCCGGCTGGAACCACTCACCCTGGATTCACTTTCTACGGCTATAAATTTCAAGGGTGGTAGCAGGGTATTCTTTGCCGAACCTTTCATCGGCTCAAGAACTCCGTCGTAAGCCAGATTATTACAGTAGCTGATAATTTCATCAAAGCAACGCCTGTGCTCAGTAAGGAGCATGCCCCGCGCTTTTGTGGCAGAAAGTTGGAAGGAGGATGTCTTATGTGCCATGCGCATAACGCTACCTGAACTACACAGAAAACCTTTATCGTAGAGGTCGTCAATCCCTGGCTGATCATCCATACTATTAATAAGCTGGTAACGGTGCAGGTTTGCCTGATCTACTTTCTTAGGTACATTCCAGACTGGCTCAATCTGTAATATGTCACCAACTACCAGCGCCCTTTTCGCCAGAGCGAAAGTCGCCGCACCGATCTCGGGTGACACCTGCCCTGCTTCGTCGACAATTAACAAGTCTACGAAATCGAATAATGGTGGGGTTTCCCATGGATTCTGCCCCTGATTGACCTGGATATATCTGGAGAAGTTAAAGAATTTGGGCGCCATATAAAAAGTGGACACGAAGCAGGGCGTTAGCATAGCGAAACGAAGCCAGCGTTCTTTGGCAGCGCTCTCTCCGTTACGGGATAACCGGTTCTCTTCTAAAGCCGTGCGGGTGGCCATTAGCCAGCGGCCTTCCCAATAATGGACGGCAGTATAGAACATATCGTACTTCAAACCCATCTCCAGCTGCTCGAAAAAGGCTGGTTCACCCGGGTCAAGATGGACGTTTGCCTTTCTTTGCCAATCCTCCCAAGTGCTTTGTGCTTTTCTGATCTTTGTGATCAAAGCATACTTTGAGTCGAAGAATTGATGTATGGACTTAAGATCGTAGAAATCAATGGAGTTATACGCAACTGGACAAGCACGAAATAGCTGTTTGGCACGAGTGGCACGTTTTTCCTTTACAAAATTGAGAAAGGAAAGTAGTTTCAACCAAAGGGATTCTGCGTCCAGGTAATCACTGAAGCTGGTCTCCAGATCGGTGAGTCCTTTCTCCAGATCAGGCAAACTATGCAAGCTTAACTCTGGCAATTGAGATTGAAGGTCCTGATACTCATGCCAACGGTTTATCCCATCTACGAGCATTTGTTGGCTTTCTATCAGCCTCTGCTGCAAACCGTTAACGATGACGGGAAGAGTTGAACCGGTTTGTTTGCTGTGCTCAATGTAATAGGCTTCTGCCCTATCCAGATAGGTCTCGTTTTCTTTTTCAGTATGTGATCCGCTAAGCTTTCCTTTCGTTCGTTTGATGGTTGGTATATGTGCCTGTACTTCCCGCGCTGAGCCGGGAAGGTATAAGCCGAAGCCTCCTAAGTCTGGCAGCCATCGTTCATACGGCTCTCCCTTTTTCCGCTTTACGTTAGCAAAACTATCTATGATATTGGTGACTGCCTGATTGTTACTTGAACAGGCAAGTATCACTGGGGGATCACCACCTGCTATTGCGCTCTCTACAACTTCTGTAGCAACAACGCTCTGCAGTAAGGTCGTTTTCCCGGTTCCTGGGGGACCATTAATCGCCAGGATGTCGCCATGTCCGATAGTATTGTAATGATAAAGACTATTCCGCTGGGACTTCGACAAGGGAAACTCGAAAGCCATTTGGCCAACGTGTCGTGTTGAGGCTGTTTCGAATGCTGCTTCTGAAAGCAGAGCCTTCAATGGTGCTTCTTGCCGATCAGTAAGGGTTTTCAGCGTTGCGGGGACGTCTTTCTTTTGAATAATGTAATCATAGAGTCCGATAATGGCATCAGCCGGTCCGGTCAGTGTATCATTGATTACGACAGTGTATTCGCTGGTTACCTTGAAGTTTTCCACGGAGTAAGTCTCAACAGTTTGGCTGGTTACAGCCTTAAACATGGAAAGGACATACTCGCAGTAGCTTGCCCAGTCAGGCTCTCCGCTGAACGGACGACCAAATGCTTCGTCTACACTGTCAACATCTGAAAAAACGTAGTTAACCTCCTGGTTGGCCTGGGGCTCCAGGTAAGCACGAGGGATATAGGGAAATGTATCTTCGTCTGGTTTTAGCTTTCCTTTTTTGGTAAGCACTGCGCGGATCCAGAATGGATAGAATATGCCTGTTTCCCCGGTCAGCTTTGTATATTCTGGCACGGGGCTGACACGAAAGGGTGATATCAGAACAGGTGCTTCTTCTACCCTCACCCACCCGGTCTCCTCGGGCCCTAGTATGCCTCTATCTTCATTGGTGCGTTTTTCATAGGTGCTTATCAGTGTCAAAGCCTGATTAGGATCAACTGTGCCGTTTGGTATGTCTATAATGACTTTCCGTTGGTTGAGTGTCTTGTCTACTTCAATGACGACACGTGCAGATTCTGCCAGGGTATTGCGCCAGTAACGGAGCATGTTTAGGTGTGGTTCTTGTGACATAGTTAGTGCTAATCTACGAAAAGCAGCTTAGTTAGGCGTTGTGACACCGATATAGGAAAGCCTGGGCGAGGAATTCACCCTAAATCCCTCTTTACATGGTAAGATTGACGCTTCATCTGCAAATATTCAGACGGCAGAATGCCAAACTTTGCTTTGAACGTTTTGGCTAAATAATTAGGTGATGAGAAACCGACCATATATCCGATTTGTGCGATATTGAAGTCGCTTTTTTCTATCAGGACTGCTGCTTTATCGAGTTTGATATTGCGGATAAACTCAAGGGGAGACTGCCCTGTTAGCGACACAAGCTTGTTATAAAGGGCGCTGCGACTCATTCCAACATGTCTGCTGAGGTCTTCAACTGAAAATTTCGAGTCATGGATATTTTCTTCGATGTATTCTAAGATCCTGTTCAGGAACTTTGCATTCTCAGATTCGACTTCGATTTCGGGTGTCAGCACTTTGATTTGCCTGGTGTAAGCATTTTTAAAATTGCGGTTAAGATCCAATAGATTCCGGATCTTGGTATTGAGAATCTCCAGGCTGAAGGGCTTGGTCAGATAGTCACTTGCTCCCGTTTGCAGGCCCCTCACTTGTTCTCCTTCTGCATTCAGTGCCGTTAGCAGGATAAATGGAATATGACTGGTTCTCTTATCGGCTTTAACTTTTCGGCTAAGCGCTATGCCGTCCATAAGGGGCATGCTGATATCACTTACTATTACTTCCGGGTGATGAGCAATGGTCTTTTGCCAGCCCTCTTTGCCATTAGCGGCTTCCAGAACACGATAGAAAGGACTTAAACTATCTCGTAGATACTGCCTGTAATCTTCGTTGTCTTCAACAAGCAGAATCAAAGGTAAGGGCGACCAATCATTGGATCCATTTATTTCCGTAATCTTTCCTGCTTCGGCTTCTTCTTTCTCCGGATTCCTAGCTTCTAAACGAGGTTCTTCGTCTTCCGATATCGGGGTACCACGTACCACCTTAGTAAACGGAAGTTTTACGGTAAAAGTAGTCCCCTTCCCTTCCTGGCTCTCCACTTCTATCGACCCACCCTGCATCTTTACAAATTCCTTTGTAATGGCAAGCCCTATCCCCGTACCTTGGTTTAGAACAGCGGCACTTGTATGACTCTGGAAGAAACGCTCAAATATTTTCTCGAGCTTATCCGCCGGAATGCCTACGCCTGTGTCAGATATTGTTAATATCAGCATGGTGCGGGACGGATCTGATGTATCGTTGTAATGATTGATTTCGAACTGAATTACGCCGTTTTCGGGTGTAAATTTAAATGCGTTTGAGAATAGGTTAAACAGAATTCTTTCGATCTTATCGTGATCAAAATAAGTATATAGATTCTGCACATTGCTGCTCGTGAAAAGCTTGATTTTTTTCCTCTCGGAAAGATCTTGAAATGAGTCTGCCACGTCTTTGATAAAGGAAATCACATCGCCCTCTGCCAGGTTCAGGCCGAGCTCGTTCTCTTCCATTTTACGAAAGTCAAGAAGCTGATTGACCAGATTGAGCAACCGCCTGGAGTTACGCTTTATCATATCAAGCTGGCCCGCTTTTCTCCTGTTATTCTCTTCTGAGATCAGATTATCAACAGGACCCATAATAAGGGATATGGGGGTTCTGAACTCGTGACTTAAATTTGTAAGAAACTTTATTTTAAGATTATCAAGCTCACGTGTACGTTGCCGTTCCTGTTGCTCTTGTTCCGCCGCAAAACGGGCTTGCAATTTCCTGAGTGTCCTGTACCGGTAAAAAGCCAGCAAGCAGGCGATGGCAAGTGAATAGAATATATAGGCGTAGGCTGTTCTCCAAAATGGAGGATTCACAATGATGCTTATCGATGCGATTTTGTTGGTCCAGACACCATCATTATTACTGGCTTTTACTAATAACGTGTATTCGCCGGGATCTAGATTGGTATACGAGGCAGTGTGTGCAGGGGACGGATAACTCCAAACTTTATCGAAGCCCTCGAGCTTATAAGAATACCTGTTTTCCCTGGGATTTGTATAATTAAGGGCGACATAGCTCATTGAAAAATTCTGTCGATAGTCGAGGGTTACCGTTCTTGCTACGGAAATATGCTCATCAAGGTATTGCCCGTCTGAGGGGGTTACTGACTTTCCGGAGATCTTCAGATCTGTAAAAAGCACCGCCGGGACATTTGCGTTGCTCTTCAAATCGGACGGTTTGAAATAGTTGAACCCCTCAAGGCCTCCGAAGAAAATAAGGTCATCTGATGTCCGTAATCCGGAACCGAGAACAAAATTACTATGCTGCAAGCCATTGTTGGAGTTATAATTCCTGAACTTGCGGGTCTTTCTATCAAAGCTACTGATGCCCAGGTTCGTACTGAGCCAGAGCATTGCATTATCTCCCTCAACAATTTTATAGATAATGTTGTTGGCCATACCATCTTTCTCGTTGAAACAAGTGAACTTATTCGTCTTCTTGTTGAGAAGGCACAAACCGGCACTGGTGCCGACCCACAGATCGTTGTTCTGATCGCTCAAAAGCGACAACACAATGTCATTCTCAAGAGCGTTCTTTGCTTTGTCATACCATGTGAAGCGGTTTATCCGGGGCTCATACCTCGTTAAACCAGAACCATGGGAGCCGATCCATATATTCCCTGACTGATCTTCTTCTATGACCCTTATATAGTTATTTAGAGGAAACAGGGATGAAGAACTGTTGCCCAGACCCGATGTGTACTTGATAAACGATTTCGTAGAAGAGTTGTACACGTTAACCCCTCCTCCATTCGTTCCGATCCATATATTTCCGCGCCTGTCCTGTTTGATTGCGAAAATATCATTACTTGAGAGCCGACCGGGACCGTTACCTTTTTTAAATTGTGTAATTTTTCGATTTTGGTCCATTACAAGAAGCCCGTCACCGTATGTCCCAATCCAAAGCTCGTTGTTTCGCGCCCTTTCGAGGGCCTGTATCGATAGCCGGGTCCCGGAACCTGTCAGAGAAGAGGGAATGAGAACTTTGCTGAAGAGTTTTGTGTTTTTATCAAAGAGATGGAGACCTCCGCCATCGGTCCCTACATATATCTGCTTGCTGTCCTTCTCTGCGAATGACGTAACCCTCGACGCTGACAAGCCCCGGATGTCGAAAGGGTTGCTTTCTATCAAATGAAATAGCGACAGATTCTTGTCGTACTTGCTGACACCTGCATGATAAGAGCCTATCCAATGAAGCCCAAGAACTCTGTCAATGTATACACAACGTATTGCCCTTGATTGCAAGCTATACTTATTTCGCTCGTCAGGCACATAGTTTTTGAGCTCTCCTGAAGCGGGGTTTAAGATATACAAGCCGTTATTGGTACCAATCCAAAGGTTATCGTCGGTATCTATATCGATTGGACCTATCTTGGCGGAGGCAAGAACCCGGGCATGCTCCGGGTTGCTGGCAATCTGACGGAACCCGGAGCCATCTGGTGCCATCTTGCTCAAACCTCGTGTGGTACTAATCCAGAGCATTCCTTTAGAATCAGCCGTAATGGCCTTTACGCTATCTCCTGCTAAACTTACCGACTGCTTTGGATCGTGCTTGTAGTGAGTGAAGGTTTTGCTTTTCCTGCTGTACCTGAAAAGACCATCTGTAGTTCCAACCCAAACCGAGTGGTATTTGTCATGGAAAATTGTGAGGATTATATCTGTCGATAGTTGGTCGGGGCGCCTTGTATCAGCAGTAAACGTGAAGTTTTTCCCCTTTTCAGTATCTACCGTTGTAAGGCCTCCATAATGAGCTATCCATATGGTACCAAAGGCATCTCCTGAAATCATATTCACAGCTTTATTTACACCTGGAATGTCAAGGTTTCTGAAGCTATCCTTTTTTCGGTTGTAGATACTTAGTCCCCCACCGTCTGTGCCTACCCAAAGGTTTCCGGACCGATCTTCGTACAGGGTTGTTACGCGATTTGAACGGAGGGTGTTTGAGTCTCTCCTGTCTTGCCTGTATACCGTAAAAGCAGCACCATCAAATTTATTTAAACCGTCGTCTGTAGCGAACCACATGAGACCATAGCCGTCTTTCAGGATAGCGTTTACTGTATTAGAGGACAGGCCGTCTTTGGAAGTGAGCGCCGTGAAACTGATATTTTGAGCGTTGGCGTTCCACAGTATCAGATAAATAAAAATGACTATACTAAAGGGCTTCACTAACATAAGGCAGGTACATAGATGGTTACAATTGGTACGACAAACATAACGTCAGCGGCTCCCCCCGGCTATAACGTTTGGCGAATTTACTAGATCAGATGTCTATCAGTATCATGAAATGAACTAAAAAGCTGGAAAGAGGGGCAAATTCGGGCAAATACCAAATGTTAAGAGGGTTTCATTGAAAAACATTTGGATCATCAATTAACCTAATCAAATCATTCCCCGGCCTCCTTATGAACTAATATTGCTAACCAATTATAATTATCCATGCAAAATTTTAAAACTTCTAAACTTTGGAAAGTTGTGCTGATCCTGGTATCGGTAAACTTGATTTCCTTGGCTGCTTATTCTCAAAGCATGACGCTGCGAGGGAAAGTTGTCGACGAAAAAGGCGAGAGCCTTATAGGGGCGACAGTGAAAATCCCCGGAACCCGTATTGCTGTTTCTACCAATGTTAGCGGCGACTTCGTTCTGACTGTACCTGCTAATACCGGCAAGGTGGTCATTTCTTACATTGGTTATGTGGACTATGAAAGGCCCTTAACTAGCGGAACCTCTAATCTGGGAACCATACGCCTTGCACCAAACAGCAAAGCGCTGGATCAGGTGGTAGTTGTGGGCTATGGTACATTGAAAAGACAAAACATGACGGGCACGGTTGCAACAGTTGATAGCAAAGCATTACAGGAAGTGCCGGCTTCAAACGTTGTTGAGCAGCTGAAAGGAAGAGTAGCGGGACTTGATGTGGTTACCGGCGCTAATGGCCCGCAGATTACCGTGCGAGGCAACCGGACTATAGGTAACCCTGAAGCTGACAGACCTTTAATTGTCTTAGATGGTCAACCGTACTACAACTCCATTGAAACGATTAACCCCAATGACATTAAGAGTGTGGATGTTTTGAAAGGTGCCTCGGCGACGGCCATTTATGGCTCGAGAGGTTCAGGGGGTGTGCTTTTGATCACTACGAACCGGGGCCGCGTCGGGCAGTTGATCGCCACCTTCGACTCTTACGTCGGTATCAATTCCCTCCAAGGAGAACTGAAGATGCTGAATGGTGAACAGTACGCGCAGTTGAAGCTGGATGCATCAAGAGGGTCATTGTTGCAGAACAATGGTGCTACAAACGGCTATGCCCTTACTCCTATGGAAACGCAGGCTCTTGCTGAAGGAATCAGTACCAACTGGGTTGATCTGTATACTCAGAGAGGAATAACATGGGACCAGAATCTAAGAGTGTCGGCAGGTACAGAGAAGACACAGTTTAGCGCCGGTTTAGCATATCGCAAGAATGGATCTGTGGACCCTAATAACAACGTCAGCAGATATACACTTTCAGCAAATATTGATCACAAAATAAACGACCTGATCAAGTTCGGGGTTAGCTTAATGGGAAGCCTCCGGAACACAGATACAGGGGGATCGGGGCAGCTTGGAAACGCCCAGTGGATTACTCCCCTGGCTCATCCTTATTTGCCCGACGGTTCTGTTAACTATTTCCCGATGGAGGGAACACTCGACGCATTGACTTTAAGTCCGCTGGTTCCGGGAACTATTCCTAATTCTTACTACAATCATACGAGGGGAATTGTCAGTAATAACATTATTTTCGCAGAGCTGAGTCCACTGAAGCACCTAAAGTACCGGTATACATTGAACTATAATTTGTCTCAGTCTTTACAGGGGCAATATAATGGAATCAACAGGAGCTCCATACAATCCATCGCTCAAACAAACGCACGTACGGATAACAGTTACACTCACCGCTTAAATCAAGAGCACCTGCTTACGTATGACAACGAGTTTCTCGAAAAGCATAATGTAAACTTCGTGGCAGGCTTTACCACGGAGAAACGTCATACGCAAAACTCAAATACCAGTGCCACGAATATCCCTGCAGATGCCGTGCGTAATACTAATCTTGGATTAGGTACGCCTGCAACTCTGGGTGGAAGCTTCTTAGAACAGGGCATTATCTCCTACATAAGCCGCTTGAATTATACTTTCGATGATAAGTATAATGTGATGGCTTCCTATCGGATTGACGGAAACTCTGCTCTGGCGAAAGGTCACCAGTACGCCAGCTATCCTGCATTTGGCCTGGGCTGGGTTATAAGCAACGAGTCATTCATGCAAGACGTTCCAGTTTTGAATACCTTGAAATTGAGGGCAGGTTACGGAGAGACCTCCACCATCGGGAGTGTTGACCCGTATGACACATTAGGTCAGCTGACGAACGCGAACTACCAGTTCGGTGGCGTGTCTACCGGTAACATAGGTGGAGTAAGGGTTCAGGCGTTGGTGAATCCATTGCTTACCTGGCAGCGAACTGCTGAATATAACCTGGCATTAGACTTTGGTATATTTAAGAGCAGGTTAACAGGTTCAGTTGAAGTTTATAAGCAACGTACAAGTGGTATTATACTGAACAATGCCCTTCCAGGCAGCCAGGGCGGCGGGCCGGACCAACCTACTAACCTGGGAACATCTGCAAACAGGGGACTGGAGTTTAGCCTGAGCAGCATTAACATTCCTAACTCAGGTGGTTTTTCCTGGTCCACTGATTTCAATTTTGCCTTAAACAGGGAAGAGATTGTTGAGCTGCCAAATGGCGTTGACCAGATCATTGGTACGGGTCTGTTTGTGGGCCAGCCCCTAACTACTATTTATGACTTAAAAAAAATAGGTATTTGGCAGGTTGAAGACTCTCCAGGTCTTACTTCTGCAGGTGTATATCAGCCCGTACAGGGTCAGACTTCGCCATTGCAGTATCCTGGTGAGGTACGCGTAGAAGATCTTAATGGTGACGGCCGAATTACTTCTGATGACAATCAATTTGTTGGAAACTTTCAGCCTGACTACACTTTCGGTTTTAACAACCGCTTCAGTTACAAGAATTTCGACATGAGTATTTTGATACAAGGCCGAATGGGGTTTACGACTATCGTCCCCTATGTGTCGTCTACAAATGCCAGTGTCAACGGCTGGCAATATCTGAATCTCGGTCGGCACAACCAGCCTGTGATGAATTACTGGACGCCTGAAAATCCGGGAGGTACCGAGCCTATGCCAAATGCTACGGAGCAAAGTAACTTTTATTCGACGACTCAATATTATGATGGCTCGTTTATCAGGGCAAAAAGCATTAACCTGGGGTATAACTTCCCTGAAAGCACGTCTAAACGATTAGGCATCAGCTCCCTAAGGATTTTTGCCAATGTTACGAATCCATTCGTCATATATGCCCCGATCAGAAACCACGGCTTTTTTGTACCCGATCCCGAATCAGTGAGCAACATTCTTCCGGCGACTCCCAATGCAAGCGGGAACGTGGCAGGATATGATCCAAGTGCCCCAAATAATGGTGCGCAAACCTTCAGAGGAACAGGAATCAGTCCTGGTTTGCAGACCCGGGATTTCATATTTGGTATCAACGCAAGATTTTAATTAAAAGATTATGAAAGCACTATCTAAAATCAATTACCTATTAGCAATTGCACTTGTTCTCCTACTGACGCAGGGCTGTAAAAACATTCTTGAAGAAGAACCCAGGTCAGCATTATTTCCTAGCTATTTGGGTACCCCCGGCGGTGTAAAAGCGGGTCTTGCCGGTGTATACAGCAGCTTGCGCAGCTTCCATTCGGGAGAGGGACAGATCAATTATTATGTCGGGACGGACGAGATGAGGGCTGGTTCGAGTTCGTCAGGCGCGGGGATCACCTTGAATACGTATAATGGTATCAATTCATCGACTCCCAATGTTGGCGGCTGGGGTTCGTGTTTCGCTGATATTAATACTCTAAACGGAGTATTGAAATTTGTTAGTGAGAGTACTGATCCGATTTTAACGGAAGCGGCAAAAAAGGAATACATTGCCCAGGCGAAATTTCTCAGGGCCTATATATATTTCTATCTGGTACAGACCTATGGGGGGACAACGGCCACACAAAAAAGCGGTATACCCTTACATCTGGAATTTATTACCGAAGCTAAGACGGGAGACGAACCAGCCCCTTTGTCGGAAATTTACAGTCAAATCATCAAAGATTTGTCGGAAGCCGCGGCCGACTTACCCGCTGTTGTAAACAGCACTAACGCACTTGCGCCTGTCGGAAAGACGGCGACCGCAGCCACTGCCAAAGCCTATCTGGGGAAAGTATACCTTACAAAGGGCTATATCCCGGAAATTAGCGAACCCGGCGATTTCCAGAAAGCCGCTGATCTGACCCAGGAGCTCATTACGAACCGGGCAACTTACCAGCTTGACCTTTTCGAAAATTATAATGATGTTGTTAAGCAGGAGAATGACTATGGTAAAGAAACCGTCTTTGCTATTGACTATGGCAGGAATGATCCGACCTATTCAGCTTATGCACAAAACCCTTCTGGTGGTTTCGGGATTAACTTTATGGCTGTACTACACCGCTGGAACTATATCTCGGACGCCGGAATTGATAACCGCCCGGGAGTTGAAGCTGTTCCGCAGGTAATCACTACTGCCAAACAACCCATGGTAAGGGATGTCTATAACGGACGGCCATACATCCGCGTAGCACCAAATCCCTATGTCCATCAGGTTGCCTTTCAAAACCAGGTGAATGATACACGCTGGGACGCCACATTTCAAACTTTCTGGATCAATAATGTACCAAGGGCGGCTGGTGTAAAATTTGACGGTAGCCCGAAAGAGGCGCTTATACCGACCACCGTTAGCTCGGCGACTTCCTACCAGCCTCCAATCAATGGAGACACCGCCATTTTAATGCCTGGAATCGAGGTGACGAACGCACGCAGAGATGCGTTTAAAGGCTTAATCGTTACACCCGCACAATACAGCAACAAGGTATTCCCAACGTTGAAGAAGTTTGATGACAAGCTGCGTACCGGCATGAATGACTTTTCAAGCAGGCCCATCATACTGATGCGCTTCTCGGAGGTGTACCTGATGAATGCGGAGGCGAATTATATGCTGGGAAATATTGCGGCTGCGGCCACGCAATTGAACGTTATTCGTCGAAGGGCGGCGTTCAGAACACCTGCCGACGGAGATTTTATTCCTAAAGGGCAGTTCCGTGTTACTGCAGCTACACAAGCAGCTGCAAACGCGGCAAATGCTGCGGCTATGGAGTTAACACCTGCCCAGCTCGGTCAGCTTGCTGTTCCTGCCAATACTTCGCCTGGTTCTCCGTTGAACGGCATGGACTTGATTTTAGATGAATATACAAGGGAACTGTATGGCGATCTTCGCCGCTGGTACGATCTCGTAAGAACCCGTCAGCTAGTGAGGAGGGTTAAGATGTATAATCCTGAGGGGGCACCCAATGTTCAGGAGTATCACATGCGCAGGCCGATTCCGCAAGCTCAAATCAACAATGTACGCACCGGGCCTGCTTATCCGCAGAACAACGGCTATTGATCTACAGTACAGCTTCCCAAGTGAAGCTGTACTGGTTCTACGCTGAATCCAAAAAGGGGGATTTGAACAAATTTGATGTAAAAAAGAAGAGCTCGGTGGAATGCCGAGCTCTTCTTTTTTTGGTAAAGGTTACCTGGACCTTACATAGTTACTTTCGGTCGGTCCCAGATAACTAGGTTTCATTCCTCCTGCATCAATTACGAACTTCTGGAAGACTATCCCGGGGTCAACCATCCATATCTTCAGCGTGTGCTTACCTGGCTTATCGACCTTATGGTCCGTACTTCTTACCTTTATGTGATCACCGACCGACTTTGACCACCATTCTGCATATTCGTAATCGGGCTTAATCTCCCCTTCGTTCATATTCACTAGCTGAGGTTGTTCGTCATCAATTGACATGGCAAACTTCAACCCTCCTGTTTTCTTAAAATCCTGAGTAGGTGATAAAAAGGCATGTACAGTCAGATCTCCGGGTTTAAAAACTGTGAATTCGTATTCCAGGCGGGGTGATTTGGATGTCAATGTTTGTCGGCCAGCGGTTACGGGCTCAATGATTATTGATGAATTTGTCCGGCCAAGGTTTGGTACTACCGTCCATTCGATCTCTTTGTTGTCGACCTTCCTAATGAAGTTGGCAGCTTCAAACGCTACAACTCCATTATTTTCTATGTAGCCGGATGCCGATGAAACGCCCTCCCGGACCGGGACGTTGACGCTGTACTCCTTTCCTGCACCTGATATGAGAATTGTTCCGGTTACACTTGCTTTAGGGGCTTTGTCCCAATCGATGCTTACGTAAACCTTTTCATTAAACTGAGTAACTCCCCTTGGCTTGGAGATTTTTATCCAATCCTGTTGTGCCGTGATGGAATAGCTCAGTTCTTCTTGCCCTCTGTTGATGATATCAACATAATAATTTTGCCGGTTGATGTTATCAAACACGGGCAGTGAATGACTAAATGCCCAATCCGCCTCCACATCCAGCCAGCCCCACTCAGGCTTTTCCCCATATTCCAGAAAATAACCGAGCTCCGCCGGCCTTGGTACCTGGACATACGACACCGACGGCATCATGTTTAATGGCGGGTGGTTCCATGATGTATAACCGATGTGGGTTTGCGACATCATATGGTTCCATTTGCCATCCTTGAGTTCGTGGAAGGCCCTGGTAAGTTCTTCGTCTTTTTGAAACAGGTGCCGGACTCTGTCCGCGTAGTAGTTCGCAGAGGTTGCACCCCGCTCGCCATAGTATCTGTTTTTCCCTGCAGCGACATACATTTCATTCAGGTTCGCACTTAATTCAACTGGTGAAAGAATAAGTTGAAAGAATGCCGGTTTGCATTCTTCCGAAAGCTGATTGTAGATTTTTCGACCCTTCGCTGCTAAACCATTATATTCTTCGACAATCCGGTCGGCTTCTCTATAGTGCGCAACACTGTAGGTATCTTTGGTTAACATTTCAGGAATACGCCGGGCATTATATTTCGTGTATAGCGAAAGAAGCTCCGCAATTTCCTTTACATATTCATTACCAAATTGCTGCATTGCCCAGTTCACATAGTACTTTGGCAGGTCTTTGGCCTGAATCGACGAAGGATCCCAGGCATAGTCCAGGAAAAAACTGATAGGTAATTCCATGGGTTTTATGTCGCCGACATTAGCTATCCATAAGTTTTTAACGCCATGTTCATAGGTGAGTTTCATCTGCTCCCAGACTCTCTCGATTTGAGTTACGTTTTGCCACCTGTATGAGACCGGTGCGCCTACATAGTCAAAGTGATAATACATGCCATATCCCCCTTTATGATTAAGGTCTTCCTTTTTTGGCAGGTATCGCAGGTTTCCCCAATTATCATCGCTAAACAGGATGGTGATGTCATCATCAACCCGCAAACCCTTGTCGTAGTAGTCCTGAACTTCTTTATAGATAGCCCACACCTGCGGAGTTTTTTCTGCCGGTTGACCCGTTACATCTGATATGATCTCCCGTTGATCTTTAATTATGGTCTTCAGGAGGTCAACAGAAGTCTCTTCTGACATTCCTGCATCGCCATCGCCACGCATGCCTACTGTAACGACACTTTCATAGTTTCCCATGCGTTCGATACCGCCACGCCAAAAACGTCTGAGTTGCTCTTTATTCTTCTCATAGTCCCATGCTCCTCCCTGAAAGACCGACCATTCGTTATGCGCACGCATCATGGGCTCGTGATGACTGGTTGAAACAACGATACCAAACTCATCTGCGACTTTCGGGTTTAGTGGATCATCGACATTGAACATGGTGGGAAGCCACATGGCCGGCCACAAAAAATTCGCCTTGTTTCGTAGCATCAACTCGAAGATTTTTTCATAGCACCGGTGATTGATACCTCCGAACTTTTCGGTTGCCCAGTTTCTGAAGGCCGGAGATTCGTCGTTGATAAAGATCCCACGATATTTTACTGCCGGTCCTTTCGATACATAATGACATTTCTCCAGATAAATTTCTTTGCTCTTTTTAATTACCGCGTCAGCCCACCAATGCCATGGAGATACCCCGATCTTTTCTGACAGCGTAAAAACGCCATACGCAGCCCCGCGTCTGTCACTACCTACTATAACGAGAGCTTTCTTAACGCCGGGAAATGGATCGTCCACGGTCTGTAAAATGAATTTCTCCCATTGACCGCTTAGCACATCAATATTGATCTTCTTTTTCGCTACTAACTGATTTATAAGATCGTTGTTACCGACCGTAGCCACAATGATCGGGTACTTTCCCATTGTCTTATTCCCGGTAGAAACAACCGGCCGCTTACCTGAAACGTTCTCAATATCCCCGGCGAGAAAGTCGACGGATTTCTTTATCAGGATATTTTCTGAGGTGTCGTATATAATTGTGGCTACATCTGTCTTGCTGACTATCGGATAATAACTGTTTTTTTTATCTAAACTAGTCCTTACAGTTATTTGAGAAAATGCCAGGGATGGAATAAATAGCAATAGAATCAAGAATACCTTCATAATGATTTACATTTGGTTTTATGGATCAAATGTCTGGAGTTATAACCCATAGCGATGGTACGGGTAGCCAGTATTAAGTAACAAATGTTTCTATGACACGTCAAGTGCCTGTCTTTGCTCCTGTTTACAAGCTCGACACGATAAAATTATGATACATTTCCTGATGAGATTGAGTCATGTTTCTTTCTCTTGCTTGACTCCTCCAAAAGCTGCAAAGCATATGTTCTTGTGCAGCAGCTCAACCTGGTTGAAACCAACTTTTTTTCAATAGCTCAATTTGATATAAGTCGCTTGCCAGTAGCTTATCCGTATTCTCATTATCTATTTCTTAGTTGGCCCCAAATTATATTTACCGCCAGATCATCTGTCCACCTGACATTTCCATCTTATTTTTACCTTTCACGAAAACGGGGATTACACCAGGAGTGTTTTGTGCAATCGGATCCACATTATAGTTCTTACCGTCGTTGGGGATAATTTTCAGCGTCCACATCCAGCCGAATGGTCCAGTCTGTTTGTACTCTGTGCCTACAAGCAAGTATTTTCCATCTGGAGAAAACTCAGGTACAGCTTCTTTAAAATTGCTGGTGGTAACCTGTGTCAGCTTTGATCCATCCATACCCATGGTATACACATGGTTGGCAATACGCACGGCGAGTTGATTGCCAGCTGGATTGACGGCTAAGTCACCCCAGTCTTGATAATTCATTTCTTTAAGCAAACTACCCCGGGTGTAAGGTGGGTCTAAACGTATGATATTGTTGTGATGCACAATCAACAGCGCATTGCCGGGAAGCCATAAGCGTTGGTCATTAAAACCCAGTTCTTGTCCGTTGATATCGTAGATCCTTCCTACAAACTCACCATTTCGTTTTAGAATCGTGATACCATCTTCCTTTTCGTTCGAAAGCACCAAAATATGACTGTTATCAAACGACAGATAGCCCCTGCAGTAGGCATTCAGTCCGGGACTATTGTACACAAACTCCTCTATAATGCTACCAGTTGCAATATCACTAAGGGTAAAACGTATGGGGTATTTACCCAAAGTTTGCTCATTTACCACAGTGAGTTTGTATTTACCATCACGGGAGATGTCGAAATTATTAAGTTTCGAATTATCGGGAATAAAGGCAGACCCCACACCATCAGGTAAACTTACTTTAAGGATGCCCTCGGACGCCCAGTCGTAATAGATCGTTCCGCGTAACGAAGATGGGTAGCCGTTTTGACCGCCATCTGGCCCATTATTTTCTTTTGAACAGGCTGATAGTAGCATAAGAAATACCACGATCAGCGATATGGTTGTCTTTTTCATCGTTTCGATTTATGAGTTTGTTTACATTGTTTTCAATCTCTACAAGATGATATCACAAACCTAAAAGCAAAAGAGTTGGTCTACAATCCACGAAAACAGGGATTTTTTGTCCTATTTCCTCCAATTTCCACATCCGTAGCATCTTGCGTTAGCAGCGCCGCGGGGCATTTACCTAGCGATGTGATTGGGAAGATATTTGGCCCTCCCAGCCTATTTATATGAATTTCATTTCCGTTGCTTTATGTATCAAAGAGGCAGAATTGCTTACTTTAAACTTTTGCAATAGATTTCTTCGGTGACTTTCTACGGTAAGCGAACTAATGAACATTTGTTCAGCGATCTGGGGGGTAGTCTTCCCGGTTGTCATTAACCGGAGCACTTCTTGTTCTCTTTGCGTGATTTTGGGAACTGTGCCATCCGTTTGTTTCATGATCGGTTCTATCTCAGCGCTTAAAATATTATTCCCTTTCATTACAGCATGAATAGCATTTATCAGCTCGCTGGCAGAAACATTTTTGAGCAAATAACCTGAAGCTCCTGCATCAAGCATACGCTGCACAATACTACCCTCACTGATATTACTAATGGCAATAACCTGTGTTTTGGGTTGACGCCTTTTAACGGCAACAGTAGCATCAATACCGTTCATCCCCGGCATATTGATATCAGCTAAAACTACATCTGTCCCATTAGTTTCTAAAAACTTCAGGGCGTCTTCTGCATTGGTAAAAGAATTCAGCAGTTTGATATCTGGATGATTATTAAGTATAAACTCAAACCCATTTAATACCAAGGGATGGTCATCTATTATTATTACCGAAATCATATTATTTTTATATGCATTTGTTTTTATCGAATTCATGAACTCGTTACACCCTGTTGTCCATACATAGGTAGCTGAAGGTGAAACGACGAACCTTTTCCGGGATAAGTATCTATTTCGAAATGTCCGTTTAACAAAGCGATGCGGTTACGGATATTTGACAGCCCTATGCCTGTATGGCTTACGTTTTCGGTACTTTGTTTAAACCCTTTGCCATTATCTTCCACAGAGAGGTATAAAATATCATCCTCTTCTGAACATTGAACCCATATTTGATCAGCTTCACTATGTTTCAGTGCATTCGTCAACAATTCTTGTACGATACGATACACCGACATCAGAAAGGGATGCGAATAATTTCCCTTTAATCTAGCGGATTGAAAATCGATAGCTATATCGGATTGTGCCATGCTTTTGCATAAATCTTTCAGTGCATCTTCGAGACCTCTATATAACAGTGAATCAGGCATGAGGTTATGGGACACCCTACGTAGTTCGTTTACAGACCGGTCAAGCTGATTTATAATGGTTTGCAAATCTCCAATGGCTATAGCATCAACTTGCTGTAAGCCCATTTTATCCGTTACAGCAGAAAGCTTCATCTTTACGCTCGCCAGCATACCTCCCAACCCATCGTGCAAATCTCTTGCCAATCGGCTCCGTTCTCTTTCTTCACCCTGCAACATGGCATTGTATAGGTTGATCTTCGATTCTTGCCGATGATTTTTAAGCTCTTCCTGCAGCAGCAATTCCTTTTGCACTAATAATCTTTTTTTGCTTTTCTGTGTTCTATACCATGTAAATCCCAACACAAAAAGAAGCATACACAGCGAGGCAGATATAATGGCGATGCTTCGGTTTTTTTGTAGGGCAAAAGATTGTTCCTGGTGTTCGGATTTTATTTTTAATAACTCTTTTTCTTTCTCCGTAGTCTGGTATTTGCGTTCCAATTCCAGTATTTGTGCCCTGTTTTTATTTGTGAAGAGGCTATCGGTAACAACTTTATACGCTTCGTACCATTTAACTGCCTCTGGATATTGATTTAATGCAACAGTTGTGGCGGCTAAATTGTAATAGATCATCTGTCTGTTTGCTAAAGAAAATGTTTTTTCTATGTATGGGAGCACTTCCAATAATTTACCCTTTGCCATAACGTGCTGCCTATTCTGCTGATATGCTTTGAACTGGTCATACAAAAGGGTCGAAATCAGTTCATCATTTTTTAGTGTTTTTGCCGTAACAAGCCCTTCTGAAAGATGTTGATGGGCTTTCTCAAAATTTTTAGTGGCGGAATAATAACTCCCCGCTACCGTATGGTACATAGGAACATAGAAAGAGTTGGGTATCAGATTAGCAATCAAGGAGGCCGTATCAAGCATCTTTTTAGATTGATGATAATTTTTTGCGTAAAGGGCATTTCGTGCTGCATTGACATAAAGAGTCAATCTTTCTTCCGATGCATTTTCCCTATGCCGCAGTAAGCTTAAAGCTTTTCCATAATACTGAGCTGCTTTTGAATATTCCTGTAGATTCATCAAGTTCATGGCAACATTTTGATAATTATTGCCAATAAGGGTAGCATCTTTTGTTTGCTCTGCCAGGGGAATTACTTTATCCAAGAGAATATCAACATACTCATTTGCTTTATCTTCACGTTGCAAAAGCGCACCATAGCTTCCCCAAATACGGGCACGATAGCGAACGGCTTTTAATTTTTGGGCCTTATCAACTTTTTGAAGCAATCTTTCAGCCTTCATATATAGTTCTTTTGCCTTGTTGGGGTCTTTGTAGAAATAAACGGAAGCTGTATAAAAAGCAATCAACCCTCCATAATAATCTGTTTGTATTTTTGTTTTTAATAGATTTTTTGCTTCAGAGATATACTGCAAAGCTTTGGTGACATCGTGATCAGACCAGAAGAAACTTAAATCAAGCAAAGCCATCGCTTTTTCTTCTTGGTTTTTTAGTTGCCCAAGGTGGCGGTACAGACTATCACTATATTGAATGAGCTGGTCTCCAGGCTGAGCATATACTGGAGTAGCTATCGAAAAAAAATATAAAATAAGTAGTCTTATTGTTTTAGACACAAGTAATCTGGTTGAGGTTTATCACCCGAAATATACATTAAATACACAGATTAACAATCTGGCACCATCCCCATGACGACGCCATTGGGCGACCAAACTGGAACCAGGCGTGTGGGGCAACCGCTAACATCCCCATTGCTATTGCTCATATCGCGATGGGTGTCGAAGTTGAGTTCTAGCCTCGTTCCTTTTGGAAAGCTTTCGGTCTCTTGCTTAAATACTGCAACCATCTTCATTTGCCCTCTTTCTCTTTCCAATGTACCTTCGAAAAACATCTCCTGACTATCAGAGATCGATTTTCCTTCTATATTATGGTCAATAATCTGAAAATAGATATTGGGATTTTCATCTTCCTTGTAAAAGGACTTCCCATCGAATTTTCCACGGACCTTTATATTGATTTCGCCTAGCCTGTTAATATCTGACAGGAAGACCATTGAAACTGAATCTTTTGTGGATTCAATGAGCGCAATGCTCCCCTTTCCCGAAAGATCGAGTTCATTGCCTCCATCTATCGAAACACTGCCGCTGATGGTTCCTTTATAAGGAATCCCGCCATAGAAGCTCGTAAAGCTTTGAACATGTTGATCATTCTCTTTAGCACATCCTAAGGATAGGATAGAAACGAGTAATAACACTATTTTTTTCATATAAAACTGTCTGAATTATCACCTGAACCATTTGCCATCACCTACTTCAACTTTATCTTTTGCTTTACAGGCGACGGTAACTTAATTTAAAGAGTGTAATTTCTAATCCTAAAGTTAGGATGTGTTTTTATAGCACACAATCCACGAAAACTAGGGTTTTTGGGTAGCAATTTTATTCTGATATCTGTAGATGTTATTTAGTTCAGCATCATATAGCTCCTATTTAAAAAGTTATCAAACTTACTTATTCATTTTAAATGGTCTTATCGAACTTGTGAACTGTATCGTTTGGGGAATGGTTTGATATCTATCAAGCACCCCAATTGCCGTGCATCCTACTCCGGTAGTTTGATAGTCGAAATTGAATGTTACGCCGTCCGATTTGATCAGCTGATAGGTGTATTTTGCCTTTGACAAATTTTCGGTGCTGTAATTGTAGCAATTGAAATTAAACGGTTCGTTTGCCGAAAACTCAATTCCGATACCTTCAGCATTTGTCAGTCGCACATTGCGGTTGTCGGTGCGCAATCCACAATCCTGAGGTAGCAAATACGGTACAAACATCGCATCAACTGTCGACTGATAATGGCCGATCCGATAGCCGGTTTTGCGGTCTGGATAGTTCTCCTGCGGCCCGCGTCCAAACCATTGTACATTTTGCATTTCGTCGTTGAACACCCATTTTGTTCCGATGCGTGGCAACGAACTGGGCATTTTCCCATTCGGATTGATTGTGTGCTGCAAACTAATTTCACCGTCGGGCGAAATGGTATAAATCATCTCATTTTCGAAGCCTGCCCCGCTTGCATTTCCAAAAAGAGCAATTTGACGAATCCTGACAATTGCGTTTCCAGCCTTATTGTCAACCTTAAATGATTCAAGTTTTGACTTCATTTTATCCAGACCGATGGAATACCATGAAGTGGCAACCATCCTTCCGTAGCCCTCGGTTCTAGGAAATACATTTACGGCAGGATAGGTCCAGTCGTCCTGTTCGTTCGCGAGAGGGGCACGCCAAACATTGAGCTGCGCTCCTTGTTTCAGCAATTCTTTACCCATGTATTTCATGGAGTACAATTGTCCATCGGCTTTATTAAAGGAATAATCGAAATTTACTCCGGATACGATCAACTGTTGCTCATTATCTGTCACTTTTAAAGGATTGGTCTGATGCTGTACCCGTTTTTTATCGGCTGGTACAATCCATGGTAATTCCAATTGATCCCAACACATTTCAAAACCCTTCGGCACCAGTGCTGTCGCTTCTTTCGAATGAAAACTAACTGTTGCCAAATAGGTTGCACCAGCCTTCATTTGCGGCTTTTGGATAGGAAGAACGTAGATTTTTTTTGCTTCAGGTTCGACATCGACTTCCAATCTTCCTGAAGCTATTGATATCCCGTTTTCTTCCAGATTCCAACGTGCCTCGAAGGCATTTGTATTGATAAAAAAGTGTCGGTTCTGCACTTCAATTTCCATTTTTTCGGCATCGCTCCACTTTACAGATATGGGTTGAGCCGATTTTTTCATTTGCCACATTTCGGGCTCCGGAACCCGGTCTGGCCAAATACTTCCATAGGTACGTGCACCGATTCCAT
>NZ_JAZQRL010000062.1:0-28863 GCF_045629565.1 Arcticibacter sp.
TGCATTTCTACTAGAAAAAGCAAATTTCCATTTACAATAAATAAATTTTATCGTATTTTTGACGCAGTTCTGTAGTGTAATGGCTACCACGTCAGATTCTGGTTCTGAAGATCTAGGTTCGAGCCCTAGCAGGACTGCAAAAAAGCCCTCCGTTTAGCAATGGAGGGCTTTTTTTTACTTAACATCATCAACAAACTCTTATCTATAAAAGGCTAGGCCTACTTAAGCTTCGCCAAAGAACTTTTAAGCTTCTCGATATCTTTCTTTATGCGTTTCGCCGAAACAACAAGGCTATTACTCATCTCAACAAACAAAACGGGATCTATCAATTGCTCTCCGCTGTTTTCCACCCCTTCAATGTGCTCATAAGAATGCCCCAGGAACTCCTGCATTTCATCCCAGCTTGCACCCATATTCTTACTTTCAATCCTTTGAGCAATCCGGATCCGCTTTTCAACAAGCACCAATTGATCTTCCTTAGTCTTAAGCTGCAGTTCTATAATCTCTTTCATTTTGTATTAAAACGCATCAGCACTAAAAGAACGCCACCTGTGCGCATATAACCTTTTAGTCATTGATTTATGAGATTAAATGTACGCCAATCTCCGCGGAATAAAAGACAATGAACACGATTAATTCTTCATCTTTCAGGCCGGTGTAACACCTGACCGTCCCTCCTGATATACCAGGCAGTAATTGGGTTCAGATGATATCCGCCCATACTTTCGCCCCTTGCTGCTATCAACTGCTGCATAGTTGGCTGGAGATATCCCGTCTCATCCGTTGCGCGACTCAGTATCTCCGTTTCATCACCATTCCATTGCCACAGGAATTTAAACTGAGTATGGGCTTTGTCCAA
Organism: Arcticibacter sp.; assembly: GCF_045629565.1. Lineage (GTDB taxonomy): Bacteria > Bacteroidota > Bacteroidia > Sphingobacteriales > Sphingobacteriaceae > Arcticibacter. The sequence goes on from NZ_JAZQRL010000062.1 coordinate 860, forward strand.
AACTGGTCCTGGCAAATTCGCAGTATACCAACTCTTGCCTGCATCCGTACTAACTTCCACCTTTACAATTCGGCCTCGTCCGCTCCACGCTATCCCCCTGATCTCTACCCATCCCCTTTCAATATGTTGCGGAAAAGCGGGATATGTGATAATGGATCGTGCATCCATTTCAAAACTAAACTGCCGGATCTTACCGTCTTTAACTTCTTCCGTATACTTAGAAGTCTCTTCCCGGGTCATATAGGGCTGATCTCCTACTTCAATTCTTCTGATCCACTTAATCGAAGTGTTACCTTCCCAGCCCGGCAAAAACAAACGGGCAGGATAACCTTGTTCCGGTCGGATGGCTTCTCCATTTTGCGCATAAACGATCATTGCATCATCAAGTGCCTTTCTCAAGGGAATGCTTCTCGTCATAACCGCAGCATCTGAGCCTTCTGCCAGGAGCCAGCTGGCTCCTGACTCCACGCCCACCTCTCTCAGCAACGTAGACAACATGACGCCTGTCCATTCACTTTGACTGGTGAGTCCGCAGATATCCTGCGGAGACATCTCAAGCTTACCAGTCCGGAAATTTCCCGAACATTCCAGAAAAGCAATCCGGGTGACAGAAGGGAACCGCTTCAGGTCATCCAGCGAGAAAACCATAGAGCTATCCACCATACCATGAATCAACAGTTCATACTTCCCCGGATCCATTACCGGAACACCAGCATGATGTCTCTCAAAATGCAGGTCCGACGGTGTGATTGTACCGTATAATGACTGGATCGGTGTTCGCGAGGATGTGAAAGTGGGCTTCTTAGCCAAAGACTCGAATCCAGATCGTGTACCGATTTCTCCGGGAAACGTCCCAAGCAGTTTGGTGGGGTCGGCTAGCAGTCCCGACGATTCAGGCAGTGAGGTCTGCACTATCTTTCCGAAAGACGACTTTACCAAAACGACTGCGGCAGTCGCTGCTCCACCCAACAGCAATTTTCTGCGACTAATTTTCTTTCCGCCACCCGGATTATCCATATTGATTATTTCCATTAAGTGGTATTCTATTTAACCTCCGCTCCACCCTTGCGATCATCATTTACAAATCTCTTTTGAGCCGGCATCTTCACACGTGGAAGTGATGACGCTGTTAAAACCATATCCTCACCGATGATACCATTTTCATATAACAAATAAGCCGTCAGGCCATAAACTTCCCTTGGCTGAAGAGAGCCTGGCGCATTGAAAGGCATCGCCCTGTTGATGTAGTCGTACAATGTGGTGGCATAAGGCCAATAAATACCGATCGTCTTCGTACGCTTACTTTTTTTAAGTGAATCAGGATGTACTTTCGTTTCGTCATAAGCGAAAAGACGGTCGTAGACACCGCTGGATATTCTCGTGCCATGACAGGAAACGCACTTTGCAAGATATACAGACCTCCCGTATTCGACGGTTCCTGATCCGGAGGGTAAGCCCTTTCCATCTGGCCTGACATCAATATCTACAGACGATATCCTGGCATCGTCTGCCATCCTTCCCAAGCCGAAGCTTTCCGGCCAATCCTTCGAGCGCTCCTCCCTAATATTTGCTTGCTCTATCTGAGAGCCCTGATCACGAGCGGTGTCAGTTGAACATCCGTGAAGAAATGAGATTATAAATAACGCGGATATTTTTTTTATCATATTGAGTTTGTCAGACGCTGTATGCTTCCTGCTACCTGACCATCAGGTAGAAAGTCGCCTGTCCAACTCCCCAAATATAAAAGCAAATAAATAATCTACAAAAACTATAGACTATTTATTTAATTAGGCTTATACGCTTAAATACTTATCAGAAAAGACTAAAAACGAGAAAGCCATTCCGAAAACTCGAAATGGCTTTTAACAAATAGGGTTATTGAATAATTAGTGACCTGAATGGCCGTCAGCACCATGGGCATGACCATGAGAAAGCTCTTCTTCTGTAGCCTCACGTACATTTAAGATCTGACCTTTAAAATGCAGATCCTGTCCCGCCATCGGGTGGTTCAGATCGACGTGAACACCCGTTTCGGACACACCTGTAACACGAGCGCGGAATTGATTGCCCTGATTATCCTGCAAAGGAAGAACTGAACCTACTTCAGGTACATCCATCCCCTGAAACATATCAGAAGGCAACTCCGTTACAGCGTTATCATCTTTCAAGCCATATGCATCAGCAGCGGTTAAATGGAAATCATACGTGTCTCCGGTTCCAAGCCCTGTTAAGTTTTCTTCGAATTTTGGAAGCATCATTCCAACACCATAAAGAAAAACCAGAGGCTGTTCTTCTGTTGCCTTCTCCACGAACACTTCTTCTCCATCTTGAGTGGTATACAGATCGTATGTAAGCGCCACCACGCTGTTTGGTTGAATTTTCATATTGTATAAATTCGGTCTGCTCTATTCAAAAAAGAAACACAGACCCCTAAAAAATTAAGTAAGTTGCCCTAATGCTTCGGATACAGTTGTAACAGGCAAGCGGCAAGTTCTGTTTTTACAAACAAATATTTTAGTTTCCCCAACAAATTTATCCTGCAGCAAAGGTAATGTTCCTGAGCTTCCTCCCAAGAGAATTTTGTTCGGAATGAAATTATTTTCCAATTCTCGCCTCAGTCGCTCGCTTTCTGAACCCGTAATCGCTATTTCGTAAACGCCAAAAACAACGTTCATCAATAAAATCCCCCAATTGGAATAGGCAGATCCATACGTCTTTATAGACGGGAATACCGTTCTCAGCATTTCGGCCGACTGCGAAAGATACATTTCTTCCTGAAATAGATGTCCTAATTTGAAAAGGTTAAGTGCCATAGATGAGTTTGAAGACGGGATAACATTGTCCATAATCTCATGCTTTCTTGCAATGAGCTCCTTATCTGTCTGCGAAGTATAGAAGAAAAGTCCTGTGCCCGGATCGAAGAAGTTCTTTATTACATATTCACAAAGTTGTCTCGCTTCATTCAGCCAGCGCTCATCAAACGTAGCCTCGTACAAGGCGATAAAACCGTCAATCACGAAAGAATAGTCATCGAGAAAAGCGGATAAAGGAGCTCCGTTTGCACCCTCCCTTTTATCAATCCTGCGCATTACACCACCCTGGTCGACCAGATTATCAAGAATAAAATCAGCGTTGCGTATGGCAATACGAAGAAACCTCTCGTCAGTAAAAGCCTTATAAGCGTCTACGTACCCCCTCAACATCATGCCGTTCCAACCCGCTATAATCTTATCATCAAGTCCTGGTCTTATTCGTTTGCTCCTGTAGGCAAATACTTTCGACTTTGCGGTAGAGAGCAGAGCTTCTGCAGCATCCGTAGAAAGAGCCAACTTTTCAGCAAGGTCATGCATGTCGACTGACCGCTTCAGAATATTAGTATGTTCTTCTTCCCAGTTTCCATCCGGTGTTATGGAATAAAACGAGTTGAATACAGCTCCTTCTTCAGGATCCAATATCGTCTCTAACTCAGCAAGTGTGAAAGTATAGAACTTCCCTTCAACACCTTCGCTATCGGCGTCAAGTGCTGAGTAAAAACCACCCTTCTCCGACAGCATTTCCCTTTCCACCCAATCAAGTGTCTCATAAACCACTTGCCTGTACAATACCTGCGGTTCTGACTGATAAGCTTCAGCATAAAGACTAACCAGTTGAGCGTTGTCATACAACATCTTTTCAAAATGCGGGACATGCCACTCCGCGTCAACAGAATACCGGGCAAAACCCCCGCCTATCTGATCATATATTCCTCCATAGGCCAGCTTGTTCAGGGTGAAATGAGTAATTTCTTTCGCCGACACATCATTCATCAGATGTCCGTAACGAAGCATAAACTGCCAGTTGTTTGGCAACGGAAACTTAGGAGCACGTTTGTAACCTCCTTCTTCAAAATCAAATGTTCTTTTCCACGGTCTGAAAATATCCTGCAGATCTTGTTGAGCATACTCAATATGTTCCGTGGAAAGATTAAGCTTTTCAACCTGCTGCACTCCCTCAGTAAGTCTTTCAGCGTATCCGATCGCTTCCTGCGGCTTTTCCTTCCAGAAGTCGGCTAGCTGAGCCAGCACATTTTTCCAGTCGTCTTTTCGAAAGTATGTACCTCCGTATATCGGTCGCTGATCCGGGAGGCATATGCAATTTAACGGCCATCCTCCCTGTCCTGTCATGAGCTGCACAGCGTGCATATAGATCTGATCAACATCCGGACGCTCTTCGCGGTCTACCTTGATGCAGATGTAATGATCGTTCATAATCGCGGCCACTGAGTCATCTTCAAAAGACTCATGTTCCATGACATGACACCAGTGACACGCCGAATATCCGATACTAACAAGAATAAGTTTGTTCTCGGCGCGCGCTTTCGACAATGCTTCTTCCCCCCACGGATACCAGTCAACAGGATTATACGCATGCTGCTGCAGGTAGGGAGACGTTTCGTTGATTAATCTGTTTGACATAGGCAGTGTTTTTTGTTAACCTCTCACTTTCCCGCCTCTGCTATAGAAATAAGTAAACACCATTATCGACATCAGCACAATTCCTCCAAATTGGTGTAAGATACTATATGTCAACATCATGTCATTCATACTGTTCAGCAGGGCGAGAACCCCAAGCAGCACCTGAACCAAAACAGCAGCTAACGGAAAAAATCTTACTTGATACAACACACTGGTTTTATTCAACTTCGCAGATTTAAATGTCCAGATACCTACCAAAATGGTAATAAGATAAGCCAGGGTACGATGTATAAACTGTATACTGATAAGATTGTGTGTAACATCGGCAATAAAACTTCCCTGATTCAACATTTGATGTGAAGGCACCCAGTGCCCGTTTATATCCGGCCAGGTAGGTGCTGCTAATGCAGCATGCGTTCCTGCCATAAATGCACCATATACCAATTGGATCGTGATCACAACCAGCAACCAGAAATTCAGTTGCTTCAACGGCTTGTTGTTCGTAAGTCTCTCGCTTGGAACAGTGATTTTTAGTGCAAACCAGATCACGTAGGCAAGAAGTACCAGGGCGGCGATAAAGTGAACAGCGAGGCGAATATGACTCACATACACCAGATCGGTTCCAATTCCACTCTTCACCATGATCCATCCAATCACACCCTGTAGTCCGCCAAGCAGAAATAAAATGATCATCGGGCCGATCATCGACTTTCCGATCTTCTTTTTTACAACAAAGTAGATAAACGGAAAAAGGAATACGAAGCCCAAAAGGCGCCCCCAGTCTCTGTGCAGCCATTCCCAAAAATAAATCGCTTTAAAGTCTTCGAGACTGAAGTGGTTATTAATGTATTTATACTGCGCTATCTGCTGATATTTCTGAAAAGCTTGCTGCCACGCTTCCTCATTCATCGGAGGCAAAGCACCGAGGATGGGTTGCCACTCTGTAATGGATAATCCGGAGCCCGTAAGACGGGTAATTCCTCCGAGCAAGATCTGTACAACGATCATGATTGCCCCAATGTATAACCATATTGCTACAGGGCGGTTTCTGCGTAACGAATGTGCTTCCATAAAGACGCAAATGTAGGCAATTATACAGCCCAAAAAAAACACCCACTTATTTAAGGTGGGTGTTAAGCGCGTTAAATAGTAAGAATGTGACTAAAGTTCTTCGCCGTGCTGTGTCGCGTCCAGACCGAGGATCTCATCTTCTTCAGAAACCCTGAGCGGGCTGATGGCATTGGTTACCAACAAGAGGACATAGGATCCAACAAATGCAAAAACCGACACCACGATCAAGGTAATCAGATGAGTAAAGAACAAATGTGTCTCGCCAAAGTAAAGACCATTTCCCGTCGTATTTCCGGCATTTACATTTTGATTGGCAAATACACCAGTAAGCAACATACCCACCATTCCGCCTACGCCATGACAAGGAAAAACGTCCAGCGTATCATCGATCTTTGTTCTGCCCCTCCAGATCACCACCAGGTTGCTAACCACGGCTGCAACAGTACCTATCACCAGTGAGTGTGGCACAGACACAAATCCTGCGGCCGGCGTAATGGCCACTAGTCCGACCACCGCTCCAATACAGGCTCCTATTGCCGTTGGTTTCTTCCCTCTGAACATATCAAAGAACACCCAGGCCATTGCCGCTGCTGCGGAAGCGGTAGTAGTGGTTGCAAGCGCTGTTGCGGCAAGCGGCCCGGCACCTCCTGCAGAGCCCGCATTAAAACCAAACCAACCAAACCAAAGCAGTCCGGTTCCAAGCATAACATAGCTGATCCGTGCCGGCGCATGTTCCGGAGAAGTCCGGCCTTTCAAGAAGATGGCAGAAGCAAGCGCTGCCCAGCCCGCAGACATATGAACTACAGTTCCTCCGGCAAAATCGAGCACACCTTTTTGGAACAGTATTCCTTCCGGATGCCACGTAGCATGCGCCAGAGGAACATATATAATAATCATAAACAGACAAAGAAAGATCAGATAGGAATTGAAACGGATACGCTCTGCAAAAGCACCGGTAATCAACGCAGGCGTTATCACCGCAAATTTTAGCTGGAACATCGCAAAGAGCACCAGAGGAACCGTAGGCATCATTGACCAGGACGAATCACCCAACATGCCTCTCATCATAAAAAACGTGGAAGGATCTCCAATAATTCCTCCGATATCATCTCCGAAGGCAAGACTGAACCCAAAAACCACCCATAAAACAGTAATCAAACCCATACAGACGAAACTCTGTAACATAGTGGAGATCACATTTTTCTTTCTTACCATCCCTCCGTAAAAGAATGCGAGGCCAGGCGTCATTAATAAGACCAGCGCTGTTGAAACGAGCAGCCAGGCAGTGTCTCCTGAATCAATAGTGCTCTCTTTAGCCATCACCGGCTCAACCGATGGAAAAACCAATCCCAGTATAACTGCGACTATCAGTAATAAAAATGGTAATACTCTTTTCATTTATCCAAGATTTAAGTTATTGTCAAATGAAATTAAATAATTAATGTCACAAATTAAACATAATTGCGATTTTATATAAAAAAAAGCAAAATATTTGCTGAAATACCTCTCTTATAAAATAAAATAGATGAAAATAAGTAAAAAAGATCCTAAAAAATAAGCCATTAACGGAATTATCCCACAAATAAAGTCAAATTAAAAGAATAGAAGACTTTAGACACATTGACGGAATCCAAAAGGATGTAAGGATATAAAGGTGGGTTATCTACCGAAACTCAAAAGCCGTAGAAGAGACGAAAAGCCTGATAAACTTTTTTATCAGGCGTCCACGATAGACCATAGTCAATCCTGAACACAAGCCGCTGTAGTCCGATATACGCTTCCTGATAATTGGTCACCGGCTGCGCTAATACCGCTCCTCCAATAATCTCCTCAAGCTTCAGCTTTCTTATAAGAGGAACCTTACTGAGGAACTTCCCCGCAAAGTTATGCTCATAATGCGCCTCAACATACCGGTCATTGGTTGTATAAGCATAGAAATCAAGAAAGTGAAAATTCGGAAACAGTGGATTGTAAATAGCGGTCTGGTTACCGGTAAAATGCCTCATATCAGGATAAAACAGCGACTTCGAATTAAGAAACTTCCCGGCAGAAATATAAAAGGAGCTGTATCCCCATAATCCGGCAGAAATCTTATCCTGAAAGAGATCTATCGCAAGAAAATCATAATTTACCACCGAATTAAATGCCCCCGGTATCCCCCTCCGGTAATTCAACATGATGGTTGGATATCTCGCCGGCTCATATATCTTGCCATCGGGCCGGGTAGTATACTTCTGCCCGTAAGTATACGAGATTTTCCCCTCGATGCTAAAGGCGTTATTCACAGGAAACACATCTTCTTCCGTTGTCGGATTCAGCGGATTATTCGATGTGATCATTTTTGCGGTACGGTCGAAGATGGAAGAAAATGAAGAATTTCGCATAGGAATCCTCCTGGAGACTTCTGTTCCTACATTTAGCATTAGCCCGTCGAGGATTTCTCTTTGAGCACTAAACGCTGCAAAGTTTGACCGATATAGCTTTAAATAGTTTTTTCCCTCGAAAAGCGTGGTAAGCGTGTTATAAAAAAGGTTTACTGTACCACGGCTGTTCAAATCGAGAAAGTCACTCCCTCCTCTGAAAGAAACACTCGCATGACGCAACGTATCAACACGATAGGTGACTTCAATATTTGCATTCGTCGTTTTGCTGGAAGAACCATAGCGCAGGTTAGGCTCGATCTCCAGAGAACGCTTAAAGCCATAACGCTTTACATGACGAGCTCTCAGCCTGGCCCCCCAGCCTTCCACCGTATTATAAAATACGGTATTATGCAACGGATAAATAAACCAATAGCTGTTGTTCTCGATATTCTCGATCCGCTGTCCGACCAACGCATATCTGATAGGCTTAAACTTATTGGTCTCCTTCTGTATGGAATCTCTATATGTTTTGGATTCCGTCTTTTTGAAGACGTTTTCCTTATCAGCATAGTTCCGTTCTTCCTCTTCGGTCAAGGGTACCGGCCGGCTTTCATTCCACCAGGTATCATCATACCCATTTACATCCGCCTCAATACGCAGTATCTCATCTCTGAAAAAGTTATCCGGAAATACCGGATTGGGTATATAGTTGCTGTACAAACCCGTATAATAACCCGCAAATTCGAATCCCAGCACCTTACCCTTAAAGCGTATTGTGATGTCAGATGGCAGCCAATGCGTCTTTTGAACTTCCCGGTAATGCTGGGAGATATGCATCGTATCGACAAAATTAATCCTCGATTCATCAGTAAGGTAGAGATCGACGCTATACAAACGCCCGTCCCCCTTAATAACATAAATAAAGCCGCTGAAAGTCGGACCATACTTCTTTAACGGGCTGACCTTAATCTTTTCAATTTCAAGACCGTTTTCCACTATCGTCCCCATCAGTCGGAAAGAATAATATTGGAAGGCATTATCGGCAACAGGTGATACGAACTGCAGATTCCCAAACGCAGCCCATTTTATCGTATTATCATAAAAGTTGATTTGAAGATCAAGTGCGCGGTTAAAGCTGAAACCCTGGTTATCGCCTGCTACCTTAGATGCCAGCATAATCTCCTTACGTTCAGGATACCGGAAAAAAAGCTTTGACTGGGTTTCCGACTGATACAAAATTCCCCTTCTGTTTGAATCCAGATGCAGCGTTTTCCCCACATTCTCGCCGAGAATACGCTTTGGAGCATCCATCAGCTTCTGAACACCCTTCGTGTAAACGTCACACTCATAAGAAGGCGTAGACCGTAAGTATCTCCTCTTCGATATAATATTTCGAATAATGGAATTGGCAGGATCTTCCTTTTTCTCCGTAATATGAACTTCATCGAGCGTGTAGCTATCCTTCGTCAGTATCACATCTTCACGCACGGATTCGATAAGTTCAATCTCCCGCTCAACACTTTTGTAGCCTACAAACCTGAAAATAAGTGTATAGGTTCCCGACTTAAGACTCAGCTTAAAATAACCATTCTCATTCGCCATCGTGCTTACGTTCATATCCTTCACAAACACTGAAGCAAACGACACAGGCGTGTTCGTGTCGTCCATGACAGAGCCGTAAATGTCTTTTACGTCCTGGCAGAAAACATGTGAAGCACAAAAAAACGCGAGTACAAGTACAAAGAATCTAAGCATCAACTGAGTTAGTCATAAAGCCAGCAAAAATCGCCAACACTATATTGCAATGGTGAGATTATGCGAGAGATCATATTATTACGCTCTGATAATCATATTATAAATACGTTTAAATACTCACATTTGTTATGTGGCAAACAATTAAAACACATCGTTATGGTACTTATCATCAGCATCGGAATAATACTAGCATTTTTAAAATACGTTCTGAACCACGCAGCAACTTTCGACGAGAGTGACGAAACGTTTTAAGCAATTGCATTCAGATAACCTAAAAACTCGTTAGAGAGTTTATTGAAGTATCTCTTTCCATTGAAGCCCATTATCCATTGGATACCCGTAGTCGCATTGGTAACAAAAACCTCATCGGCTACATTCAATATATCGGGGTTTATTTGAGCCTCTATTACCTCAATCCCGTTTTCTTCGGCAAGGCTGATTACAACCGAACGCATCACCCCGGCGATACAACCCTCCTCAAGAGATGGAGTATACAGGTTCTGCTGATAAAGAACAAACAGGTTCGTACTCATCCCCTCACACAAAAAGCCTTTCTGATTCAGGATAAACACTTCGTCGAGCGAGTTTTTCTTGCGAAATATACCAGCCATTACATATAACAGGGAATTGCAGGTTTTCAAATTAGAAAGCATGTTGATCGGCTTCGTCATATCCTCGTAGACCTGAGCAATCAAACCTTTATAATTTGCCGTATAATCCTCCTGATCGGTACGCGACATTTCGATTACGTAACCTATATCATTTCCCGATGGACTGTATAAACCATCTGCATCGCGAAATACAGTCAGCCTCACCCGGGCATTATCTTTAATGTTATTACGTATCGCCAGCTGCCGCACCTTGTCTTCCAGGAATTCCTGGGTAATAACAGCGGTTCCTTCTATTTGAAGAACATCCATCCCCGCTCTCAACCGCTGTGCATGAAGATCTGCAAACATAAGCTTCCCTCTCATCATGCGCATCGACTCAAACAAGCCATCTCCATATCTGAACGCCCGGTTTGATACACTGATATTAGCCTGCCCCGACGCCAAAATTTCTCCGTTTATATTGATAAAACCCATCTTACATTCAAACTTAACACTAACCCTCTTTATGATGCTCGAGATAATTTCTCCATTTTTCTAAAACGCCCTGAAAATCTTCAGGAAGTTCAGACTCGAAAAGTACAGGCCTTTTAGTTTTCGGATGAACGAATCCGAGAGAACGTGCATGAAGCGCCTGTCGTGGCATGATCTGAAAGCAGTTATCTACAAACTGCCTGTACTTGTTAAAGATAGTCCCTTTTAAGATCTTATCACCTCCATAGATAGCGTCATTGAAAAGAGGATGACCAATATGCTTCATATGCGCACGGATCTGGTGCGTCCTGCCCGTCTCCAGCTGGCACTCAATTAGCGTTACATAACCCAGGCGCTCTACAATCCGGTAATGGGTAACAGACCACTTGCCACGCGTGTCATCATCATAATTGTCCATCACCCTTCGGTCTTTCAAACTTCTGCCTATATAACCGGTCACCGTACCGTCTTCGGTCAGGTCGCCCCATACCAAAGCCAGATACTTACGCTCGATAGAATGGTCAAAGAACTGTTTCGCCAGATAAGCCATAGAATATTCGTTCTTGCTGATGACCAGCAAGCCAGAGGTGTCCTTATCAATACGATGAACCAATCCGGGTCTTCCGTCATTGCCCGGCATTTGCGGCAGCTGCTGAAAATGATACACCAGTGCATTAACGAGGGTGCCCGAGTAATTATTATAACCGGGATGGACCACCATACCCGGAACCTTATTAATGATTAAAAGATCGTCATCTTCATGAACGATATTAATGGGAAGATTTTCCGGATACACTTCCGTGTCACGTGGCGGATGTGCCAGGACAATAGAAATCACATCCTGCGGTTTAACCTTATAGCTGGGTTTTACCGCCTTCTCATTTACCAGAACGCTTCCTGCGTCAATAGCATTCTGAATTCTGTTTCTGGATGCGTTTTCAATCCGGTGCATCAGAAATTTATCTATACGCAGAAGAGACTGTCCTTTATCAACAACTATATTAAAGTGTTCATACAAGTCCTGTTCTTCCTGCTCAACGCTATCTTGTTCTTCCAACATGGCACAAAAGTAAGATTTTACTTTATTTTTGACCCTTATCATCTAATATGAACGAATTTCAGATATACAGCCCGGAAGAACAGCTTCATGATCCACTCTTCGCAGAGAAAGGGATAAGGGTATTTCTCAAACGTGATGACATGATACACCCCTTTATATCAGGGAATAAGTGGCGGAAACTAAAGTTAAATATTCGCGATGCGAAGGCAAATAACCGGGATCACCTGGTGACTTTTGGCGGCGTTTGGTCCAATCACCTGCTGGCTACAGCATGCGCCGCAGCAAAATACGGTTTAAAAAGCACCGCGTTCGTTCGCGGCGAAGACGTCAATTCAGACGTAATCGTTTTATGCCGGGTATTCGGCATGCAACTGATTTTTACCGACCGTAGTGCTTATCGCGATAAGAAAGGCCTGTATGAAAAAAAGTTTTCCCACGATCCGAGTACGGTATTTATAGATGAAGGGGGCGCCGGGCATCTTGCGATGCAAGGTTGTGCAGAGATCATTTTGGAGCTCGGCCAGTATTACGACCACTTATTCTGTGCCGCTGGCACAGGCACCACCTTCGCGGGGCTCGTCAAAGGAGTAACAGACGCCAACTTAAGTACCACCTGCCATTGTATCCCGGCCCTGAAAGGCGCCGATTTTTTGAAAGAAGATATCAACGCATATTTTGACGTCCCTCCTTCCTATAGCTTTCATGATGCATATAGCTTTGGCGGCTATGCAAAGACTACTCCCGAATTGCTTAGGTTCATAAGAGACTTCACCTCAACAACCGGAATTCTATTGGATCCTGTCTACACCGGAAAAATGATGTTTGCGCTTTACGCTCTGATCCGCGAAGACCACTTCCCGAAAGACTCAACCATTCTGGCGATTCATACAGGCGGACTATTCGGGTTGCTTGGCATGAAGGAGCAGATAGTTACTGCCCTGAACCAGAATTAAACACGCTATCTCAGGTCAAAAAGACTTTCAACGCCAAGAAGTTTGGATGATGTGAAGCCCTCTGCATACCTTACCCCTATATTTTTACCAAAATCTCTGCCCCGGGCCTCTACTGCCTTCACGAAATCCGGATTGGAAATATAGGTTTGGTTCTCCTCATCGTAATCTGGCGAATAAAACTGGGTTTTATAAGCATGAACAGAGTCCATTTTCTTTTCCCAGAATTCGGTTACGTCAATTAAAATATCTGGTTTGATATAAGTATCCTGAATAAAGTGAAGCAAAAGGTCAGGGCGCCATTGTTGCTGAGGAACACCATTCATCTCCGTGGCAATCTTAACCAGTCCCGAAAGAAAAACCGCATCATTGATCAGTTTTGATGCCCTGCCATGGTCAGGATGTCTGTCGGTAAATGCGTTTCCAATAACGATTTGAGGCTGATATTGACGAATTTTCCGGATCACCTGCAAAAGATGCGCTTCGTCATTCTTAAAAAAACCGTCTCTCATAGCCAGGTTTTCCCTGACATCCAATCCCAAAATCGCAGCCGCATCGGCAGCCTCTCTATCCCGGATCTCTGCCGAGCCCCTGCTCCCAAGCTCTCCCCGTGTCAGGTCTATCACCCCCACCTTCCTTCCGGCAGCTTTATGTTTTAATATAGTTCCCGAACATCCAAGTTCAGCATCGTCCGGATGGACTGCAAAGACCAGTATATCTAATTTCATGTAAGGCCAAAAATAAGACTTTACACAAAAACAAAAGTCATCATTTCGTTAGTTAAAGCTGTAACTGCCGTAATAACCTGAGCGCTGAATGATATTTTCAATGTCACGTTCCTGCGCAGGGTCATATTTCTGCTTCAGATTATGGCCGAAGACCTTGGCAACCGACTGATAACAAAAGGCCCTGAAACCACCCTTAAGCTCTTTGACCAACTCATAGCTGCTGTTCCCTGTCTCCCTGTCTATCAATTTGATAAGAATTTCTCCCTGGGTAATGGTCATGTTCTTAATCTCCTTGTTAAACATCTCTTTAATCTCTTTTTCACAGGCTTTTACGAGCTTTCTCTGCTCCTTTTTGTTACTTGTCAGCTCAAGCTCCTCATGCAATCTGCTATAGCGGTTGCGGGCGAACTTCGCATAAGGAAGTACCTTAAGGACGTTATACCTCAGTCTGTTGAACTTTTGTCTGGCCTCCGGAGACTTAAAGATGCGTGTGTTCGTAACCCATACATCTGAAAGAGGAATCCAGGGTATCATATTCCCCATATCGTCCCGCGTTACCGCGACACGAATCGTATCGTTAATTCCTTTCACCGGAATGTCATTATTCTCCTGACCGTATGCGAAACCGGTTAATAACATTACCGTCATTAAGAAAACAGTAATTTTTTTCATATCTTAGTTAATACAAATATACACCCTTAATCGTATATATATTTATTTCGGCAATACGTAAATGTAACCCAAATAGTTGTAAATAAGTATAAAGAATACGAAATCCTGAGCAATTGAAGATGAACGAATTGGTGATAGATATTGAAGCGGAGAAGAACGAAATTCTTAAGCGTTACAGAGCCCTATTAAAAGCTTGCAAGCCCACTATGCAAAAGGGCGATAAAAAGCTGATAAGGCAGGCGTTTGATCTTGCATTGGATAGTCATAAAGATATGAGGAGAAAATCTGGTGAGCCTTATATCTACCACCCCATTGCGGTAGCACAGATCGCTGCACAGGAGATTGGCCTTGGTACGACTTCTATCGTATGCGCGCTTCTACATGATGTTGTGGAAGATACAGCGATAACCCTGGAAGATATTGAACGCGAATTCGGAAAAAAAGTAGCTAAGATCATTGACGGTCTTACTAAGATTTCGGGAGTGTTCGATTACAATAGTTCGCTTCAGGCAGAAAATTTCCGTAAAATGCTGTTAACTCTCGCCGACGATGTGAGGGTAATCCTGATCAAGCTGGCCGACCGTCTGCATAACATGCGTACAATGGACCACATGCCGCGGGATAAGCAGTTGAAAATTTCCTCAGAAACGATCTATCTCTATGCACCACTCGCGCACAGGCTGGGCCTTTACGCCATGAAGTCAGAACTGGAAGACCTTGCCATGAAGTATACCGAGAGGGAAACTTATAAGTTCGTCGCCAGAAAGCTGAACGAGAAAAAAGCGGAACGGGAAGCATACATCCAAGAATTTGTCGGACCGATTAAGGATATACTCGCTGCCCAGGGATTAAATGCCGATGTATATGGCAGACCTAAATCCATCCACTCCATCTGGAACAAGATGCGTAAGAAGGGAATTCCCTTTGAAGAGGTCTATGATCTCTTTGCCATCCGGATCATCCTCGATAGCAAGCCTGAAACGGAAAAAGCAGATGCATGGAAAGCATATTCTATCGTTACGGATCTGTACAGGCCTAACCCTGACCGTTTGCGCGACTGGGTTTCTTCTCCCAAGGCCAATGGATATGAATCCTTACACACCACTGTGATGGGCCCTAAAGGTCAATGGGTGGAAGTGCAGATCAGAACCCAGCGAATGAACGAAATTGCCGAGAAAGGGTTTGCTGCGCATTGGAAGTACAAAGAATCTTCGGCCGATAGCGGACTGGATCTCTGGATTCAGAAAGTAAGGGAACTGTTAAAAAATCCAGAGTCGAACGCGCTCGATTTTCTGGACGATTTCAAGATGAACCTCTTTTCAGATGAGATATTCATCTTCACCCCTAAGGGGGCCCTGGTGCAGCTACCTCTGGATGCCACAGCACTTGACTTCGCTTTCGAAATTCACTCCGATATCGGCATCAGGTGTATAGGGGCCAAAGTAAACCATAAACTTGTACCTCTTTCCCATAAATTACAAAACGGAGACCAGGTAGAAATTATCACTTCCAGTAAGCAATCGCCCAAAGAAGACTGGTTAAACTTTGTGGTCACAGCCAAGGCTAAATCGAAGATCAAGTCCTCACTCAAGGAAGAGAAACGCCGTGTTGCTGAAGAAGGAAAGGAAATTCTGGAGAGAAAGCTAAAGTCCCTTAAGATTACCTACAACACCGAAAACATTCATAAAATCGCGTTCTACTTTAAGTTTAACAATACACTTGACCTGTTCTATACTATCGCCAAAGGCGGAATAGACCTGAAGGACCTGAAAGAGTTCCAGGCCTCTGAAAAGGTCGTTGAGGGCCGTACACCTGAAAGGATCGCCGCCACACAGCTGGAGGGGATCATGAATAAGGTTAAAGCCAAGGAAAGCGATACCCTCCTCATTGGAGAAGATCTGCAAAAAATAGACTACAAGCTATCAAACTGCTGCAACCCGATCCCCGGCGACGATGTATTTGGCTTTATTACGGTTAATGACGGAATCAAAATACACCGCACCAATTGTCCAAACGCAGCCAAACTTATGGCAAACTACGGTTACCGCGTGGTAAAAGCGAAATGGACTTCGCAAAAAGAGCTTGCCTTCTTAACCGGATTGAGAATCACCGGAATAGACGAGGTCGGTTTGATCAATAAACTAACCACCGTTATCTCTAACGACTTTAAAGTTAACATGAGATCCATTACGGTAGATAGCAATGAAGGAATTTTCGAAGGATCCATTATGGTATATGTAAACGACACTCATCATCTCGAAAACCTGATACGAAAATTGAAACAGGTTAAAGGCGTCACCGCGGTCACCCGATTTGACTCAGAACCCCGTAACATTACTAAGGCATCGTAAAGAAATTTAAGTTTTGTTAATATTTTGGATAAATTTGAACGCTGAGTCTAAAAAAGAATATGCCTTTACAAGAAACTATAGCAATGGTTAAAAAGATTTTTGAGGCTTACCTCGAAAACAAAAGTCTCAGGAGAACTCCTGAGCGTTTTGCCATTCTTGAAGAAATCTATTCACGTAACGATCATTTCGATGTGGAGTCGTTATACATCCATATGAAAAATAAGAAATACAGGGTAAGCCGTGCAACGGTTTACAATACCCTGGAGCTCCTGGTATCATGTGACCTGGTTACCAAACACCAGTTTGGCAAGAACATGGCTCAGTTCGAGAAATCTTATGGTTACAAACAACACGATCATATTATCTGCATTGATTGCGGAAAAGTTGTTGAATTCTGTGATCCAAGAATCGGACAAATTCAAAGTATGATGGGAGACCTTCTGAAATTTGAAATCAAGCATCATTCACTTAATCTTTACGGTAACTGTTCCAAACTGAAGGAAGGCTACTGTGATTCATATTCTAAAAATTAATATTACCACAATCACTCATGGCAGTTGATGTACTTTTAGGCCTCCAATGGGGCGACGAAGGCAAAGGAAAAATCGTTGATGTCCTTAGTCAAAATTACGATCTGATCGCAAGATTTCAGGGCGGTCCGAACGCCGGTCATACCCTGGAGTTCGACAATCAAAAATATGTATTGAACACTATTCCTTCCGGTATCTTCAACGCTAAAACGATGAACCTGATCGGAAACGGTGTGGTCATAGATCCTATAATTTTAAAGCGCGAACTGGACAATCTCAAAACGAGTGGCTTTGATCCTGTAGCCGCTAAGAAGCTCGTTATTGCACGTAAAGCTCATTTGATCCTACCTACACATCAGCTTCTCGACGCTGCGTCGGAAAGCAAAATGGGCGAAGGTAAAATTGGCTCTACGCTGAAAGGTATTGGCCCTACGTACATGGACAAAACAGGTCGAAACGGACTACGTGTAGGTGATGCACAACTTCCCGACTTCAGGGAACGCTATGACAGGCTCGTTGCCAAGCACAAGTCCATTCTCTCCCATTATGGAGAGATTCCTGATTTTTCCGAAAAAGAAAAGACATTCTTTGATGCAATAGAATACCTGAAATCTATCCCTATGGTCGATAGCGAGCACTTCGTTAATCAATACCTGCAGGAAGGTAAGACCGTTCTTGCTGAAGGAGCGCAGGGCGCCATGCTGGATGTCGACTTTGGTTCATATCCTTTTGTTACTTCTTCAAACACTACTGCCGCCGGAGCTTGCACCGGATTGGGTATCGCTCCCCAAAAGATCGGTTCTGTGATCGGAATATTCAAGGCTTATTGCACCCGTGTGGGCAGTGGCCCCTTCCCTACCGAACTCTTTGATGAAACAGGCGAACAACTTCGTCAGATCGGACATGAATTCGGTGCAACAACAGGAAGACCAAGGAGATGCGGATGGATCGACATTCCGGCTCTTCGATACGCCGTCATGCTGAACGGTGTTACCGAGCTTGTTATGACCAAAGCAGACGTTCTGAGTGGCTTCGATAAGATCTATGCGTGCACGCATTACGACTATAACGGCGAAACAATTGATTACATGCCATATGACATCTGCAGCGTTCCGGCAAAGCCGATTCTGGAAGAAATCCCCGGTTGGAATGAGGATCTTACAGGAATCAAGACGGTGGAGGAAATACCGGAAAGACTATCGGCATACGTAAAATATATCGAGCAGCATGTAGGCGTACCGGTGAGGTACCTGTCTGTTGGCCCGGACCGGGTTCAGACTCTGGTTTTAAATTAAAGCAATCTGATTATGCAATCGGTTGATTGTATTGTTGATAACATATCCGAATTCAAGCGTAAAGCTTTACAATGGGCCACTTCATTTGAAGTGGCTTGTTTTTTTGATTCCAACGGGTATAGCGACCGTTACTCCAGCTATACGGCGATCATAGCGGCCGGGGCGAAGAAAGAGTATCTCCCACCTGCAGGTGGCGCCTTCAGCGGACTGAGTGCTTTCCTGGCGGCGAATGCGGCATTTACACCTGGATTCATATGCTATGACTTAAAAAATGAACTGGAGAACCTCCATTCGTCCAACCCCGACAGGCTTCATTTCCCTGACATGTACTTTTTCGTGCCCGAGCACCTTTTGCTTATAAAAGAAAACCGGGTCGAAATACTTTCAGACACAGCATCTCTGCTAGACGAAATTCATGCGGTGAACCCCGTCCCGCAAAAGCTAAACTTCGCTGGCAAGGTACAACCGAGCATTTCAAGGGATTCCTATATCCGGAAAGTCGATAGTATCAAGGAACACATCCGGAGAGGCGACATCTACGAAATGAACTTCTGTCAGCAGTTCTTCTCCGAGGATGCTGATCTTGATCCTTTAGCGGCCTTCGTTGAGCTCAATCAACTATCTCCTGCACCCTTTTCATCGTTCTTCAAGCTGCGCGACAAGTATATCATCTCCTCATCTCCCGAACGCTTCATTAAAAAGACGGGGTCGAAAATTATATCGCAGCCCATCAAAGGAACGGCTCCGCGAGGATCAGAACACAAAGAAGACGAAGAGCTTAAACGCTCACTACAGGAGAATGACAAGGAGCTCGCCGAAAACATCATGATCGTGGACCTGGTAAGAAATGACCTAACCAAATCAGCCATTCCCGGCTCGGTGAAGGTCGAAGAACTTTGTAAAATTTATTCCTTTCAGCAAGTGCACCAGATGATATCGACGGTAACATCATCGGTATCAGATGATACCAGTTTGGTTTCTATTATTAGCAGTGCATTCCCAATGGGATCCATGACCGGCGCACCAAAGGTTCGTGCTATGGAACTTATCGAGCAGTTTGAGGAAACTAAAAGAGGCATTTATTCGGGCGCCGTAGGCTATTTTACTGCCGGTAAAGACTTCGACTTTAACGTCGTGATCAGAAGTCTGATTTACAATCAAACAAATAAGTATCTGTCTTTTCAGGTAGGAAGTGCAATAACCTTTGCTTCAGATGCAGAGCTTGAATATGCAGAATGCATCCTTAAAGCAAAGGCTATGTTAGACGTCTTAAGCAAATAACGATTATTTGCCTGTATAATACTTCATTGCTTCAGGTAAGCGTTTCTGAATATTGTTGATGCGGGTTGCATCACTAGGGTGTGTACTCAAAAACTCAGGAGTAGCGCCGTTATTCTGCTTAGCTGCCGCCATTCGCTGCCAGAATGTTACCGCATTACTGGGGTTATAACCGGCCATCGCCATAAAAATGAGTCCCAGCCGATCCGCTTCAGACTCCTGGCTTCTGCCGTATTTCAACAAAGCGAGCTGACCACCTAATCCATATAGCTGAGCAATACCTTCAGAACCCGTTGCAGCACCTACCACTCCTCCGAGAGCCTGGGCTCCCAATGTCTGAGAATAGCGCTCTTCAGAGTGCCTCGCTATGGCATGCGCAATTTCGTGGCCCATAACGGTTGCTAAACCTGCCTCCGTCTGGGTAACAGGCAGAATCCCGGTGTAAACCGCCACCTTTCCACCTGGCATACACCATGCATTAATATCGTTGCTCTTTACCAGATTAAACTCCCAGGTAAAGTTATATTGGTTCGCATATCCATTTTGGCTCAGGTACTTGTCAATTGCAGCGGCAATCTTACTGCCAACTTGCTTTACACGTTGCGCATCTGCACCTGATGTTACAACGACATTTTTAGGATCCTTCAGGAACTCCCGGTAGGCTTGTACGGATTGTGTCTGAATCTCTTGTGAATTGGCCAGATTTAACTGCCTTCTGCCCGTTAACGGAACAGTAGAACATGCCGCTAATACGGCTATAAGTATAAAAGTAAATGGTGTTTTTATCCGTTTCATAACCTTAAGTGTGATTTCTCATTGCAACAAAAAAACTACACAGCTGTTTTCTTTTTGAACATATTTATCTTAGACTCCTTGCCTTTTAAAAGCCTTTCAATGTTTTTCTGATGAGTAATCAGAATGAGTATACAGATGCACATTCCATACAAAACGATGGAGCGTAGCGGTGAGTGGAAAATAAATATAATGCTGAGCGGGAAAGAGAATCCCGCGATAATTGAGCTCAGCGAAACATACCTGGTCAGCATCAGAACAATTAAAAACACTGAAACACAAACTACAGAAGCCTGGAAGTGCACGGCGAGCACCATGCCGAACAAGGTGGCTATTCCTTTCCCACCCCTGAAACCGGCAAAAACGGGGAATAGATGGCCCATGACGGCCGTAATTCCTAAAGCGAGCTGATAGTTCACAAACTGCACCGAATTATGGGGTCCCGTGATGGAGGGGCCTATAAAATAAGCCAGATTCGTTGCGGTAAATCCCTTGAGAATATCCAGGACCATAACGGTAATGCCAGCCTTCGTACCCAAGACCCTAAACGTATTGGTGGCGCCTGCATTCCCGCTTCCGTATTCGCGAACATCAATCCCGTAAAAAGCTTGTCCGATCCAGACCGCACTTGGAACAGATCCAAAGAGATAAGCAGCCAAAATAGCTGCAATAGAATATATGGATATCATTCAGTATGCAATAATACTAATTATCAAGAATTAATTGGCCTTATTGTTTTAATTCAACAACTAACTAATCGCTTTCAAACTCATATCCAAACTCTTAACAGAATGAGTAAGTGCACCCATTGAAATAAAGTCGACGCCACATGCAGCATAATTTGCTATCTCCTCTTCCACAATTCCCCCCGAAGCTTCGGTAGCATACCTGCCATCAATCAATTTGACGGCCTTCTTTAAATCGTCATACCCGAAATTATCAAGTAAAATCCTGTCTGCCCCTCCCGCTTCCAGAACTTCTTCCAGCTCAGCAATATTCCTTACTTCAATCTCCACTTCCAGTGATAACGACTGTTCTCTCAAATATTCACGGGCGGCCAGTAAAGCACTTTTTATACCGCCAGCATAGTCAACATGATTGTCCTTGATCAGGATCATGTCATATAGTCCAAAGCGGTGATTCACTCCGCCGCCGATTTCGACAGCTTTTTTCTCCAGAAATCTCAGATTTGGTGTTGTCTTCCTGGTATCCAGAACCCGGGTACCTGTACCTTCCAGTCTGGAAACAATCCTTGATGTTGTAGAGGCTATACCGCTCATTCTCTGCATCGTATTCAAAACCAGTCGCTCAGCGGTAAGGATGGAATACACACTACCCTTCACCGTCAGGGCGATATCCCCATAAGAAACTTTCGCACCATCATGAATATGGACCGTAATCGATAATTCCGGATCAACACGCTTAAAAATAGCCAGCGCAACTTCTACCCCGGCCAGAACGCCCTCTTCTTTAATCATTAAGCGGGCTGCCCCCTGCTTTTCTCCTGGAATAGTAGCGAGCGATGTATGGTCGCCCGTTCCGATATCCTCCAAAAGGGCGTTTGTAATGAATTGATCAAGTAAATCTTCGTATTCTTTCATAAAGTCCGCTAAAATAACAAATACATCAAAATTATCGTTTTGTTGTACCACAAAACGTAATAATATGATTCAGCTCACTTTGCATACTAATAATACAAGGCTATATTTGTTATGTGGAAAATAAAAAAGTAGCACTTATAATTCTTGATGGTTGGGGCTATGGCAAGGCTGACGCTTCCAACGCGATCTTAGCGGCGAAAACTCCTTTCTTTGATCATCTGATAGAAACGTACCCCCATTCAAAACTCGAAGCTTCAGGCGTTGCTGTAGGGTTACCGGCAGGACAAATGGGAAATTCGGAAGTTGGGCACATGAACCTCGGCGCGGGCCGGGTAGTGTACCAGGAACTGGGAAGAATTCACAAAGCAGTGGACGACCTGGAGTTTAACACCAACCCCGCTATTCAGGACGCTTTCAAATATGCCATCGCAGAAAAAAAGAATGTGCATCTGATCGGACTGGTATCCGATGGCGGTGTCCATTCACATATTAAACATATCAAGGGATTATGCGATGCAGCGAAGGCTGCTGCCGTCCCCGGTGTATTCCTGCATGCCTTTACAGATGGCCGCGACACGGACCCCAACGGAGGCAAAGGGTATATTAAGGACCTGCTTGATTACACGGCAGATTCGCAGGTGCAGATCGCATCCATGATCGGCCGCTACTATGCAATGGATCGTGACAACAGATGGGAACGTGTAAAGCAAGCCTATGATCTTCTCGTGCACGGAACAGGCGCACACACCCTGGATCTTATCGCTTCCCTGGAGGAGTCGTATGCTGAAGGCATTACAGATGAGTTCATTAAGCCAACAGTTAAAGTGGATGAATTCGGAGCACCTATTACCCGTATTAAACCGGGTGATGTAGTGATATGCTTTAACTTCAGAACCGACAGGGGTCGCGAAATCACCGTGGCACTCACTCAGAGGGCATTCCCTGATTATGATATGGTGCCGCTGGATTTAAGATATATTACCATGACCACCTATGACGATACATTCAAGGGTGTTCAAGCAATATTCACAAAGGATGACCTTTCAGACACTTTGGGTGAAGTGCTTGAGAACCACAACAAAACCCAGGTAAGAATCGCTGAGACCGAAAAATATCCGCACGTAACATTTTTCTTCTCAGGAGGCAAAGAAACACCATTTGTAGGGGAAAAACGCTTATTGATCCCTTCGCCGAAAGTGGCAACCTATGACCTGCAACCGGAGATGAGTGCCCAGGGCATCAGAGACGCCATTTGTGAAGAAATCCCCGAGGGAAAGCCTGACTTTATATGCCTGAACTTCGCTAATCCGGATATGGTCGGCCATACAGGTGTTTTCTCAGCGGTGGTTAAGGCGGTTGAGACCGTTGATAGCTGTCTGAAAGACGTCGTAGAATGTGGTCTGAAAGATGGATATTCCTTCATTATTATCGCCGATCATGGTAATGCCGATTATATGATCAATGAAGACGGATCTGTCAATACTGCTCATACAACGAATCTGGTTCCATGCATTCTGATCGATAAGGATTGCACACAGGTTGCTGATGGAAAGCTTGGAGATATAGCTCCTACAGTCCTGCGACTTATGGGCATACCTATCCCCGAAAAAATGACTGGTAATGTCCTTATATAAACAAGTACTTACCATATGTATTCTTCTGTACGCGACATCGTGTACAGAAGATAAAAAAGCTCCGGATGGTCAGAATGCGTATTTTGACATCAGGGGCTTTTTCACTACAGAGGCAGACCGTCTGAACCGCCAAAATCCCCAAATATTGAAGGAGGTAAATCACAACGGGAAGACCGAAAAAAAGACGCTCCAAATAACAGACTGGAAACAGGAACTCGACCTTTTCATATCCTCAGACATCAACAAGCCTGCCTGGAAGAAAAGCT
This sequence comes from Arcticibacter sp., assembly GCF_045629565.1. GTDB lineage: Bacteria > Bacteroidota > Bacteroidia > Sphingobacteriales > Sphingobacteriaceae > Arcticibacter. The sequence continues at coordinate 24,742 of NZ_JAZQRL010000062.1, forward strand.
ATGCCATCGAAAAGAACGGAAACGTCACGACGTACACAGCTCTGGATACAACCCTTAAAGTCAGAAAAATCCGTTTGGAGCGCAACGGAAAGAAAATTTCCGCTTTCGAGATAAGCAGCCGCGTAAATAATGAAATTTACACATCCGCAGAAACGCTGAACTACTATCCCGACTCACTTTACACCATTGAGAAGGAGCAGAATGTTAAAGGACTGGGAAACAATACCTACAAAATAGAAGGCAAAATAAAACCCTGAGCTTATAAAGTCCAGGGTTTTATGATTAAGAAAAAACTTTATAAGATCTTATCTGTCGAGGTTAGCCATGTAAACCTTCGCCTTTTTCATTTCGTCTGTTATATCCTTCCTGCCAGGATTCGCATCTAATAGCCTCTGAAGGTCGCCAATACATGATTTAAATGAATTGGAAGCAGCAGCCTTATCATAGAACTTGGGGATTTTCTGACCTTTCAAAATGCCATAATCACGATAAGCGATCGCCCGGTTCTGATACAATTTTTGGTCTTCAGCATTCAGCTCAATTGCTTTGCTGTAATCTCTTATAGAGGCCAGAAGAAGCTTCTCCCTTTCCGTTGCAGACAACGTCGAGTTCATTTGTGTTCCCAGCACGTTTCTTGCCTTTCCACGGTAATAATAAGCTGAAACGTTGTTCGGCTTCAGATTAACCACCTGTCCGAAGGTGCTGATTGCTTTTGGATAATTGCCTGAGTGATAATATGAGTATCCTAACATATAAAGTACGTCAGGATTTGAGCCTTCAGCCGGAATAGCCTTTTCGAGATGAACAACTGCCTGCTTAAAATCGCCGTCCATTAGAGCCTTCTGCCCTTGCTTAACATTGCTATTTTTAATTTCCTGGCTCTGCTGTGCACTTGCCGCTGAGCCTAATAAAAACACAAAAGAAAAAACTGATGCAATTAATTTCATTTTAAAAAACTTAAGTTCTGATCGTCTTATAACGAATGAGGTGTAATATTATTTCTATTTTTGCTATTTACAAAATATAAATACTCAAAGTCGTTGAGTGATATACGTCCAATAAAAAGATAATCCGCAAAATTTTGTTTTAAAAAAAAACCGGGCTGTGTATGTTTTACGTTAGTTAAGTACTTTTGGCATACGGCTTGTACCTATAGTAACTTACTTAAAAATACCAGTTCAATTAATAATTCACTGTCAGAATGACGTTAAAAAGGGATATAAATGAATAACCTCCTTGATTTTAATCACTCATTACCTATTATAAATGAAGATACCGAGTTCTTTCCGCTTATGTCTCAGGAAGATGAGGAGGAAATGAACAATGAAGAAACCCCGGAGATGCTGTCAATATTGCCGCTAAGGAACACCGTATTGTTTCCGGGTGTAGTTATTCCAATAACTGTTGGAAGGGACAAGTCCATCAAACTTATTAAGGATGCTTACAAGGGAGACCGCACGATTGGAGTGGTTTCACAAAGAGATGTAGCGGTTGAAGATCCAACCTTTGATCAACTAAACAAGGTGGGTACGGTTGCATTGATTATTAAAATGCTTCAGATGCCCGACGGCAGTACAACCGTCATCATCCAGGGAAAACAGCGTTTCAAGCTAAATGAAGAGGTTCAGGTAGAACCGTATATGAAGGCTACCATTGTCAAGTTTGAGGAAATACGCCCTAAATCGGACAAACAGTTCAAAGCCATGGTTGGATCGATCAAGGACCTGGCGATGCAGATCATCCAGCTTTCACCACACCTTCCAAGCGAAGCGGGCATCGCGATAAAGAATATTGAAAGTCCTTCGTTCCTGATCAACTTCATCTCATCCAATATGAATGCAGATGTCACGGTCAAGCAGAAGATGCTTGAAGTAGCCAATCTGCACGAAAGGGCAACAATGGTACTGGAGCACCTTACCATTGACCTTCAGATGCTCGAGCTAAAAAATCAGATACAGTCTAAGGTACGGACCGATCTGGATAAGCAGCAGAGAGACTATTTCCTTAACCAGCAGCTGAAAACCATTCAGGAAGAGCTGGGCGGTAACAGCCCCGACCTGGAGCTCGAAAACCTCAGGGAACGTGCTGCAAAGAAGAAATGGCCGGCTGATATTGGTCAGCATTTTAGCAAGGAACTGGAAAAGCTGGGGAGAATGAACCCCGCTGCTGCGGATTATTCCGTCCAGGTGAACTACCTTGAGCTCGTACTCGACCTACCGTGGAACGAATTTTCTAAAGATAATTTCGATCTCAAACGGGCGGAGAAAGTCCTTGATAAAGACCATTACGGCCTTGAGAAGGTGAAGCGCCGCATAATCGAGTACCTGGCTGTTCTGAAGCTGAAACAAAACATGAAGGCTCCTATTTTATGCCTGGCCGGCCCTCCCGGAGTTGGAAAGACGTCGTTGGGTAAATCAATCGCCCGCGCATTAGGCCGGAAATATGTACGTATCGCACTTGGAGGTGTTCATGACGAAGCGGAAATCAGGGGCCATAGAAAGACTTATATCGGTGCAATGCCCGGCCGTATCATTCAGTCGCTTAAAAAGGCTGGGACATCAAATCCTGTCTTCGTACTCGACGAGATAGACAAGGTTGGAAACGACTTCCGGGGAGACCCTTCTTCGGCCTTGCTCGAAGTGCTGGATCCGGAACAGAATAATGCGTTCTATGATCACTATGTAGAGCTTGACTATGACTTGTCAAATGTCATGTTCATCGCAACGGCAAACTCGCTGAACTCGATCCATCCTGCCCTCCTTGATCGTATGGAAATCATTGAGGTTAACGGTTATACGATAGAAGAGAAAATCGAGATCGCAAAACAACATTTGCTGCAGAAGCAGATTGATCAGCATGGACTGAATAAGAAAGACGTAACGCTGAGACCGGCTGTCATCGAGAAAATCATTGAAGATTATACCCGTGAGTCCGGCGTCCGTGGTTTAGAAAAGAAAATCGGCTCGCTCGTGAGAGGTATTGCGACGAAAATCGCTATGGAAACAGAGTATACCTCTGCCCTCACCAAGCACGACGTCGAAACCATTCTGGGCCCCCCTATCTTTGATAAAGATCTTTATGAAGGCAATGACGTCGCAGGAGTAGTGACCGGACTTGCCTGGACGCAGGTTGGCGGCGACATCCTGTTTATTGAAGCGAGCCTGAGCCCTGGCAAAGGAAAGATGTCGCTTACAGGAAACCTCGGTGATGTGATGAAAGAATCGGCCACGATTGCCATGGCATACTTGCGGGCACATGCCAGCAAATTCGGCATTGACAATCGCTTGTTTGATCTCTGGGATATTCACGTTCACGTTCCTGCAGGTGCGACGCCTAAAGACGGCCCTTCAGCAGGTATAACCATGCTTACTGCACTTACATCAGCCTTTACACAACGTAAAGTAAAACAGCATCTTGCGATGACAGGCGAAATCACCTTGAGAGGCAAGGTACTTCCCGTTGGAGGCATAAAGGAGAAGATCCTTGCTGCGAAGCGGGCCAATATCAAAGATATCATCCTCTCCAAGTCGAACGAGAAAGATATCCGCGAGATTAAGGAAAGCTATATCAAAGATTTGAGGTTTCACTATGTTACGGAAATGAAACAGGTCATAGACCTTGCTCTTTCAGCAGACATCGTGAAGGATCCGCTTGACCTCACGATAAAAGAAGCGTAAGATTGCATATACGACAGAAAAGGGGCTGTATCATGAAAGAAAGTGATCAGCCTCTTTTTTTTTGCAACATATAATAATCTATGCCTTGGAAGAAAACGATACGCGCTTCCCTATCGGGAATCCGGCCTGGCCGCCCTTGTCTGCCGTTCGTTGCTTCGTCGCTTTTAGCGGCATTTTTGTTGTTGCCGCCATTTTCGTGGTGAGTTTCTCTTTCCGTTGTTCCTGATCGCGTAGCAGCCTGTTGCCTTCGTAACACATCATACTGATGGCTGCTGCCCGTGTTTGCTGTTCTTCGTTAAGCTCCATGTTCACCGGCCCCGAAGGGTACGCTCCCGCTTCTTCAGCTGCATAAGCAGCGATAATCCCGCAGGGACTGAATGCCTTGCTGTTCAGCAGCACATAGCCTTCCTCCATTCGTGTTTCAGCATATGCCAGCAGCGACACG
>NZ_JAZQRL010000063.1:0-85874 GCF_045629565.1 Arcticibacter sp.
CAAAAAGTCGGACTCATGTGGGGCTTTTGTCGGCTTGATAGCTGGATGAATTAGACGCTGACCAATTAAAATACCAACAAGTAACAATCTAACTGCAACCGATTGCATATTGGGTTTTTTTATTAATTTGCAACAGTTCGCTAACCAGTTTATGAGCCAGGAGAAAATAGTTACCATTTATGATATTGCTGAAAAACTTAGTTTATCTCCTTCGACTATCAGCAGGGGGCTTCAGAACCATGCCGCCGTAAATGCAGTGACGAAGAAGAAAATCTTTGATACTGCGAACGAAATGGGCTATCGGTTTAATACGTTTGCAAGAAATCTCCGCAGTAGAAAAACAAATACTATTGGTGTCATCGTCCCGCGTTTGAATAGTTATTTCATCTCAGCGATGCTCGCAGGCATTGAAAAGGAAGTGAACGGAGCCGGTTATAATATGTTGATCAGCCAATCGCTTGAATCGCAGGAAAAGGAGGCAGAATACGCGGAAACGATGATGCACAACCGTGTCGATGGTCTTATCGTTGCCTTGGCGGCAAACACCACCAGTCTTGCCCATTTTCAGCCTTTCTTCAAACACAACATACCTTTGCTGTTTGCAGATCGGGGCGTTGCCGGAAACGAGTATACCAAAGTGGTTATCGATAATTTCAAAGCAGGTTATGAAGCAGCTGTTCATTTGGCAGAGCAAGGATGCAGCCGCATTGCACATATTACCGGCAATACGACCCGGGACGTTTATTCAGAAAGAAGAGACGGTTATAAACAGGCACTGAAAGATAAGAAAATTGCTTTCGATGAATCACTTGTCTTTGAAACTGACCTGACGGAAATTTCCGCCATGAAAGTGATGAACCGGATCTTGAAAATGGATGTGTTACCCGACGGGCTTTTCGTTTCGAATGATTTCTGCGCGGCGATATGTCTGAAGACTTTAAAGCAGGCAGGATTGAAAATTCCCGAAGATATGGCCATTGTCGGTTTTAATAATGACGCTACTTCACGCATTACTGAACCCGCCTTGTCTACGGTAAATTATCCCGGCCAGGAAATGGGAGAGGTGGTGGCCAGAAGGCTTATTAGCCAGCTCAATGCTGCTAATCCATCACCGGAAACTCTTGTACTTAAATCAGAATTAATAGTAAGAAGCTCTTCCCTTAGAGGAGTGGTATAAACCAATTGTAACCTTTATGAAGAAATTAGTATTCGCATTGATCATTTTTTTAATGAGTGTCGGCCACAGCTTTGCAGAAAGCGGGTATCGCTTGTGGATGCGGTATGATCAGATTAATGATGAAGCCTTAAGAACGCAGTATCTTAAGAGCTTGAATGGTATACGTATTGATACGGTATCACCAACATTGAAAGCAGCGTCTGATGAACTGGGGAAGGGTTTGTCCGGTTTGCTGGGAAGAACGCTGGGCTTATCCTCAACGGCCAGCATCGAAGCAGGCTCGGTTGTTGCCGGAACGCCTGCCTCTTCCGCCCTGATCAGGGGGTTGAAGCTACAGGCGCTGGCCGGATTAGGGGACGAGGGTTATTTGCTGTCATCCACGGTGCATAACGGCAAGGAAATTACCGTTATCGCCGCCAATACGGACATAGGCGTTTTATACGGCTCCTTTCATTTGCTCAGGCTGGTTCAGACGCAGCAACCTGTCGTCAAGCTGAATATCGTTGAAAAGCCTTTGCTTAAGCATCGTGTGCTTAATCATTGGGATAACCTCGATCGTACCGTCGAACGTGGTTATGCAGGTTTTTCTCTTTGGAACTGGCACCTTCTGCCGGGATACCTTCAGCAACGCTATATTGATTATGCGCGTGCGAACGCCTCTGTCGGTGTTAATGGTACCGTATTAACTAACGTTAACGCCAATTCTCTGATCTTGACGGAAGAGTTCCTGCCAAAAGTAGCGGCAATCGCTAACGTCCTGAGGCCTTACGGAATAAGGGTGTATCTTACTGCCCGGTTCAGTTCTCCCATCGAAATTGGCAAGTTAAAGACAGCCGATCCGCTTGATGAGGGCGTAAAAAGGTGGTGGAAAGATAAAGCGGATGAGATATACAGACATATTCCAGACTTTGGCGGCTTTTTAGTGAAGGCCAATTCAGAGGGGCAGCCGGGCCCACAGAACTACGGTCGTTCTCATGCTGAAGGGGCAAATCTGTTAGCAGACGCACTGGCGCCTCATAATGGTATCGTCATGTGGCGTGCTTTTGTGTACAGTCATGAGGTTGCAGAAGACCGCTTTAAGCAGGCATACAATGAGTTTAAGCCTTTAGACGGCCAGTTCAGAAAAAATGTTTTGGTACAGGTTAAGAACGGACCTATCGATTTCCAACCCAGAGAGCCTTTCTCTCCGCTTTTCGGAGCTATGCCCAAAACTCCGCTGATGATGGAGTTTCAGATCACACAGGAGTATCTGGGTCAAGCCACACACTTGGTGTACCAGGCTCCTTTGTATAAAGAGGTGCTCGATGCGGATACTTATGTGAAAGGCAAAGGGTCAACCGTTGCCCGGATTATAGACGGAAGTGTGGACAAACACGCTTTATCGGGTATCGCCGGTGTGGCCAATATAGGGGATGACCTGAATTGGACGGGACATTTGTTCGGACAGTCAAACTGGTATGCTTTCGGACGGCTGGCCTGGAATCACCAGCTTAGCTCGGAAAGTATCGCTGATGAATGGACAGGAATGACCTTCTCTAACGTTTCCGAGTTTAAGGTTTCGTTGAGGGATATGATGATGAAGTCGAGAGAGAACCTGGTAAACTATATGACGCCACTTGGTTTGCACCATATTATGGGTTGGGACCATCATTACGGTCCGGCTCCGTGGATTAAAGATAAGCCACGAATGGACTGGACTTCGTTCTATTATCATAAAGCGGATAGTCTGGCTATTGGGTTCGACCGTACAGCGAGCGGCAGCAATGCACTTTCACAATACAGCCCTCAAGTCAGGAAGTTTTATGGTGATTTGAAGACCTGCCCACCGGAATATCTTTTATGGTTTCATCGGCTGCCTTGGTCGTACCGGATGAAGACTGGCGAATCGCTTTGGGAAGCTTTATGCCAACGTTATCAATCGGGCGCCGAATCCATGGATCCTTTAATTCAGGGTTGGAATGCTTTGGCACCTTATGTGGATCAGGAACGGTTTGATCAGGTAAGAATGCTGCTTGCCATACAAAAAAAGGAAGCTTGGTGGTGGCATGACGCTTGTCTTGCTTATTTTCAATCGCGCTCTGGCCTGCCGTACCCGCAGGGAGTAACACCTCCCAAAGAATCGCTCAAATTTTATGAAAGCCAGCATTTTCACTTCGTGCCGGGTATCTGAATATTGAGTATGTTCCACGTGGCTAGTTAGGGTGTAGTGGGGTTATGTAGAATCAACGTCATGTGGTAATGACCGGTCACAATCGAAAAGGAACCGCCGGTCTTTGCAGCTTCTTTGAACCGAAAGAGACTTTTATTAACCAGTTATTTATAACCGTTGAAGATATGAACAAAAAAAAGCAATTGGCTTTGACTTTGGCAGTCAGTGTGTTGCTAGCTGCCGGATGTCAGAGCAGTGGTGGTAAAGCGACTGCCCAGCAAGAAACTAGCAGAGTAGATACAGGCAAGTATCTTTCTCAACCTCTTGTTAATAACATGTACACTGCGGATCCGTCGGCTCATGTATTTAATGGCAGGATTTATATCTATCCGTCCCACGACGTAGATTTTGGAACACCGCAATCTGTAGGTGGTGATCATTTTGATATGCGTGACTATCATGTGTTCTCGATGGATAGCATTGGTGGCAAAGTGACAGATCATGGTGTAGCCTTGTCACTGCAAGATGTTTCCTGGGCACAAAGACAGCTTTGGGCGCCCGATGCCGCATTTAAAAATGGCACTTATTATCTATACTTTCCAGCGAAAGACCCCGAAGGTATCTTCCGGATAGGAGTAGCGACTTCGAAGTCACCTTCGGGGCCTTTCAAGGCAGAGCCAAAGCCTATTGAGGGAAGCTTCAGTATAGACCCGGCGGTTTTTATAGATGAAGATGGTGTCTCCTATATGTATTTCGGCGGAATATGGGGCGGTCAGCTGCAGAAGTGGGAAGGAGGAAAGTTTAATCCAAAAGGGTCGGAAACGGATCTGCTGAAAGATGATGCCCCAGCTCTTGCTCCGAAGGTCGCAAAAATGAGTGCTGATATGTTGAGCTTTGATGGAGCGGTGAGGGATGTGCAAATTCTGGATAAGAATGGAAAGCCTTTCCTGACAAAGGATCACGACAAGCGCTTCTTCGAGGCTGCCTGGATGCATAAATACAATGGCAAATATTACTTCAGCTATTCCACGGGCAACACTCATTTTCTTGCGTATGCAACCGGAGACAGTCCTATGGGCCCCTTTACTTACCAGGGAGCTTTTATGAATCCTGTGCATGGTTGGACCAGTCACCATTCTATCGTTGAGGTTAAAGGCAAGTGGTATGTTTTTTACCATGATACCCAACTATCGGATAAGACTTATCTGAGAAATATGAAGGTAACGGAGCTGAAGCATGCAAAAGATGGTTCAATCGAGCTGATCGAGCCTTTGCGAATAAAGTAGTGCCTATAGAAGGGCATTAAAGTGGGCAATCCGATCTCTAGGGTTAAAGAATTATCGCTCGGTATTAAACAAATGTCATCAAAGTGTGTATTTACAAAAAACAGTACTTGCTATGAAGAGATTTTGGATATTGTTGGTGCTATTGCAATTACCGGGGCTGATTTTCGCAGGTGATGAAAATGGTATATTGGGTAAGTGGGCGGATCATAAAGGAGAGGCGAGGGTGTTGATCTATAAAAAGGGGGAGCAGTTCTTTGGAAAGCTGTACTGGCTTAAGGATCCGTATGATAAGGATGGCAATGTTCGGAAGGACGAGAAGAACCCGGAGCCAGAGAAACGTAACAGGGAGCTGGAAGGATTGGAAATCTTAAGAAACTTTAGCTATCATAATGGTGTGTGGACAGGAGGTAAGATTTACGATCCACGTTCGGGCAAAACCTACGACTGCAAACTTTCTTTGTCTGGCGACGGAAAACTGTCGATAAGAGGATACCTGGGCTTTAGTTTTATTGGGAAAACGGAAACTATGGTAAGGCTTTAAAAAAATAAGGGCAAAAAAATAAGCTCTCGATGGGCGAGAGCTCAAACTAACCAATTATAAACCTAAATTATTGAAAGGAGCTGTTAGAGAAGGAGTCGAACCTTCAGGAAGTTTATCCTGTTTCACCACTCTACAGTGTTTAAGCATTTATTTCCTTTTGCTTGATACAAAGATAGTATCAGATATGATTTCTTGCAAATATTTTAATCAATCTTTTTAATTTTTATCGATTTTATAATGTAAATCGATACCGATTACAATCTTTTTAATCTCAACCCGCCAACTAATCTCCAAATTGAGACTTTATCAACTGAGATTTCTTGCTTCGTTTAGTTATTAACGGGTCAAATCGATATATTAGTATCCAGCTGGGTCTTTTAAGCAAACCAAGCACGCGTATAACCGTTAATAAATTAATATAAACAAAATATTATGATAAGAAATGCAACAGCTGTCTGGAACGGATCAGGCAAGGATGGAAACGGTAGTCTAACCACGCAAAGTACCGTATTAGATAATACACAGTATTCTTTCAATTCACGCTTTGAGGAGGGAATAGGAACGAATCCTGAAGAGTTGATAGCTGCGGCGCATGCCGGCTGTTTTACCATGAAGCTCAGCTTTGTTTTAAACGAAAAAGGTTTCACCGCAGAACAGCTCAGTACTCGTTGTAATATCACCTTTGAAAACGGCGCCGTTACCAAATCTCACCTGGTTGTTGAAGGATCTGTTCCTGAGATTTCTGCAGATGAGTTTCAGGCTGCCGTGAAAGATGCGGAAGAGAATTGTCCGATCAGTAAATTGCTAAATACGGAGATCTCATCTGAAGCTAAGTTGCTAAGCTAAAAGAATACACATAAGATAAGAAGAGCGGATTTCTAAAGGAGTCCGCTCTTCTTCGTTAAGCGCTTATTTCACCTGTTTATTCCGGGTGTTTACCGAGAATTCCATTGGTCTGGCCTAATGATCATTTGCCCGCTGCCTGCAAGAAATTACTTTTGATTCGTCAATTAATAATTTAACAGAATTAAAATGGAAAATCAACGAGCAGGATCGGGCATAGCCGGCATTTTACTTATAGCATTCGGGACCCTTCTTTTAGTACATACGCTGGGAGGGAGCAATATTTTTCCTGGTTGGCTTATCAGCTGGCCGATGATCCTGATCTCCATTGGGGTGATCAGTGGTGTTAAAAACCATTTTAGCAAGGCGGGTCCATACTTATGTATCGCAACCGGTATGGCATTCCTGGCAAGCAAGATTAACCCCAGCATCTTTTCGGTTGAACTAGTCGTCCCCGCAGTACTTCTCGCAATCGGTCTCTACCTTCTATTCGGTAAGCATCGGAAGTGTGATCTTGGCTCGCATTCCGAAGTTTAACCGGCAGGATAAACTTACATTTCTATGGATATTTTCCTGGTTCTTTCTGGCTACCTTTGCCGCCATAAAAAAATGATATGAACAGACTTTTTACTATATTATTTTTGCTTGTTTCGCTGAGCCTGTCTGCGTCTGAGGAGCGTGATAAGGTCAACCCTGAGACGATTGAGACGATAGGTTCTGTGAAGGTGTCTCCAACTTTTGTTAAGCCGAAATGGGAAAATCTTAACAGAGGCTTGGCCGACAGTGTGCTTACGCGCCCTGTTGTTCAAGTGCCTTCAATGAGGAAGCAATCTAAAAGATACAGGCCGGCTTCTGCGCCAGGCCTGCAAAAAAAACTTAACTGGGTGTTCGCTTACTAGCGCACTCAGTCTCTCTTCTCTTTCAATATGTCACGTATCTGAGTAAGAAGTATTTCTTCTTTACTAGGCGGAGCAGGGACAGCTGGGGCAACATCCTGTTTCCTTTTCATTGAGTTTATCGCTTTCACGATGAGAAATATGCAGAATGCAACAATCAGAAATTGAATCAGGGTATTTAAGAACTGACCATACTTAATAGATACTGCTGCAATTTTATTTGCCGTATCTCCTTCTTTAAGAACCAATGCCTTGTCGGCGAAATCAATGCCACCTGTGAGGTATCCTATCGGGGGCATAATAATATCGTCAACCAATGACGTGACGATTTTTCCAAAGGCAGCTCCGATGATGACACCGACTGCGAGGTCTATTACATTACCTCTAACCGCAAATTCCTTAAACTCTTTAACGATACTCATGCTGTTTAATTTAATGTTCGTGAATATTTAAGTTAAATTGAACTTTTGCGTGAAAAGCACATCGGTTCAACGAGAAGATTCTGTGCTGGCTTCTTTAGTACGTTTAATGAATTTTTTCTTCTTTTTCTTTTTAACACCGTTTGTGGACGCCTTGAAAACTGGTTCTTCGCCAATCTCAGGAGGAAGAGGTATATGCGGAATAGGCCTGCCGATAAGTGCTTCTATACTGGCAAGTTTACGTACATCTTTTTCATTTACAAATGTAATGGCGGTTCCGGTGGTCTCTGCGCGGGCGGTTCGTCCAACGCGGTGAATGTAGTCTTCTGCATCACCCGGCACATCAAAGTTCAAAACCAGGCTGGTGCCTTCGACATCTATACCCCTGGAAATCACGTCAGTTCCGATCAGTACTCTCAGCTTTCTGTTTCTGAAAGAAAGCATGATTTCTTCACGCTCAGACTGGTCAAGGTCTGAATGAAACGGCTTTGCCTGTATATGTATTGCTTTAAGCGATTTGTAAAGTGCTTTTACTTTTTCTTTGGTAGAGGCAAAAATGATTACGCTCTGATATTCGTTTTTCTGAAGCAGCAAGGTGATCAAAGGGATTTTTTGACTATCGGCCACTTTATAAATTTGCTGGTCGATGCCCGCTGCCGGCTGCGAAACAGCCATCGTTACCTGTTCAGGCTTGTTAAGAATGGATGTTGCAAGCTTTCTGATTTTAGGCGGCATGGTCGCTGAAAACATCACCGTCTGCCTTTTTTCAGGAAGAAAGCTAATGATGCGCATGATATCATCCAAAAAGCCCATATCCATCATCCGGTCTGCTTCATCGAGAATCAGACATTCCAGATGTTCGGCCTTGAAGGTTCCTGAGTTGAGATGAGCAATCAGTCTGCCTGGTGTAGCAATGACAATATCAACGCCGTCCTTTAAGGCGCGCTGCTGCTGTCCATATACAATGCCGTCACCTCCGCCGTATACGGCTACCGAGCTAATGCCTGTAAAATAGCCGAGTCCTTCCACCTGCTGGTCAATCTGTTGAGCCAGTTCACGTGTTGGGGCAAGGATGAGTGTATGCGTGTGTTTTTTATCAGTTTTTGATATGCTATTTAATACAGGGAGCAAATAAGATGCGGTCTTACCGGTGCCTGTTTGGGCGCAGGCAATCAAATCTTTCCCCTGAAGAATTAAGGGTATTGTTTGCTGCTGAATGGGGGTGGGTTCTTTATAACCCATACTTAGAATGCCGTCAAGCAGTTGCTCTTCGAAATTAAAATCCTGGAAAGTCAATATATGTTGTATTATTCATTGCCAAGTTAAATATAATTTTCAACAATTTATACTTTGATAAGTACGGGAGAAAGCGGTAACTTGAGCTCCTAAACGCATGTTCGAGATGAAACACTATTTTATAGGCCTGGCCATGCTTGCGCTTTTATACACTTCATGCTCCAGTTCCCAACAGAATAAGGAGGAAGACACTGCTCTTAAAGAGCTTGCAGCACTAAAAACGAGGATTGACAATATGATGTCTGACAGTACGCTTCAGGTACTGGTTAAGGTTAAAGGCAAGCGTGAGCTGCAGATAGTAGAGGGCAGGGGGTATCCAAGAGATATAGAGACTACTTACAATTTGCTACGCGATACGACCGGAAAAGTGTTGTTTATTTCTGAAATGCCTTACAATGCAACGAGTGAGTGGTTTATTGCCTATAAAAGTTATTTCGATACTGACGGTAAGTTATTTGCGTTTCAACGACAGAACAACTTTTTAAACAATGGTTGTACGCACGGCGCCGCCATGGAAAACAGCATCGGGTATTATAATAAGGAATTTTTGCTTATTGATTCCTTGTATACGATAACTGATACTTATAAAAAGCCGCTGGATAAAAAAGCCTGTAAGTTCCCCTATAATTTTAAGTACACCATTAGCAAGACGCTGGATGAATATCTGGCAGCTAAGAACATAAAACTGGCTTCACTTAATAGGGTCCAGGGTGTTCTTTCCAGCCGACATAGCGAAATAGCTGAATAATGGATTGCCAGGAATTTAAGATTAACGGAACTATCCGGTCATGCTGCTTACCCAACGCGACTGTTTGATTTGGGTTTCCGTGGTCGAGTACAGCTCTGCCTTTATTTCGTCCAGGGTGGTTTGCAGGGCCATGACATCTTGTTGTATGGACTCATGCTGAACGGTGAGGTAGTCCTCACTTAAATTCATTAGTTCTTCAATTGTAGCTTTCAGGTTCGCCTGGTGGCAGAATATTTTGCTCAGGACGGCATTTTTCTTCCGATCTAGTGAATTGATTGAACAGTTGATCAGCTGGATCTTATTGATCCGGTCATCGTTAAGCTCATCGCCGAAAAATTTCAGCATCAGTTTCTTTAGAAACTTGACCTCATCCTCGAAGAAATCAATGTATGAAAGCCAGTTTCTTGATGAAAGATAGAGTCCTTGGATGTTGGAACCTGTCCCTGCCGGTGATGTTGTTTCCGCTCTCATAATATTGATATTAAATAATGATAAGTATAAAAATGAGGTTATTTTTGCCGGGTAAAAATGACATAAGTCATTTAACTTGCTGATATAGAGAATAAACAAAAATGTAATGAAAAGAGTCGTTTTAAACGGATTACTCGTCGGAATTATCTTATTTATAATGAGCTACGGAGGGCTCTTCCTGTCAATCAGGTTCTTTCCGGAATTGTTCCTGGACTACAACAACCCATTATTTAACTCAGACGGGAGCCGTGATGTTCTGTTTTATCTGCACGCCTTTATCATCAGCCTGGCTTTGTCATGGTTTTGGGACAGGTTTAAAGGGCTTTTCGGGGGTAACTTTGTATTAAGGGGAATCGAGTTCGGCTTTGTGTATGGGCTGGTAGCGCTACTGCCGGTCATGTGGATTACGTTCAGTGCGATGGATATCACAGTTGTGATGGTTGCCAGCTGGTTTATTTATGGTTTACTGCAGGCCACTGTCGCTGGAATTGTTTTAGCTAAAACAAACCCTTAGATGTGCCGGCTCAAGGATGCATGCTAGCTAAGCGTTTTGAGTGTCAGCTTAAACTCGACGCTTAGTTTATTATCTGTCTGGATCATTCCACCCAGCTTCCTTGGAGGAGTAAGTCCGAAGTCGGAAAAATTAACATCCCGCTCGCCTAAGAGCTGGATGTTTCGCTGATTATCCAGCTTGAATGTGTAATCAACCGTAAAGCGTTTTACTTTGCCGGCGAGCTCGATGTCAACCGTTCCTTTTATTTTACTTTCTCTGGAGCTCAGTGCCGGAAATTTTTCCAGATTTATAAAGCTAATTTTCAGTTGAGGAAATTCTTTTGCTTTCAGCGTTTTGCGAAGGTCGGCTGTCATGACGGCATGATGACAGTCGAAAAGCTTCACACTGAGACCGAGCCTGCCTTTCAACGGCAAATTACCTTCTTGAATCTGATTTTTATACACCAGTATGGTGTCTGAATTGCTATATCCGGTGATATCACATTTAAAGGTATTAATGTTTGTTGTGCCTTTCACTTTCAAGGACCCGCCATTCATTACCACCCAACGAGTAGGTGCCGGAGCGGACTTGTGAAGCGTAAAGCTACACAGCAAGGATATAAAAAGGGTGAGTGAATATATAGATAGGCATTTCATGTAGTATCTCTTAGTCTTGACGAGTCCAGAGCGCTGCAATAATAAAAAATAAAAGTCAGGTTGAAGGTTCAACCTGACTTTGTTAAGTTCAAAAGAACCGTTTACTAGAATCCTACAACAGCCTGGATTACGTAGCCATTAAATTTGCCACCGTTTCTGTAGTCTGTTACTGCAAAATCTTTATATTTCTGGTTTACATATTCGCCTTTTAATAGTACGTTTCTTGTAAGGAACCAGCCAGCTGCGAAAGATGCACGGTCAATTTTGATATCTTCAGGGCTTCCTACGAGTTCTGAGGTTACTGTGTTATAGCGGGCACCGATGAAAACATTTTCTTTTTGTCCAAATCTGTACACTCCTTCGATCGCGAATTGTTTAGCGTCTCTTGAATCAGCCTCTGATTTTGATCTTCCTTTCGCGATTTCGTACGTTCCGAACACTTCCAGACCGTAGGTTTTAACAAATCCATTGAATTGGAAAGCATCGATTTTCTTGGTGAAGCCCGGGTTAAAGCGACCAGAGAAAGCTGCAGAAGCATAAGTTGGTGCAGGATTGATAGGGGCTCCGGCCACTGTCGAGATTTGTTCCATCACCATGAAGTAGTTTGAACCTGTGCGGTCTCCACCATATAAGGTGTTTCCGTTGTTACCTGCACTGTTATTATGGTAGAATGATCCTGCAACGCGGATGCGTACATTCTCGTCAACCTGTGCGTCGTATCCGATCTTACCATAGATGGAAGGAGATTTACGCAGGTTGTCATCTACGATATTTCCTTGTGCATCTCTGCCGGCAGTAACGCTGTCGATGTTTCCTTTGATCAATCCGTTAGATACACCCAGCATTCCGAATGCATTACCCTGGCGTACATAAACTTCTCCACCGATTTCTGTTGCGAAGGCATCCATGATATAGTTCTCCACAAAGGGGTTTTGCAGGGTTTGTCCACCATCTGATCTGCGGAAGTGCTGATCACCATAGTTAATCTCGGTATGTCCGATTTTGATGGTTGTGATCTTCATGATATCATCCCAGATTTTTCCATTAAAAGGAAGCTTGTCAAACTGAATATAACCACCTTTTACCCACGTTTCGTTATGGTGACGGGAAGACAAATAGCTTGTCAGGTTCAGACGGATACCATCAGCTAGCTGCACATCCATGAAAAGGTTGGCGTTAGCAGTATTAAATCCAGGGCTTATTTTATACAGATTGTTGGCAGTGTTTTCATGCTTCAATCCCTGGAAAGACTGAGTAAAGCCTGCTCCGAACTTCACCTTCAATCCGTCGAATTCAGTAAGCGTATCTTTAGGAGCTTCGAAGACATTTATTCCGCTTTGGTCATAGGCTCTCATGTTAGTCCAGTTCCTGTCCTGGGCATTCACAAGCGCGGGGCTTATGAATATTGCTGCTGCGGCAGCTTTTTTTGCAATTGATAGTAAATTAGTTCTCATTGTATTTGGTGTTTACTTGTGTATGAATGATTGAAGGTTTATTTTTTTAGCTTCAACGTGTAGATTACATTTATTTCATCGGCTACTTTCAATGCGCCCAGCATGAAGGAAGGAGGTTGTATACCATATTCGCTCATTTTAATTTTTCTCGTGCCGCTCAGGGAAATGGAACCATCTGCATTTTCGCTGGCCTTTCCTTGTACTGTAATGTCTTTTGTAACACCAGCTATGGTTAGAGCACCTGTGCCTTTTACTATATCTCCGCTAACAGTGGCTGAGTTTAATTTGAAAGCGATTGCAGGGAATTTATCGGCCTTCATGGCTTTGTGGGCTCTGCTATTAAGTAAGTCTTCTTTGCCTTTCAAGTTTTTTACCGCTATGTTGAAAGTCAGCGCTTTTACATCGGTAAGATCCTTTCCAGTCAGGGTGACCTGAGCATCGCCGGCTATGGTATTGGTTTGCATGGTCCAGTCATGGATATTGGATGTTCCGGCTACTTTGATTTCTGATCCCGGAGCGATCTTGTATGTTTGTGCGGCACTACGTTGCGTAAATGCGACTGTGCTGAGGGTAAACGCAAGAAGAACAAGGATCTTCTGGAAGTTTTTAGTGTAATGTGTGTTTGTTGCCGTTTTCATTTTTCTATTTTTATGGTGTTGTAACTCTTGTTGTATGCTACAAATGTAGACCTAAGCAGGGGGAGAGGGAATGACGACCCTTATTTACAAAAGTGACGTTGAACATTTAATGTTAGAACAAGATAAATTATTAACTAAAGGCGGCGAAGTTATCGTTATACTTATGAAAAACTTAATGAGAGTTATATTGTCATAAGAAAGTTAATGTTGCGGCACTGGATGCCGATTAGCGATAATGTGACCGCTGTCATTCCTGGTTGGAGGAGTTAACCCTACTTTCGTGCATTATTTCAAAAACAGATCATGACCAAAAATATTTTTATTGCGACAGCAGAGCCCTACAGCGGGAAATCAATCGTTGCACTCGGGCTTGTTAACATGCTCCTGGGAAAGACGCAACGGGTCGGCTATTTCAAGCCTATTGTCAATTTTCACCCTCTTGAAGAGAAAGACATTCACGTTCAAACGATAATTGAACATTTCGGGTTGCCAATTAACTACGAAGATACATATGCGGTTACGAGGCAGGAAGCGATGCGTCAGATAGAGGGAGACAGTCAGGGGCAGATGATGGACCTTGTTATCAGCAAGTTTAAGAAGATAGAAGCAAATTACGATTTCACAGTAATAGAAGGAAGCGACTTTATTGGCGAAGGTGCGGCATTTGAGTTTGAGGCCAATATTTCAATAGCAAAAAATTTAGGAGCACCTGTTATCATCGTAGTATCCGGAGAGAATAAAACGACTGCACAGGTGATCAACTCGGCTCATACGATGTTAAGAAATTTTGAGGCACGGGAAATGCAGGTTCTGGCGATTGTGGCAAACCGGGTTAAGCCTGATCAGGTGGATGATGTACAGGATTTGCTTAAAGTTCAGCTTCCCGAAGGATCCATACTGGCGGTTATACCGGAAGATAAGGGCCTACAGAGCCCATCCATGAAAGAGATATATGAGAATTTAGGTGGAAAGCTCCTTTTTGGCGAAGACCAGTTGACTAACCAGGTCGATAATTTCGTTACCGGTGCGATGAATGTGCCAAACTTTCTGAATCATATTAAGGAGAACGTGCTGATCGTAACGCCCGGAGATCGCGGTGATATCATTATCGGTGCGCTTCAGGCAAATCTGTCTACCAATTACCCTAAAATTGCAGGTGTGGTGCTGACTGCCGGATCAGAGCCTGAAGAGCCTATTATCAGACTGTTGCAAGGTTCACAGACGGTATTCCCGATTATCGCGGTGAAGACGGGGACGTTTCAAACTATTACGCAGATCGATTCTATCAAGCCAAAGATTACAACTGATAATGCTAAAAAGATCCAGCTGGCGATTGATACCTTCAGCAAGTATATGGACATGCAATCGCTGGATGAGAAGATTATCACGTTCACACCTGAAGGCATTACGCCGCATATGTTCCAGTATCAGCTGGGACAGTGGGCGAAGAAGGAGATCAAAAATATTGTATTGCCAGAAGGTCATGACGACAGAATACTTAAGGCCGCAAGCCGGTTGATCAAACAGGAGATTGTTGAGCTGACCATCCTGGGAGATATCGATATTATAGCTGCATCAGTTAAGAGGCTCGGACTCGATCTGGACCTGAGTGCAGTTCGTATTATCAATCCTGCCAAGTCTGAGTATTACGGAGAGTACGTAGAGACGCTTTATGAATTAAGAAAGAATAAGAATGTAACCATTGAAATGGCCAGGGATCTGATGACAGACGTATCCTACTTTGGAACTATGATGGTCTATAAAGGGCATGCTGACGGAATGGTTTCTGGAGCTGTTCATACTACCCAGCACACCATCAGACCCGCTTTGCAGTTTGTGAAAACGAAGCCTGGGATTTCGGTAGTGTCGTCTGTCTTTTTCATGTGTCTGCCTGATCGTGTATCGGTATTTGGCGATTGTGCAGTAAATCCGAATCCTAGTGCGGAACAACTTGCTGAGATTGCTATATCCTCAGCCGAAAGCAGTATCCTTTTTGGTATTGAGCCTCGTATTGCTATGTTATCTTACTCTTCAGGAACTTCAGGGGAAGGTGAAGACGTGGAGAAAGTGCGCAGAGCTACTGAAATAGTTAAAGCAAAGCGTCCGGACCTGAAGGTAGAAGGGCCTATTCAATATGACGCGGCGGTAGATCCGGTTGTTGGTAAGCAAAAGCTGCCAAATTCTGAGGTTGCGGGTCAGGCCAGCGTGCTAATCTTCCCGGATCTGAATACGGGTAATAATACTTACAAAGCTGTTCAGCGTGAGACAGGTGCACTCGCTATCGGTCCTATGTTGCAGGGTTTGAATAAACCCGTTAACGACCTGAGCCGCGGTTGTACGGTAGATGATATCTTCAACACGGTCATCATTACGGCGATCCAAAGTCAACAAAGCTAATTTTTTAATAGAAAAGGATGAATATTTTTGTGGTAAACTGCGGAAGCAGCTCAATAAAATACCAATTGTTTAAGTGGCCGTCTGAAAGTCCAATTTGCTCCGGTCTGGTAGAACGCATCGGCCTTGAGGAGTCGATTATCACGCATAAGGTTTATGTCAATGATCAGGAACAGGTGATTAAACGCGTACTGGATCTGCCGGATCATGATGCGGGAATGAAGGAAGTGGGGATGCTGCTTACAGAGCCGGGGATAGGGGTAATCCAGAATCCGGAGGAGATTGAAGTTGTTGGCCATCGGATCGTTCACGGAGGTGAGTCTTTTGTCGAAACCTGCAAGGTGACTCCCGATGTGAAGGAAGAGATTAAACGCCTGGCCATTTTAGCGCCTTTGCATAACCCAGGTCATTATGTAGGTATCAACGTGGCTGAGCACATCTTCAGTAAGGCCACTCATGTGGTTGTTTTTGATACCGCTTTCCACTCGACGATGCCTGAGAAAGCTTTCCGGTATGCTATTCCCGAGAGCTTTTACAATGATTATGGCGTGCGTGTGTATGGTTTCCATGGTACGAGTCATAAATATGTGAGTGAAGAAGCGAGAGCCTACCTGAACAAGCCCGATGCCAAATTGATCACGATTCATTTGGGCAATGGTTGCAGCATGGCAGCGGTTGACGGTGGCAAATGTATCGACACGAGTATGGGCTTAGGACCGCTCGATGGTTTGATCATGGGTACGCGATGTGGTAACATCGACCCATCGGTTGTTTTTTACCTGGTTAATCAGTTAGGATATGACATCGCACAGGTAGATACACTGCTGAATAAGCGAAGCGGTATGCTTGGCTTAACAGGGTTCAGCGACATGAGGGATATACTGAAGGCGATTGATGCTGGGGATAAATGTGCCAAACTTGCATATGATATGTATGCTTACCGCATTAAGAAATATATAGGTTCTTATGCTGCAGCGATGAATGGCTTAGACGCAATCATATTTACTGCGGGCGTTGGTGAGAATGATCCGGATCTTCGCGCGATGGTATGCCGTGATATGGAGTTCCTTGGTATCACATTTAACGAGGAAGAGAATAAGATTCGTGCAAAGGGCTTAAGGGAATTGAGTCTGCAGGATTCTAAGGTTAAGGTACTGGTAGTGCCTACCAACGAAGAGCTGGAGATAGCAAAACAGTGTTTTGAACTGATTCAGAACTAATCCGGGTTCAAAGAAGAGAGAGGCTTTCCGAGAGGAGCAGCCTCTTTTTTTGCAGGCGGTTGGAAGATAAATAATAATGGTTGGTATAAAGTATCTTAGATTACAGTTTCTTTAAGGTATTTTAGGACAATGAATAATTTGCAAAGAGCATGTCTGCACGTATTGATATGGGCTCTTATATTGATTCTATTTGTATATATCAGCAGCCGGAGCGGTAACCTCGGGAATGCGGTGGTTATATTTCTTTATTTCGGCCTGATCAACATCACTGTTTTCTATATCAATTACCTCTACATACTGCCACGCTTTCTAAATAGCAGACGGTATTTGGGCTGTGCTGTCAGCATTCTTCTGCTGATTATGTCGTCTGCGGTAATTAAGTACGCAGTAGCATCTTTTTTCAGGGAAATAGTGCTGATACGCGGGCCCAACAGGGATTATTATGTGACATTTTGGGAGTATATCATTGTCGCGTCCGTAACGGGGGCATTTTTTGTTTTTATCAGTACCGCCTTTAAGTTTGCGGGGGATTGGTTTTTAAATGAAAAGGTTAGAAAGAACCTCGAGAATGAGAAGCTTACTGCAGAGCTGGCCTTTCTTAAGTCGCAAATAAACCCTCATTTTCTGTTTAATTCACTGAATAATATTTATTCCCTCGCTTATCAGCGTTCAGAGAAGACACCTGCTGCCATACTTAAGCTTTCAGAAATCATGAGGTATATGTTGCAGGATAGCAATGAGCCCACTGTGCCGTTGGAACGTGAAATACGGTATCTCCAAAATTATATAGAACTGCAAAAACTGCGCTTCAAGGACGGAGCTTTTGTTAACTTTAGTTATTCCGGGGTCGATGAGAGGATGCAAATTATTCCGCTGATCCTGATTGCATTTGTGGAGAACTGTTTTAAGCATGGTATTGTAACAGATGAAGCCATTCCGCTTGACATCAAACTACAGGTGAGAGCGAGCGAGCTAATTTTTGAGGTAAATAATAAGAAGAACCTCCAGAATAAAGATGTTCTTGGAGGTATAGGATTGAGCAATGTGAAACGACGTCTTGAGTTATCTTATCCGGGAAGATATGAGCTAACCATAGAGAACGGAGGCTTGATCTACTATTGTAAATTAATTTTACATTTATAACCATGATACGATGTTTAGTTGTGGATGATGAACCACTGGCTCTAGATATCCTTACAGACTATATTGAAAAAGTGCCCAGTCTGGAGTTAATTAAAGCAACGACCAGTGCATTTGAGGCCCTGGCTCTTGCGCAGACTGAGGAGGTGGATTTGATTTTCCTTGATGTACAGATGCCGGAATTGACTGGGATTCAGTTTCTGAAAATCATCAAAGGAAAATGTAAGGTGATTCTTACTACGGCATATTCACAATATGCACTTGATGGATATGATCTGGATGTGGCTGATTATCTGCTAAAGCCGATCGCCTTCGATCGGTTTTACAAGGCTGTGTCAAAAGTTCAGGCGCAACAAGTGCAGGAAAAGCCTGCGATGGTCCAGGAAAAGCTGAGTTCAGGTGTGCAGGACTTTATCTTTGTTAAAACGGAGTATCGCATTCAAAAGATCTATATTAATGATATCCTTTATATAGAAGGGCTTAAAGATTATATTTCCATTTTTACGCCCCAGGAGAGGATTATTACCCTTCAGCATATGAAAAAGATGGAAGAAGCGCTCCCTGGAGAGATCTTTGCGCGGGTTCATAAGTCTTATATTGTCGCTATCCCGAAAATAGAAAGCATTGAAAGAGGGCGAATTCAGATAGGGGATAAGATCATACCTATAGGAGACACATTCAGGGAGGGATTTTTCAATAAAATTCAGTACAGAAATATTTAGGCAATATGGTTTCTGATTGCCGTTTCTGCATCTTTTAGTATTTCTTCGGGCGAAGAGCCGTCTGTATCCAATGGCTTAAGGATGGTAATCTTCATGTGTTCGCCAAAGCTCAGCGGGTATTTACCGAAACGGGTGATCTTCCAGGAGTTTGCTATGGCTACAGGAACAACCAATGCGCCGGGAACCTTTTTCATCAAAGTTGTAGCCCCTCCTGGTATAAATGCTTTCATGACGCCATCACCAGAGCGGGTCCCTTCAGGAAATATTGCTGCAGACCAATGGTTATCTCTCATTCTCTTTGCGAGTTTTAAAATTTCTGAGATGGATTGCTTTGGATCCTTTCTGTCGATGTTGGCTGCTCCACCATGCTTAAGGTTAAAGGAGACACTGGGGATACCTCTGGTCAATTCTATTTTAGAGACGAACTTGACATGATATTTTCGCAGGAACCAAATCATGGCGGGCACGTCAAACATGCTTTGATGATTGGCAACGAAGATAATTGATCTGCCCTTGGGTATTTCGTAGGGGTTGATAAAGCTTACGCGGCATCCAATCAGGTAGTAGGTGCTGACCAGGAATAAATTCAAGATGTCGACTGATCGTTTATGGGCAGAATAGCCTCCGATTTTGAGACACAACCATTGTATCGGATGGAAAATCAGCAGAAAAAAAAGAAATGCCAGATAGTGGATAGGGCTGAAAAAATAACCTAAAAGCCTGTTCATTATACTATAGTTGGTTTTCTAATAATAGAATTTTTAATCGTAGGATGGCAGCTATGCTCATTGAATCTGTAATCTTATTGTTAATGACCATTTGATAAGCTTCTTCAAAGGGAACCCTCTTTAACTGGAGTTCTTCTGTTTCTTCAGGCTGAGCCTGGCCTATGCTCAGGTTTCTTGCCAGAAAAATAATACCAAGTTCATCAGATACAGAGTTTGAAAGATGTATGTGCTGCAGTTCGGTCCAGCTTTGAGCTGTCAGCCCAGTTTCTTCTATGAGTTCTCTTTTTGCCGATTCGAGTGGTGAGAGGTGCAAGGGGCCTCCGCCTTCGGGTAGCTCCCAGCTGTATTGATTGAGCGGGAACCTGTACTGGCCGACCAACCAGATGTGCTGCTCATCATCCAGAGCGATGATGGCGAGGGCATAATTCTGGAAATGGACTTTACCGTAAATGCCTTTTCCGCCGGACGGATTAATAACGTTGAACTCCGTTATGCTGATCCAGGGATTTGTATATATCTCTTTCTGCGATAAAACCTGCCAGGGATTTTTGTCCTCGTTAATCATGGTGCAAAATAATGAAAAAGCCTTCTGATTTGGTGCAGAAGGCTTCTTTATTTAGACATTGTTTTACAATCCGAAGGCTGCTTTTACCTTTTCGAGGTAGTCGAGCTTTTCCCATGTGAATAGTTCCACCTCTATGGATTTCTTTTCACCATTGGCGGCTTCAAATACTTTCGTTATCGTCTCAGGGTTACGGCCCATATGTCCGTAAGCGGCTGTTTCAGAGTAGATAGGGTTGCGTAGCTTCAGGCGAGTTTCGATACCATAGGGCGTTAGGTCAAATATTTCCAGGATCTTTTCCGCTATTTCTCCATCCGTAAGGCCGACCCTGGCTGTGTCATATGTATTTACATAAACACCCATTGGATCTTTCACACCTATTGCATAGGACACCTGCACAAGGATCTCGCTGCAAACTCCGGCGGCAACCAGGTTTTTTGCAATGTGACGCGTCGCATACGCAGCGGATCGGTCAACTTTGGAAGGATCTTTTCCTGAGAAAGCGCCTCCACCGTGTGCGCCTTTGCCACCATAGGTATCGACGATGATTTTTCTCCCGGTTAATCCGGTATCACCGTGGGGACCTCCTATAACAAATTTGCCGGTAGGGTTGATATGGTATTTGATTTCGTTATTGAATAAGCGTTGCGTTTCAGCAGGAAGCATAGACTTGATCCTCGGGATGAGTATGGAGATGATATCTTCTCTGATTTTATTTTGCATTTCCGCTTCCGAACCAAAATCATCATGCTGGGTGGATACAACGATGGTATCGATGCGGATAGGCCGATGATCATCGCTGTATTCAATCGTTACCTGTGATTTAGCATCCGGGCGAAGGTAAGATATCTCATTGTTTTCCCTGCGCAAGGCAGCAAGTTCGATCAGGATCTTGTGTGCAAGGTCGAGCGCAAGCGGCATGTAGTTAGTTGTTTCGCTGGTGGCATAGCCAAACATCATTCCCTGATCTCCAGCTCCCTGCTGCTGTTTTTCCTGTCGGTCGACTCCCTGATTGATATCTGCTGACTGTTCATGAATAGCAGACAAGATTCCGCAGGAATTTGCCTCAAACATGTATTCAGATTTGGTATAGCCAATTTTCCGGATAACGTCGCGGGTGATTTTCTGCACATCCAGATACGTATTTGATTTCACTTCTCCAGCAAGGATTACCTGTCCGGTTGTTACGAGCGTTTCGCAGGCAACCTTCGAATCCGCATCCCAAGCCAGAAAATTATCAATTAATGCATCTGATATTTGGTCAGCGACTTTGTCCGGGTGACCCTCGGACACTGACTCAGAGGTAAATAAATACGGCATATTTGTAGTTTAAGATATAAATGCTTAAGGAAGACGACGAGGCTAAGACCAGCAAGTGTAAAAGAAAGCATGTATTAGCAATTTTTTTACGTGGTTGCAATCTTATTCCGGAGGAACAAAGCAAATCAGTCCACTTAGCGATGCAAATTTAGAAGATTTTTTATATTATGAGAAATTAAAACCTAATTTAGCGACGAAAAGAACTACTTGTAACTGATTGAAAAAGAATATATTATTTGTAATAAACCCAATATCAGGGGGTAAGAATAAGCGGGATTTTCCATTATTGGCAAAAGAGCATCTGGATATGCAGATGTATAATTCTGAATTCGTTTACACGAAACATCCTAAGCATGCGTTTGATCTGGCGCGAAAAGCTGTGAAGGATAAAGTGGATGTAGTGGTGGCTGTTGGAGGAGACGGCACAATCAATGAGGTTGGATCAGCGATTGTGGGGACTGAAACGAAAATGGGCATCATTCCCTGCGGTTCGGGAAACGGACTGGCACGCTCGCTGGGGATTCCCTTGAGCTGGAAGAAGGCTGTAGTCAGACTTAACGAATTTCGTTCTCGCCGGATTGATAGCGGTACGCTAAACGAGTTTCGTTTTTTCAATATGGGGGGCTTGGGTTTCGATGCGCACATCAGCAATGAATTCGCTGCGTTAAAAGGGAGGGGTCTTAGCGGCTATGTGAAGAAGGCATTCTCAGAGGTGTTGAATTATAAACCAGGGCAGTACAGACTGGTAATTGACGGGAAGACTTTTGAAAGGGAAGCGTTTATGATCAGTTTTGCCAATTCAAGTCAATATGGGAATGACGCGCATATTGCTCCAAAAGCACTCTTGGATGATGGGATCCTTGATATATGTATAATTAAACCGTTTCCTTTATATCTCTTTATTTCAATGGGTTTGAGAATGTTTTCAAAAACTTCTGAGCAATCTAAGTATGTTGAAATAATAAAAGGCGAATCTGTACGTATTGAATCTGTTACTAATACACTAGTACATATTGACGGGGAAGCTAAAATGATTGAAAAAGAAATTTTTATTTCTGTTGACCCGTTATCACTTTCTGTGCTATATTAGCTCTTATGTCAAAGAGAAGTAACATAAACGGAGTGGTTTTTTCCACTGACCCCGATTTCGAGTACACATACGAAACGGATCAGGAAGAAGCTACGCTGCCGCCGTCTCAGCAGGACCTGCGAGTTCAGCTGGACAAGAAGCAAAGAGGAGGGAAGGCTGTTACTTTGATCACAGGTTTTAGAGGAACGGTATCAGACCTTCAGGACTTGGGGAAAAAATTAAAAGCTAAATGCGGAGCAGGGGGCTCAGCGAAGAACGGAGAAATAATTGTGCAGGGAGATTTTAGAGAAAAGATCCTAGAATATTTAAGATCTGAGGGTTATAAAGCGAAAAAATCGGGGGGATGAGTTAAGAAACGAGTTTATCTGTCAAACATAGAGCCTTTTTGCTTCAGATGTTTGCATTTCCAGAAAAAAATGGTTTTTATTGTATCAGATTATCAAAAAAGTTACCTAAAAAGTAGGAGAGGAGTAAAATTACTGATTGAAATAGTGCCTGAAAGTGGGCTTATAAATGTAATTTAAATCACATTTTTATTAATTTCAAAATTCTATTTTTGTTATCGTATCATTGCAAATAAGTAGCAACTATTATATTAAATTAAAACTAAAAACTAAATTTCAAGAAGAATGGCAACCGCACCAAAACCAACAACTGCGAAGAAAGAAAGCACTGGTTCAAACCTTTTCGCAAGTTTGACCATCGTTATCTGTATTATTATTGGAGTACTAATCTGGAAGTTCGTAATGGGACATCCGGGCAATTTCGGCGAAGATGGACAACCACTACCAGGAAACTTTCCTGGAATGATCTATAAAGGCGGTGTTATCGTTCCGATTTTATTCGGGATGCTTTTAATGGTAATCGTTTTCTCAATCGAGCGTTACATCGTAATTTCTAAAGCTGCAGGATCGGGAAGTGTTGAAGTTTTTGTAA
Organism: Arcticibacter sp.; assembly: GCF_045629565.1. Classification (GTDB taxonomy): domain Bacteria; phylum Bacteroidota; class Bacteroidia; order Sphingobacteriales; family Sphingobacteriaceae; genus Arcticibacter. The sequence continues at coordinate 23,180 of NZ_JAZQRL010000063.1, forward strand.
GAAAAATTCAAACTTTATTATCAGCAGGTAACATTGAGTCAGCAATGACTGAGTGTGACAAACAAAAAGGATCTGTAGCAAACGTGATTAAATCAGGTTTGAAAAAATACAGAGAAGTAGAAGCAGATCAGGGCTTGGATACTGAGCAGGCTTCATTAGCAATTCAGAAGGACATTGAAGAGGCTACAGCTTTGGAAATGCCAATGCTTGAGCAAAACCTGACAATTATTGCAACTTTGGTATCGGTAGGTACATTGGTTGGTCTGTTAGGAACAGTAACAGGTATGATCAAGTCGTTTGCGGCCCTTGCGACTGCAGGTGCGCCTGACCAGGCTGCGTTAGCAAACGGTATCTCTGAGGCTTTGATTAATACAGCTACAGGTATTGCGGTATCTACTATTGCGATTATCATGTACAACATCTTTACATCAAAGATTGATAAGCTGACTTACTCCATTGACGAAGCTGGCTTCTCGATTGTTCAGACTTACGCAAGTACGCATAAATAATATTGAAAAATAATTCCGGATCACTTATGGAATATCCGGAATTATTTCATCAATGAGATATACAGATAAAGGAATCAAATTAAAATATTACAATGCCTAGAGTAAAAGTACCTAGAAAGAGTACCGCTATTGACATGACGGCAATGTGTGATGTGGCTTCCTTGTTGTTAACATTCTTTATTTTAACAGCAACTGCCCGTCAACCAGAAGCGTTGACTGTAGATACGCCTACTTCGACGGTTAAGATCAAGCTTCCGGAATCGAATATTGCCACTATTACGGTAGGTCATGGCAAAGTTTTCTTCGGAGTTCAGGGTCAGCCTATTCGCGAAAGGGTGTTACAGAAAATGTCAGAGCGTTATAAAGTTCCGTTTAGTGCGGAGGACATAAAGCGTTTTTCTTTGATGGATAATTTCGGAGTTCCGATAAATCAATTGAAGCAGGTTATCGATATGAAAGGTGCAGACAGAAATAAAGAAGGTTTGCAGCCAGGTATACCGGTAGATTCTGTGGGAGGTGCAGCTTCACAGCTTCACGAGTGGATTTATCAGGCACGTATCGCCACGAAGGAAATTAATGACGAATCTCTTCGTATCTCGATTAAAGGAGACGCTAACGAAGAGTATCCGACAATTAAGAAGATAATTGATATTTTACAAAAACAAAAAGTTAATAAGTTCAGTCTGGTAACTTCTATGGAAGGTGCTGACTAACTGTTACAGAAAACGTAGAATAATAAAATGGCAGAATTAAATAGTGACGGCGGCGGCGGCGGTAAAAAGGGTGGCAAGGTAAGAAGTAAGAAGCAGTCTACGAGGGTCGATATGACCCCAATGGTGGATTTAATGTTCTTACTGATCACTTTCTTCATGCTAACGACTACGCTTGCAAAACCCCAGGCGATGGACCTGGCGATGCCAGACAAAGACGATAAGAACAAAGATGAGCAATTAGATGTTGCGGATACGCGTACCATGACCGTCTTGCTTGGCAGTAAGAACAAAATCGAGTGGTTTGTTGGACTTGCTGACAATCCGATATCTGCTCCTACTGTAGAAGATTTTGGCAAGAACGGGATTCGTAAGGCGATCATTGAGAAATCTAAAGATATTAAGGCATCAACGGGCAAAGATATGATTGTCATCATCAAGCCCAGCGACAAGTCTAACTACAAAAACCTTGTAGATATCCTGGATGAGATGAAGATCACGAACATCAAGCAGTATGCGATTGTTGACATCAACACACCGGAGATAGAATTGCTTAAACGCGATGGTGTTTACTAAAAGACTGATGGAAAACTCCATTGATGAAATAAGATAAAAATGGCAAAATTAGATATTTTTAACCGCGAGTGGATTGACGTTGTCTTCACTGGGAGGAACCAGGCTTATGGTGCTTACCAGTTACGGAAGAACAACGCTAAGACCACGAACAGAGCTTTGCTGTTTGGAAGTATTGTTTTTATACTGGCTATGAGCTCGCCTCTGATTGCCAAGTATATCAAAGGTATGTCTCCGGACGATGACAGCGACAATAATATTATTCAAACTGAGGTGGTTTTAACTCCTCCTCCTCCGGTGGATGAAGCAGCTCCACCACCGCCACCAGCTGCGGAACCTCCTAAGCCGAGGGTTGACCAGGTGCGTTTTCCGCCTCCGGTCGTGGTTCCTGCTGAAAAGGTGAGGGATGAAGAACCGCCAACTGTGGAAGAACTGAAAGTTGCCGATCCTGGTCAGAAAACTATCGCTGGTGACCCCAATGCGGACATCCGAATTGATGAGCCTGTAGGCGAGGCGCCTCCGACTAAGGCGGCAGTTGTGGAAGACAACGCGGTATATGACTTCTCTAGTATCGAGCAGATGCCGGATTTCCCGGGAGGTATGCCTAAGTTTTATGCTTATGTTGGTAAAAATTATACCTATCCAGCAGCAGCAAGAGAGCAAGGAGTATCAGGTCGTTTGATCATGAGTTTCGTAGTAGAGAAAGACGGAAGTTTAACAGATATTAAAGTGTTGAGGGATCTTGGAATGGGTACCGGAGATGAGGCTATCAGGTTGCTGAAAAAGGCGCCGAAATGGAAGCCAGGCATCCAGAATGGTAGACCTGTTCGTGTTCAGTACACTTTACCGATCATGTTGAACCTGGAGGGACAATAGAAAATGTTTAAAAGAGAAAATCAGCAAAAATCGCCCCAAAAGCGATTTTTGTTTATTTTAGGGTCAGTGATGTTTGTGTTCTACTTTGTGTTGGGACTAACAATTCTGTTTTGGGAAGACATACCACTGAACCTGAGCAGAACTTATCGAATCGTTTTCGGTTCTTTTTTGATTATATACTCGTTCTTGAGAATGGTCAGATTAATTCAAACAAGACGTGAGGAAGATTAATATGAGACAATCGTTCACTGTAATTCTACTGTGTCTTGTTTTTTTTAGTTCTTGTGAGAACAGCAAACAAACGGAGACTACGGGGAGTACCCGATTAGTTGCGGACGAGAGCCTCATGCCAATTGTTGAAGATCAGTTGATTGTTTTTGAAAATATTTATAAAAATGCTGATATTGAGGCCCAGTATAAACATGAAAAGGCGGTAATTAACGATCTTTTGAAGGATAGTACCAAGATTGCGATTACATCCAGAACGCTGACACCGCAAGAGGCCAGCGTGATTGAGAAAAGGGATCTGAAAGTACGTGTGAACCGGTTTGCAGTTGATGCTGTGACACTAGTGTCTAATAAGAACTCAGCAGACACAGTTATCACTGTTCAGGAGATTATCGACATCCTGAAGGGGATGCCTTCCAAGCGACAGCTGGTTTTCGATAATCCAAACTCCAGTATTGTCAGATATCTGATGGAACTGGCTGACATAAGTTCGCTGCCGACAAAAGGTATTTACGCTTTGAACTCGAATGCAGAAGTAATTAAGTATGTACACAATAATTTAGGGTCAATTGGTGTTATAGGTTTTAACTGGATTAAGCAACCTACAGTGGAACTGGAACCGTTAGTTGCAGAATTGAAGGTAATGGGGGTGAAGGGTCTGCCGGGAAAATCTGGTTCTGATAAGTTTTATAGGCCTAGTCAGGATAATCTGGCCTTAGAAAATTACCCGTTAAGTCGTAACCTGTACATTATCAATTGTCAGGGTGGCGGTGGCTTAGGTCTGGGGTTCGCCGCGTTCCTGGCGGGAGACGTAGGACAACGGGTAGTATTGAAATCAGGGTTGTTACCTGACAGTATGCCACCAAGAGAAATAATAATTAGAAAATAAACAGAAGACATATAAACTATGAATGTACTAAGAAGAGCAATTCAAGCAAGCCTGTTAGTAGGAGTTGTGGGGACAACGGCTTTTGCACAAAGTCTGGGAGATGCGAAAAAGGCGATCGACGCTGAGAAGTTTCAAGAGGCTAAAACTATTCTTAAGAAATTAATCTCATCTGACGCCGGCAAAGGAGAGAACTATTTTTATTTGGGAAATATATATTTAAGGGATGATTATGTTGATTCGGCAAAGGCCACTTACACAAAAGGTGTGGCCGCTGAGGCTTCATACCCATTAAATTATGTAGGCTTGGGTGCCGTTGATCTTGAAGCTAAAAACGCTGCGGGCGCAAAAGCCAACTTCGACAAAGCGATATCTCTAGCAAAGCGTAAAGATAACAGCCCATACCTTTATATCGGAAAGGCGTATACCAATGCCGATCCGGCAGATTACACCGCCGCAATTGCGAGTCTTGAAAAGGCCAAAGAGATCAATGAGAAGGACGCAGAAGTGTTTTTAGCTTTAGGTGATGCTTACCGTGGCTCAAAGAAAAATAGTGAAGCTTTCGGAGCTTACCGTACTGCATTTGACATGGATAAAACGTTGTTAAGGGCGGAAATTGAGCAGGGAATTCTGATTAAGCAGTCGAAGGCGTTTCAAGAGTCTGCTGATAAATTTAAGAGCGTATTAGCCGTTAACGCTAATTATGCACCTGCATACAGGGAGTTGGCTGAAACCTATTATTTGTGGGCAAAGGCAGAGCCTCAGCAGTATGATGCACGTATTAAAGAAGCGCTAGGATACTACACCAAATATCTTGATTTAACCGACCGTTCATTGGAATCGAGAATGCGTTATGCAGATTTTTTGGTTTTGGCGGGAGAGTATAAAGCTCTTGAAGCAGAAGCACAGGAGATGGCTAAACAAGATAAAGCGAATCCACGTATTTACCGTTACTTAGGCTACTCTCTTTATGAGAATGGAAACTTTGCAGGCAGCGTGCAGGCGTTAAAAGATTTTATGAGCAAAGTTGATCCTAAGCGTGTGATTGCTCAGGATTATTTATACCTGGGTCAGGCGCAATTGAAAGCTGGCGATTCTACAGGCGTGGTAAGCCTGGCGAAGGCTGTTGAGATTGACTCAGCCTATGCTGAACCTATCAGTGAACTGGCTAAAGCGCAGTTTTCTGAAAGAAAGTATGGATTATCGGCTGATCTATATGAGTTAGCTGTTAAGAATGCAGCGTCAAAGACTTATTTATTTGATTACTTCTATTTGGGTATGGCTAATTATTTTGATTATGCTACCAAAGCCCCCGAAGTCCAAAAAGCCAGCCGTGAAGACCTTGTGAAAGCTGACTCTGCGTTCAGCCTGGTATCTCAGAAGTCTCCGAGCACTGCTGACGCTTATTTGTACCGTGCGAGAACGAACAGATTGTTAGACGATGATGCGAATCCTAAAGGACTGATGGTTCCTCATTTCGAAAAGTATATTGAAGTGATTGCAGCTAAACCCGACGGACTTGCAGATGCAAGAAATAAGAAGAACCTGGTTGAGGCTTACAACAACCTGGGAGCTTACTATATCAGAACAGATCAAACAAAAGCAAAAGACTTATTTAACAAAGCGATTGCACTTGATCCAGCAAATGAATATGCATTGAGCGTTTTAAAGACGCTTAAATAGTCGAATGTAAATTGAAAAAGAAGGCCTGTTATCAGGCCTTCTTTGTTTGCTCTGTTTTGCCGGATAGAGGTTTATGCCTTTTTATGCTGTGCATGTAAGTGTTTTTTTCTAAGTTTGCCTCAAATTCTATATCATGGATGTTCAAAGCGCCCCAGTAGATTATATTCCTATTTTATTTCAGATGTTGGTAGCTCTTGGCTTCGTTGTGTTGACGATGTCTATTACGCACTTAATTGGTCCGAAGAGAAAGACCGCCGACAAACTGACTCCTTTTGAATCGGGTATCGAAGTAATCGGAAACGCGAGAGCTCCGTTCTCCATTAAGTATTTCATGGTAGCGATACTTTTCGTGCTTTTTGATATCGAGGTAATCTTTATGTATCCGTGGGCAGTGAATTTCCGCGAGTTCGGCGTTCAAGGATTGATCGAGATGTTTATATTTATGGGTACGCTTCTTCTAGGTTTTATCTACGTGATAAAGAAGAAAGCGTTGGAATGGGATAAGTAGAATGGTTCTAAATAACTTAGGTGTTATAACATAGCAATACTTAATTTGTAACTTTGAAGCTCATTTCATATGCATTGAAATGAGCTTTTTTATTTCAAAAAAGAGACGAGATGAGTGATATAAAATTAGCTGAAGCGCCTCCGGGCATTGAAGGGTCTGGCTTTTTTGCAACATCTTTTGATAAAGTAGTCGGCTTAGCCCGTGCTAACTCGCTGTGGCCGCTTCCGTTTGCTACATCATGCTGCGGAATTGAGTTTATGGCTACCATGGGGGCACATTATGACCTGGCGAGATTTGGGTCAGAAAGGCCTTCGTTTTCACCCCGTCAGGCTGATATGTTGCTTGTTATGGGAACGATTGCAAAGAAAATGGCGCCTGTTCTCAGGCAGGTATATATACAAATGGCTGAGCCGCGTTGGGTGATCGCTGTTGGTGCTTGCGCAACCAGCGGTGGTATCTTCGACAGCTACTCAGTGCTTCAGGGGATAGATGAAGTGATTCCGGTGGACGTCTACGTTCCAGGTTGTCCTCCAAGGCCTGAAGCTATCCTGAGTGGTGTGCTTCGTCTTCAGGATCTGGTTCGCAATGAGCCAATGCGCAGGAGAAATTCTGACGAGTATAAGGAACTGTTAAATAAATACGGGATTCAGTAATGGGAAAGATTAGTAATCAGGAATTAATTCAGAAGATATCTTCAAAGTTTGCTGATCGCGTATCTACTTTTAGCGAGCCCTTGGATTTGTTGACCTTCGAAACTTCGAAAGAAGATATTATTGAAGTGCTGACATTCCTTAAAAACGATCTTGATTTTAATTTTCTGACTGATATTACGGGTATACATTATCCTGAACAGGAATTTCCTATCGGCGTGATCTACCACCTCCATAGTTTTCGTCAGAATGTTCGTATCAGAATCAAGGTATTTCTTGAGGAACAAAACCCATCGATACCTACGGCCTTCAATCTATGGAGAGGTGCAGATTGGATGGAAAGAGAGACATACGACTTCTATGGTGTTCAATTCGAAGGGCATCCAGATCTTAGACGTATTCTCAACATGGATGACATGGTAGCGTTTCCAATGCGGAAGGAGTTTCCGCTTGAAGATCCTAACCGTGTTGATAAAAAGGACTTTTTCTTCGGAAGATAATTATGAACGAACCGGCTATCATACAAAATTTAGATCGCAGAGAGACAACTACACTTAATCTTGGCCCAACCCATCCTTCGACGCATGGTGTGTTTCAAAATGTTCTGGAGATGGACGGTGAGCGTATTGTCAGTGGCGTATCTACTATTGGATATATACACAGGGCATTTGAAAAGATCGCTGAACACAGGCCATTCTATCAGATTACCCCGTTAACTGACCGTATGAACTACTGTTCATCGCCAATCAACAACATGGGGTGGCATATGACGGTAGAAAAAATGCTTGGTATTCAGACTCCTAAACGTGTGGACTACATGCGCGTTATCATCATGGAGTTGGCCAGGATTTCAGATCACCTGGTATGTAATGGAATTCTTGGTGTAGATACAGGCGCTTATTCAGGCTTCCTATACCTAATGGAGAAAAGGGAGCATATTTATGAGATTTATGAGGAGATCTGCGGAGCGCGTCTCACTACTAATATCGGGCGAATAGGAGGGTTTGAAAGAGACTTTAATGATATTGCCTTTGCTAAAATCAAAAAGTTCGTCAAGGAATATGTTCCGGTGCTTAAAGAGTTTGAAGATCTGTTTACACGCAGCCGGATTTTTATGGACAGAACCATAGGCGTTGCTGCAGTGGATGCACAAACTGCTCTTGATTATAGCTGGACGGGACCAATATTACGTGCTTGTGGAGTGGATTACGATGTCAGGGCAAACGAGCCATATTCCTCATATGAAGACTTTGACTTTGATATTCCTGTGGGTACCCAGGGTGACGTTTACGATCGTTATATGGTTCGTAACGAGGAAATGTATCAAAGTATCCGCATTATAGAACAGGCGCTGGACAAGATTGAGAAGGAACCTAAGGGGGTTTTTCATGCTGATGTTCCGGATATCTATCTTCCGCCAAAGGAAGAGGTTTATAATAATATGGAAGCCCTGATTTATCATTTTAAGATTGTAATGGGTGAAGTTGACAGTCCGAAAACAGAGGTTTACCACTGTGTTGAGGGAGGAAACGGAGAGCTTGGTTTTTATCTTGTGAATGATGGAGGGCGCAGTCCTTACAGATTGCATTTCAGGAGGCCTAGTTTTATAAACTACCAGATGTATGCTCATATGAGTAGTGGAATGCTTCTTTCGGATGCGATAATTAATTTAAGTAGTTTAAATGTAATTGCAGGAGAATTAGATGCTTAAGATTTCTAAATCAGACGAAATTATTTTTGCTCCTGAGCTTATTACTAAGTTCAACGAGATTTTATTAAGATATCCGGAAGACAGACAGAAATCTGCGTTGCTTCCCGTACTGCACCTCGTTCAGGCGGAGTACGGTTGGGTGAGCACTCCTTTAATGGATAAAGTAGCAGAGTTTCTGAATTTAAAGCCCATAGAGGTTTATGAAGTAGCTTCTTTTTATACTATGTTTTTTCTTAAACCTCAGGGTAAGTATGTTCTTGAGGTATGCCGGACGGGGCCTTGCTGTCTAGTGGGAGCCGAAAAGATCATGACGCATATTGAAGAAAAACTGAATGTGAAGGAGGGGGAGGTGACACCGGATGGATTGTTTAGCTGGCGGGGCGTAGAGTGTCTGGCGGCTTGCGGAATGGGTCCTGTACTCCAGATCGGCCCGGATTATACTTTCCATGAGAATTTAACGGCCGACAAGGTGGATGACCTGATAGATCGTTTACGTCTTACAACAGCTGAAAAAGCTCAAATTATTTAATATATGGGGCGGAAATTATTACTTGAAAATATAAACGTTCCTGGAATCGACACTTTTGAAGTGTATCGTCAACATGGTGGATATCGTGCAGTCGAGAAGGCATTAAAAACGATGTCAACAGACGATGTGGTTGAAGAGGTGAAGAAGTCGGGACTTAGGGGACGTGGCGGTGCTGGTTTTCCAACTGGAATGAAGTGGAGCTTTTTGGCCAAACCTGAAGGGAAGCCGAGGTATCTTGTGTGTAATGGAGATGAGTCAGAACCGGGTACGTTTAAGGATCGTTTTCTGATGACGTACATCCCTCATTTGCTTATTGAGGGGATGATTGTATCCAGTTATGCATTGGGTGCAAAAACGTCTTATATATATGTTCGGGGCGAGATGATGCCTCAAATCAGGATCTTGGAGAGAGCCATCGCTGAAGCAAAGAATGCAGGTTTTCTGGGAAAAAACATTCTAGGATCAGGCTATGATCTCGAATTATATGTTCAGCCCGGAGGAGGTGCATATATTTGCGGAGAGGAAACTGCTCTTATTGAGTCATTAGAAGGGAAAAGGGGAAATCCCAGGATTAAACCTCCCTTTCCTGCCATATCAGGTCTTTATAACTGTCCAACAGTAGTTAACAACGTGGAGTCTATTGCTGCGGTTGTACCTATTATTAACGATGGCGCTGATGAGTATGCGAAGGTAGGTATCGGGCGCAGTACAGGAACGAAGCTTATCTCTGCATCGGGAAATCTGAATAAGCCTGGTGTTTATGAAATAGAACTGGGTGTTCCGGTAGAGGAGTTTATATATTCCGATGAATATTGCGGTGGTATAGCGAATGGCAAACGCCTTAAGGCGGTGGTTGCAGGAGGTTCTTCTGTACCTATACTTCCGGCTAATTTGATATTAAAGACAGCAACAGGCGAAAGCAGGTTGATGTCTTATGAGTCTCTTGCCGAAGGGGGCTTCGCTACAGGCAGCATGATGGGATCGGGAGGCTTTATTGCTTTTGATGAAGATCAGTGTATTGTGAGAAATACCTGGAACTTCTCGAGATTTTATCATCATGAAAGTTGCGGGCAGTGCTCGCCCTGCAGGGAAGGAACGGGCTGGATGGAGAAAATCCTTCACCGGTTAGAATATGGTCATGGCAAGATGAGTGACCTTGATCTTCTCGTGGATGTAGCGAAAAAGATAGAAGGAAATACGATTTGTCCACTTGGAGATGCGGCTGCATGGCCAGTTGCCAGTGCCATCCGCCATTTCAGAGATGAATTTGAATGGCATGTATCTCATCCTGCTGAAGCAATAGAAAGAAATTACGGCCTGGCACAGTATGCAGATCCCTTGCCAAAGGCTGAAACAGTTGCTGCTAATTAATTAATGGTCCTTTAACATGTCTGAAAAAGTTAAAGTTACGATAGATGGAATAAGTGTTGAGGTAGAGCAGGGAACAACTATCCTGAATGCAGCAAGACTTATTGGCGGAGAGATTGTGCCTCCGGCAATGTGTTATTATTCTAAGTTGGAAGGTAGCGGAGGAAAATGCCGCACCTGTCTGGTGAAAGTAAGCAAAGGTTCTGAAAAAGACCCGCGCCCGATGCCGAAGCTTGTGGCATCCTGCCGTACTACGGTAATGGATGGGATGGAGGTTCAAAATATCACATCACCAGAGGTGAAGGAAGCAAGAAAGGGTGTAGTAGAGCTCCTTCTTATCAACCACCCGCTTGACTGTCCGGTATGTGATCAGGCTGGCGAATGTCATTTGCAAGATTTAGGCTATGAGCATGGCACTGCTGCGACACGCTATGAGTTTGATCGCAGAACCTTTGAAAGAAGGGATATAGGAGATAAAATTCAGCTGCATATGACCAGATGCATTTTATGTTACCGTTGCGTGTATGTTGCTGATCAGATCACTGACAAACGCGAACACGGTGTTCTGGGCAGAGGTGATGCGGCAGAGATTTCGACTTATATTGAGAAGGCTATTGAGAATGATTTCTCAGGTAACGTGATTGATGTTTGTCCGGTTGGAGCACTCACAGACAGGACGTTTCGCTTTAAGAACCGCGTTTGGTTTACGAAGCCTGTGGATGCTCATTGCGCCTGCGACAAGTGCTCAGGGAAAGTTACTTTATGGTATAAGGGGGAAGATGTTATACGGGTAACAGCTCGCAAAGATGAATATGGCGAAGTTGAGTCTTTCATCTGCAACGACTGCCGTTTTGAGAAAAAGAAAACCAGCGATTGGATTATTGAGGGGCCGAGAAAGATATCAAAACACTCAGTTATCTCAGCAAACCATTACGAACAACTGGCTCCCCCTCCGGTCATTAGAAAAAATCCTGCTCTTAAAGAGGCTAATAAAGAGCAATTTGAAAGAGTAATAAGATATTAATGGAACTAGCATTTGTTATAGAGAAAGTAGTCTTAGTTACGGTTATATTCCTTATCACCTTGGGAATTGCTGCTTATTCTACCTTGGCCGAGCGAAAGATTGCGGGGTTTATTCAGGGCCGAGTCGGTCCACACCGCGCCGGACCTTCAGGTATCTTTCAGCCGCTTGCTGATGGTGGGAAGATGTTCTTCAAAGAGGAGATAATTCCGGCACAATCAAATCCCTGGTTGTTTATTGCGGGCCCTTGTCTTGCTTTGTTAACTGCCAGCATAGGTAGTGCGGTTATACCGTGGGGACAGGACCTAGTGATCGGCGACCGAGTCATTCAGCTACAGGTTGCTGATATCAACGTAGGTATTCTTTATATTTTTGGAATTGTTTCTTTGGGGGTGTATGGCATCATGATTGGCGGATGGGCCTCGAATAATAAATATTCCTTGATGGGTGCGATTCGTGCTGCTTCACAGAATATCAGTTATGAGATTGCGATGGGCCTTTCGCTTATCGCGCTGTTGATGGTAACTCAAACCTTGTCTCTACGAGGCATTGCCGAGCAGCAAACTGGTTTTTGGCAAAATGGATGGTTTTCATGGAATGTGTTTTGTCAGCCGTTGGGCTTTCTGATTTTCCTTGTCTGTTCGTTTGCTGAGTGTAACCGGACACCTTTTGACTTACCCGAAAGTGAGAACGAGCTGGTGGCAGGATATCATACTGAGTATTCTGGATTCAAGCTTGGAGCGTTCCTCTTTTCGGAATATATCAATATGTTTGTGGCGTCTGCAGTAATGTCTACTTTATATTTCGGTGGGTATAACTTCCCATTCATGAATGACCTAGGGCTTTCTGATAATGTGGTCACTTTACTTGGGGTTGTGTTTTTATTTGCGAAGATTTTCTTTTTCATTTTCTTTTTCATGTGGATTCGCTGGACAATTCCACGTTTCAGATATGATCAGCTGATGAATCTAGGGTGGAAAGTGTTGATCCCTCTTTCAATTGCAAATATTGTGTTGACAGGGATCTGGATTACAGTTAAAGATTTAATGTAGAATTATGGAATCCTTAAGTAACAGAAAAAAAGTACTGGAGCAAAAGCCAATGACATTTGGGGAGAAAATTTATCTTCCCTCTATTGCCAAAGGTTTGGCTATTACCTTTAAACATATATTTAAAAAGCGCGAAACGATCTTTTATCCTGAACAGGAAAGGCCTATTTCCGAGAACTGGCGCGGACTGCACTCGCTTAAGAGAGATGAGCAAGGGCGGGAAAGATGTACAGCCTGCGGATTGTGTGCACTTGCTTGTCCGGCTGAGGCCATTACCATGACCGCTGCGGAACGTAAAAAAGGTGAAGAAGGACTTTACCGTGAGGAGAAGTATGCTGCCGTTTATGAAATAAATATGCTTCGCTGCATCTTTTGCGGGCTTTGTGAAGAGGCATGTCCAAAGGAAGCAATATACCTGGATGGTCCGTTTTTGGAAGCTGATTATCTGAGAAAGGACTTCATCTTCGGAAAAGATAAGCTCGTTGAGGACCCATTGAAATCGTAAAATATCATACCTTTGAACAGGTTTAAGGCTGTCAAAGTCAAACAGAGGAATTAATGAATCTTTTCTATTTAGTTGCTTTTTTATCCATTTTCTTTTCGCTTCTGGTGATTTTTACGAAAAATCCCGTCTATAGCGTGTTATATCTGATTGTGACGTTTTTTACGTTCTCTATACATTACATTTTGCTGAACGCACAGTTTTTGGCGATCGTAAACTTCATTGTATATATGGGCGCCATATTGGTGCTTTTCTTATATGTCCTCATGCTTCTAAATCTCAACAAGGAGTCTGAGCCAATGAAATCGAACCTGTTGAAGGTTGCCGGAGTTATCGCAGGCCTTTGTTTACTTCTGACGTTAGCAGGATCGTTGAAGCTTGTGCATGTGTCAGATCCGGTACTATTGAAGAACCCAGACATCGGCCTGGTGAAGAATTTAGGCAAGGTATTATTCAAAGATTTTTTGTTACCGTTCGAGGTGTCGTCAATTCTGCTGCTTGCAGCAATGGTTGGGGCAGTTTTATTAGCTAAAAAGGATCCAAATAACGCATAATGGAAGCAATTACTCAATCAATTCAGGGTGTACCGCTAAATCACTATATTCTTCTAAGCTCGATTATTTTCACGATTGGAACGATTGGAGTTCTGATCCGTAGAAACGCGATCATTATTCTAATGTCGGTAGAGCTGATGTTAAATGCAGTTAATCTCCTGTTAGCTGCTTTCTCTGTATACAGAGGAGACGCTTCGGGACAGGTTTTCGTATTCTTTATTATGGCTCTGGCCGCCGCCGAGGTTGCCATTGGTCTGGCTATCCTGACAATGATTTATAGAAATACGAATTCGACAGATATTAACATACTCAACAGGTTGAAGTGGTGATTTTCTCCTCTTTGAAATACCTACTTTAGTTATATACATAATACGAACAACATTCATGATAAATTTAGTTTGGTTAGTTCCATTGTTTCCATTGATTGGCTTTTTGATCAATGGTTTGGGCAGGAATGTTTTGCCAAAAGCTGTTATTGGATCTTTAGGTAGTATATCTGTACTGCTTTCTTTCATAGTTAGTGTTGGAATCTTTTCCGAATTATCGGCTTCGGAAATTAAGGCGTTTTACATACCTCTTTTCGACTGGATAAGCACCGGCTCCATTAAGATACCTTTCGCCTTCCAGATTGATCCACTTAGTTCTATCATGTTGTTGATCGTTACCGGAATTGGGTTTCTTATTCATGTGTATTCAATTGGTTATATGAGTCATGATAAGGGATTTGGCAAGTTTTTTTCTTATTTGAATCTTTTCATCTTCTTCATGTTGCTTCTTGTCCTTGGATCCAACTATGTTGTGATGTTCATAGGTTGGGAAGGAGTTGGCTTATGCTCATACTTGCTAATCGGCTTCTGGTTCACCAATCCATCATATGCAAGTGCTGCTAAAAAAGCCTTTGTTATGAACCGTATAGGTGATCTGGGATTTCTGATAGCGATTTTTGTGATCTTTACTACTTTCGGAAGTGTCGAGTTTGGCGATGTATTCATGGACGCTGCGAAGCTGGAATCAGGAAACTCCACACTCCTGCTGATAACATTATTATTATTCGTAGGGGCTATAGGTAAGTCGGCACAGGTTCCCCTGTTTACTTGGCTGCCTGACGCGATGGCCGGACCGACACCGGTTTCTGCTCTTATCCACGCTGCTACGATGGTAACCGCGGGTATATATATGATTACTCGTTCGAATGTACTTTTCTCATTGTCTCCGCTAACGATGGATATCATATCAATCATAGGCATTATTACAGTGATCCTGGCAGCAGCGATTGCGGTAAGTCAGACTGATATCAAGAAAGTACTTGCGTACTCTACGGTATCACAATTGGGTTATATGTTCCTTGGGTTAGGGGTTGGGGCTTACACGGGTTCTTTCTTTCACGTAATTACTCATGCCTTTTTTAAGGCCTTGCTTTTCCTTTGTGCAGGTTCTGTTATTCATGCGATGAGCAACGAGCAGGACATGCGTAAGATGGGCGGGTTACGGAAAAAATTACCTGTAACTTTCATGACAATGCTGGCGGGGACCCTAGCTATTTCGGGATTGCCTCCATTCTCTGGTTTTTTCTCGAAAGACGAAATTCTCGCCCATGCCTATCAGGAAAATCAATTGTTATGGGTTTTGGGAGTAATCGGGGCGTTAATGACATCTTTTTATATGTTCCGAATGCTGTTCCTTACATTTTTTGGGGAATTCAGAGGAACTCAGGAACAGTCCCATCACCTGCATGAGTCACCTAAATCAATGACCATTCCGCTAGTTATTCTGGCTATTTTGTCGGTTTTTGGCGGGTTATTGAATGTTCCAGAGGTATTAGGAGGGGGGCATTGGCTGGCGGGTTTCATGGCACCTGTGTTCGAGCATCAGGGATTGTCTACCGCATCTGTAATTCATATTGATCACAGCACGGAGTATTTATTGATGGGCATTTCCGTAATGGCAGCTTTGATTTCTGCTGTCTATGCTTATTCGAGATATGTTAATTCCAGCCATATCCCTGCACCGGATGAATCGTCACGGGGGCTTTTCGCGAAGCTATCCTACAATAAGTTCTATATTGATGAGCTTTATGACGCGATTGTAACCAAGCCTCTAAATATGCTATCGTATTTCTTCTTCAAGGTGGTAGATAAGGCTGCAATTGATGGCTTTGTCAATGGCCTGGGTAAGGCTACATCAGAAGGGAGTAAGGTTTTGCGTCTTTTGCAGTCGGGTAATGTAGGCTTCTACATATTTATGATGCTGGCCGGAATAGTGGCGTTGCTGGTTTACGGATTTTATAATATATAACAGAGAAGGATAAGAAATAAATGGAAATTTTACTGCTCATATTTTTGCCTTTAGCTGGTGCTTTGATCTCATTTTTATTCGGTGGATCGCAGCAGGTAAAGACTGTAGCTTTCATTTGGTCACTATTATCATTAGTGCTGACAGCTTATCTTTTATCGGGTTTTGACAACAAAAGTTCTATCCCACAGTTTGTTATTGATCAACTCTGGTTGAGCTACTTTGGCGTTAGGTTCAAGGCGGGTATAGACGGTATCAGTATGATATTGGTTCTTCTTACCAATGTGTTGATGCCGCTTATTATTCTGTCGAGTTTTAAGCATTCTTACGAGCGTCCAGGTGCGTTTTACGGGTTGGTTTTATTGATGCAGAGTGCATTGCTGTTGGTGTTCACAGCACTCGACGCATTCCTTTTTTACATAGGATGGGAAGCTGCGTTGATTCCAATCTATTTTATCTGCGCCTTATGGGGCGGTGAAAACCGTATTAAAGTGAATATGAAATTTTTCATATACACTTTTGCAGGTAGTTTGATTATGCTCATAGGAATTCTCTATTTGTATTTGCAGACTCCAGATCGCAGCTACGATGTGCAGTCTTTCTATCAGCTTGCTTTAAGCTCATCTGAACAGAGCTGGATATTCTGGGCTTTCTTTATTGCCTTTGCTGTAAAAATGCCTGTATTCCCTTTCCACACCTGGCAACCGGATACATATACAGAGGCCCCAACTACCGGGACTATGTTACTGTCAGGAATTATGTTGAAGATGGGAATCTACGGAGTAATCAGATGGCTGATTCCCGTTGCTCCGCTGGGATTCGCTCAATGGGGACAATTGGCACTAATTCTTTCAATTATCGGAGTAGTTTATGCTGCGCTAATAGCTTTTACGCAAAAGGATGTCAAAAGGCTTGTTGCGTATTCTTCAATATCTCACGTTGGTTTAATTGCTGCCGGTATTTTTGTGTGGAACACAAGCGGATTACAGGGAGCGATGATCCAAATGGTCAATCACGGCATTAATGTATTTGGTATGTTTTTCGTACTCGATATCATAATAAGAAGAATGAAGACGAGAGATAGTTTCGCAATGGGAGGAATTGCTAAGGTAGCTCCTCAATTTGCGATTGCCTTTTTAATAATTCTATTGGGTACAGTTGCATTGCCTTTAACAAACGGCTTTATCGGCGAGTTTCTGCTTCTTATGGGAATATACCAACATAATATTTGGGCCGCAGCGATTGCTGGTCTGACGATTATTTTCGGCGCTGTTTATATGCTCCGAATGTACCAAAGGATTATGCTGGGCGCTACCAATACACAGACATCCACCTTTATTGAGATCGACGGAACAGAAAAGCTTGTCCTGGGTGTTGTTTGTGCCCTGGTCATATTGATAGGTGTTTATCCTAATCCTATCTTAGATATATCCGAAGCTACGGTAAAGTCACTGGTCGAGCTTGTAAACGGTAAACTACACGGAGTGAGTACCACTTTCTAATTACGATTGAGGGACACAGAATAAAGAAAAATGAGCGCATTAATCACGATAACTGTTTTAGCATTAATTCTATTATACCTTGGCTTATATAAAGCAAACAAGGCCCTGTTGCCTGTTGCACTACTAGGTCTTGCAGCTGCCCTGGTTCTTTCTTTCATGGAATGGGGTACTAATCAGGTGCCGATATTCAGCAATATGATGCTGTATGATCACTTTGCGGTTGCTTTTTCAGGCATCACGATCTTTTCAACCATTTTGATTTTAGCACTTTCAAAAAATTACTTTGAAAAGATCAGCTCGAACGTCGCCGAGTACTATGCTTTGATACTTTTTTCTCTTGCTGGTATTATTCTGATGGTTTCCTACCATAATCTCTCGATGTTGTTTATCGGTATTGAAATCATGTCGATATGTATGTACATACTGGCAGGTATCAAGAAGAAAGATTTCGCCTCTAACGAAGCGGCATTAAAGTATTTCCTGATGGGAGCGTTTTCTACGGGAATTTTGCTGTTTGGGATTACGCTAATTTATGGTGCATCGGGTTCGTTCGATCTTGAGATGATCAAGCAATATATATTAAACGACCCTGCAGGTGTATCTCCTCTCCTTTATACAGGAATTACTCTGTTGATTATTGCACTGGCATTTAAAGTTGGAGCGGCTCCGTTTCATTTCTGGGCTCCAGACGTTTACGAAGGCTCTCCATCGCTAATTACTGCTTATATGAGCACGGTGGTGAAAACTGCCGGGTTTGCGGCCTTTCTTAGGTTAATTATGTTTTCCTTTGCGCCTATTCAGGATTTCTGGATTCCCATCATCATTACACTCGCTGTCCTTTCATTGCTAATCGGAAACATTACCGCAGTTTACCAACAGCACTTTAAGAGAATGTTAGCTTATTCCAGTATATCACATGTTGGTTATATGCTGTTCTCCCTGCTGGCATTAAATGGATCTTCAGACAATGCAGTTTTTGTTTATGCGGCAGCTTACTCCGTTGCGTCTATAATTGCATTTGGGGTACTTATTTTGATGCAAAAACAAGTTGGAAACGACAGCTTCGACAGCTTCAACGGTTTGGCAAAGAAAAATCCATTTTTAGCTCTTACGCTTACCATAGCCATGCTATCCCTGGCCGGAATTCCACTTACAGCCGGTTTTATCGGGAAATTCATGATGTTCTCCAGGGCTCTGGCCTCGTATCATGTGGTACTTGTTATATTCGCGGTACTGAATGCAATCGTGGGTATTTTCTATTATTTCCGCGTGATCGTAGCGATGTACTTTAAGCCGGAGGATCGTAAGGAACTGGTAGTCTCCGTTTATTTCAAGATAGTTTTAGGATTCTCTGCTCTTGTAACGATCATATTGGGAGTGTATCCGGATTTTATCGCAGGCTTGATTTAACGTTAAATAATTATTTAATATTCGTAGATTTACGAATATTCATTATGTACGAATTCTGGGATTATCTCCAACATCTTATAAACCCCGAGCTTCTACTTCGAGAAGGAGGGTTCTATCTTCTGTTATTTGTGGTTTTCGCAGAAACAGGGTTGTTTTTTGGCTTTTTTTTACCGGGCGACTACCTTCTGTTCCTTGCAGGTTTATTTGTTGCTACGGATAAATTAGATGTATCAATCTACACCTTAGTATTCGGCTTGATGGCAACAGCCATTGCCGGCAATTTTGTCGGCTATTGGTTTGGAAAAAAGACGGGTCCGGTGCTCTATCTGAGGAAGGATACTATGTTTTTTAAGAAGAAATATCTTGTTGCAGCCGAAGCATATTACAGGAAACAGGGCGCATTCGCTCTCATCATGGGCAGGTTTATCCCAATTGTAAGAACCTTTGCACCCATAGTTGCAGGTATGATTAAGTTAGACGGCCGAAAATTCGCTCTCTACAATGTATTAGGGGCGATACTATGGGTAGGTTCATTAACCCTGCTGGGCTTTTTTCTTGGCAAAAGATTCGAGAAACAAATTGACCAATATTTGTTATACATTATCGTGGGATTTATCGTTATAACGGCCATCCCTCTAGTACTAGCCTATTTCAAAAGAGACAACAAAAAAGAAATTATTCAAATGAACGAAAATAATCAAGACAATGAGCAATTCTAATGCCTGGCATAGTGTAACACCAGGAAAGCAACTACCTGAATTTGTTAACGCAATCATAGAGATTCCCAAAGGCTCCAAAGCAAAATACGAAATAGACAAGGAGTCGGGACTGTTGCGCCTCGACCGGATACTTTTTTCATCAGTAATGTATCCTGCTAACTACGGATTTATTCCTCAAACCTATTGTGACGACGAGGATCCGTTGGATATTTTGGTGTTATGTTCAGCAGACGTATTCCCGATGTCCCTTATCGAAGCTAAAGTCATTGGGGTCATGCATATGGTAGACAACGGTGAGCAGGATGATAAGATTATTGCCGTTGCAAAGAATGATATGTCAGTAAACTACATTGATGATCTCTCTGCCTTACCTCCTCATACAATGAAAGAAATTGTACGTTTTTTTCAAGATTATAAAGCTCTTGAACATAAGAACGTCACCATAGAGCAGTTGATGGGAAAAGAGGAGGCATACAGAGTAATCCAGGAGTCTATCGAGTTGTACGATAAAACATATAAAGGATAGTATTATAAATGGGAATCCAGATATTTTGGACTTTTTTCCTTGTATTACTGAACGGCTTTTTCGTAGCGGCGGAGTTTGCTATCGTAAAAGTCAGGGCCTCTCAGATTGAAATCCATGCTAAGTCGGGTAATCGCATAGCTAAGACCGCTAAGCATATTACCCAGCATTTGGATGGGTACCTTGCAGCAACGCAGTTAGGTATTACGCTTGCATCTTTGGGTTTAGGCTGGGTCGGGGAAGAAGTGATGGAGCATATCCTGCAAAATATTTTGTATGCGTTCGGATCAAATCCTGAATTTGTAGCTTCGTTTACTAAAACCGCGGCGCCTATTATCGCGTTTGGTACCATTACTGTTCTTCACATTGTATTTGGGGAGCTTGCTCCTAAATCAATAGCCATCCAGAAACCTATAGGAGTGACAATGGCAATTTCTCTGCCTCTTCACTTCTTCTATATGCTTTTCAGGCCTTTTATCTGGCTGCTAAATGGCTTTGCCAATCTATTGCTGAAACTGATCGGCATACATGCTATCAGTGGGCATGAGGCAGCACACAGCTCCGAAGAGCTTCAATACCTTCTTGAACAAGGGAAAGAGAGTGGTGCCTTGGACAGCAATGAACACGAGTTAATCAAGAACGTTTTTGACTTTAACGAGAGGGTTGTCAAAAATATAATGGTTCCCAGAACAAAGATTTCGGCAATTGAAATTACGGCAACCCCCGAAGATGTGATTGCTACTGTTGTACGGGAGGGTTATTCCAGAATACCCGTCTACGACGAAACGATTGACAAAATCGTTGGTGTTATTCATGCAAAGGATATTCTGCCGATTCTTGCAGACAAGAAAAGCATGTTGGTTTCTGATATTATCAGAAAGCCATACTTCATTCCTGAGACAAAGAAAATCAATGATCTATTGAGCGAATTTCAGTTAAACCGTATTCAAATTGCAATCGTTCTTGATGAATTCGGCGGGACTGCTGGAATGGTAACTCTCGAAGATATTGTTGAGGAACTCGTTGGGGAGATACAAGACGAATTTGATGAGGAAAAGCCTATTGTTGAAAAGGTTTCAGAGCACGAATTCATTGTTAACGCTTCCGCGTCGATATATGACGTGAACGAATATCTTCCTCATGATCTACCGGAGGACGAAAACTACGATACTGTAGGAGGTCTTGTTGGTGATTTATTCGGGAAGATACCAGAGGTAGGTGAGCGCAAGGAATTTTACGGATATATCATCACCGTTATGAAAAAGACGGAGCAAAATATTGAATCCGTAAAGCTTGATCTCGTAATAAATCAGGAAGACACGATTGATGAACGATAGCTCTTATGCATTTATTCTATACACCGGATATTTCAGGAAATGAGTATCTCATGAACCCTGATGAAAGCAAACACTGCATCAGGGTGCTTAGGTTGCAAAAAGATGATGTTGTTCGTTTGATTGACGGTCGGGGCGGTTTGTTTGAAGCTGTGATTGTTACTCCTGATCCAAAAAGGACCCAGCTGAAAGTTGTCAATGAAACCCGGGAATATCAGAAAAGGAACCATAATCTGCATATCGCAATCGCTCCGACGAAGAACATGGAGCGCTTAGAGTGGTTTTTAGAGAAAGCCACGGAGATTGGAATTGATGAGATATCGCCCATAATCTGCGATCGTTCTGAAAGGAAGGAGGTGAAGAAAGAAAGGTTGGATAAGGTAATAACATCGGCGGTAAAACAATCACTTAAAGCCTACCATCCTAAGCTTAACGAAGCGATAAAATACAAAGACTTCATCAAGCAACTAACCGGTCAAAGGTATATCGCTCATTGTATGGATGGCGAGAAAGGCCAATTGAAAGATCTGATCGTCCTTGAGGACAGTTATACAATATTAATCGGTCCTGAAGGTGACTTCTCACCCGATGAGTTGGAGCTAGCCTTAAAGTGCCAGTGTATGCCTATCAGCTTGGGCAACAGCAGGCTTCGTACGGAAACCGCTGCGCTTGAAGCTTGTTTTGAAATAAACTTCTTGAATAGATGATAAACAGACGGTCTTTGGCAGTACTCATTGTATTTCCGTTGATCCTGGCATTTACGTTTGCCCCATCTTATAAAATTGCCAGGTTGAAATATAA
Source organism: Arcticibacter sp. (assembly GCF_045629565.1). Classification (GTDB taxonomy): domain Bacteria; phylum Bacteroidota; class Bacteroidia; order Sphingobacteriales; family Sphingobacteriaceae; genus Arcticibacter. The sequence goes on from NZ_JAZQRL010000063.1 coordinate 45,118, forward strand.
TGGTGGCGGCGACTGGTATGGAAACCGCACCGCACTTATCAACTTAATTGCATTTTCTAATTCTCGTCTTGGCACGAACATCCATCCTGAAGAAGCAATAGCAGATGTAGGCAGTTCCACCCTGTTTCAGTACCCCTTTATTTACATGACAGGCCATGGGAATGTTCAGTTTTCCGATTCCGAAGCAAAGAACCTACGGAATTACTTGTTGGCAGGTGGATTTCTCCATATTGATGACAATTACGGATTAGACCAATACGTTCGTCCGCAAATGAAAAAAGTGTTCCCTGAGCTCGACTTTGTTGAGCTTCCGTTAACACATCCTATTTACCACCAGAAGTTCGACTTTCCTTCCGGTTTGCCTAAGATACACGAGCATGACGGGAAACGACCCCAAGGATTTGCAATCGTATACAAAGGCAGATTAGTGTGCTATTATTCATACGAAGCTGACTTGGGTAACGGTTGGGAGGACCCCGGAACCTATCCAGGAGACTCTGAAGACACACGTCTCAAAGCGCTTAAAATGGGCGCGAATATACTCCAGTTTGCTTTTGGCAGATAAGAAGAAGGGAAGTCATAACAGCCGCAGGCCAGTCCAAGAGCACTTATCTCACCTTGGTATTAGCTCTGGAACGTGGTTGCTTAAACTTTTTCTTTCCTATACTATTTATCTCAGCAGAACCAACCATGTTCATTGCACACCGGAAGCCAACCTCTGCGCTGGTTTCATCTTGTTGCATGAACCTGCGAGTCGCCGGATTGAGCCAGTAAGCACGGTCGTTCCAGGATCCGCCCTTATATACCTTTGAACGATCGTTCACCAGAGTAGTAACGCCATAGAGTTCCTGGTTCACCGTATCTTTGTAACCCCGCAGATCATGGGTGAAGGCCGCACCTGAATTTCCTTTTGTGGTGTCAACTTGCCCATTAAGCTCCGCCCAGGTTTGTTTTCTGCGAGCAGTAGCCGGTTCCTTTATTGGCCGTCCATACTTATCTTTCGCATATGTCCCTTTGCCGACATCTTCAATCCGTTTATTCAAATATTCATTTCCACGGAAAGGATTAAAGTCATCGAACTCTTCATATGACATCTTACGATAAGTGTCGCCAACCCACTCATTTACATTTCCAGCCATATTATACAACCCGAAGTCATTCGGCATATAGCTTCTTACAGGTGCGGTTATGTCAGCTTTATCGTTCAAAGCTCCACCCGTACCCATGTTGTCTCCCGCAGCCCTTTTAAAGTTGGCCATGATCAGGCCCTGTGTCTTCCTGGAAGAGGAGCGAACCCCAAGACCACTCCAGGGATAAATCTTTCCATCTGCTATGTTTTCATCCGAGGTGTTTCCAGCAAGCGCCAGCGCAGCATATTCCCATTCTGCTTCTGAAGGCAGGCGGTAATGCTCTTGTAATACACCATCTTCTTTTCTGACAGGCCGCCGTACATTCGCACTGCCTCTTGATCCTTCCGCTCCGGCAGCGGGATTAAGGTCCCTTGGCATTCTCCTGCCATTAATACCTTCTCCCTGGTACTGACCATTGAGGTAGATGTCAGTATTGAACGGTTCGTTAGTCGCCTCCACTTTATTTCCCTTACTAGAAAGCGTTTTGAAATCTACCATTATACCGCGGGAACGAAGAATTTGTTCATTGACACGGTCGGTACGCCATTCCGCATATTCTTTTGCCTGTTCCCAGCTGATCCCAATTACCGGATAATCCTGATAAGCGGGATGCCGCAGATAGTTCTCTACATAAGGCTCATTATAGGAAAGAGGGCGACGCCATACCAGTGTATCCGGAAGAGCATTGTAATAGTATTCACGGTCATCCGGAAAGTTTCTTTGTATCCAGTACAGATATTCCCCCCAGTTTACATTAGAGACCTCTGTTTCATCCATATAAAAGGAGGGTACAGTGACCCGCCTCCTGAGATTATCATTTTCGTACGCCAGATCCTGCTGCAAACTGCCTCCCATTACAAACGTTCCCCCTTCAATCGGAATCAGTCCCGGCCCCGGTGCCGGCTTTATGTTTTTGGCGACGGTAAATCCCCCATTTTTGCTATCGTTATATGCCCAGCCTGTATTCGAAGAAACCTTGCTTTTACAGCCAAGCCCTAAACAAGCAAGCCCTAAAATTCCGGTTGTAAAAAGTATTGATAATCTTTTCATTCAGTATATAAAACAGAGAAATGCAATAATAGGAATAATCACTTAAACCCAAAAGAGATTGCAGCCTATATATAGCGTTCTTACCAAATATATTCTACATTTATACATGATCTTTTGTTCGTTGCGAAGTTTCTTACTTGTCTTCGTCTTGCTTTGGCTCTACGTACTGGAAACAACCGCTCAATCTTCCGCAAATGGCCTATCCGCCTCCGCTGCTTCCCGAAAGATTCCAACAGCTGTACCATTTTTACGAATAGCTCCAGATGCCAAAATCGGAGCCATGGGAGACGCTGGGGTCGCGACGCCGGCTGATGCCAACGCATTATACTCCAATCCGTCGAAGATCGCCTATGCAGAGGAGAAGGCAGCAGTGGCCATATCCTACAGTCCCTGGCTGCGTGAGCTTAGCACAGATATGTACATAACCTATTTAGGCGGCTATCATCAGATAGACAATAAAAGTGCCCTGGGGATCTCCGCAAAATACTTCTCGATGGGAGAAATTCAGCTCCGTGATGAGCTCTTTTCATCGTTAGGATCATATCGGGCGACAGACCTCGCATTTGACGCCACTTACGCCCGGCGATTTGGATCTGCTTTGTCTCTGGCTACCACCTTCCGCTTTATCTCTTCCAATATTCCCGATCTGACAGGAGTTAACGGCCAGTCCTCAACCTCGGCTACAGCTCTCGCTGTCGACATCTCCGCATATCATAAAAGTGAGATAGTTATAGGAAAACGGGCTCATGGCCTGGCTTTTGGGATGAACATCTCCAACATAGGAAACAAATTATCCTATCTGAATAGCGGTGAAGACATGTTCCTGCCTACTAACCTGAAGCTCGGATCGGCGCTTACCATTAACCCCGGGTCTCCCCAACAGCTGTTGGTAGCGCTGGATTTAAATAAGCTGCTGGTGCCGACACCGCCCAGGCTTAATGCTGAAGGGGAGATTGTCGCCGGAAGAAACACCGAACGATCAGTGGTTTCGGGTATCTTAGGCTCTTTTTCGGACGCCCCAGGCGGATTTTCCGAAGAAATAAGCGAAGTCAGCGTTGGAATAGGTCTCGAGTATCTTATTTATCAGAGGCTGGCCATCCGCGGAGGCTTTTCTTATGAAAGTCCTGATAAGGGCAATAGACGATATCTTACAGCCGGAGCAGGCTATCAACATTCTTTCATGAAAATTGACTTCTCCTATCTTTTTTCAACTGTCCCCAACAGCCCATTAGCCAACTCTCTGCGAATCTCGCTTATGTATGCGTTCCAATAACGGATACATAAGCTGATAACGATTAAAACCCCATAAAGCCTGTTGATCCGTTAAAGTTTAGTAGGTTTGATAAAAATATAGACATGAAAATAAAAGTTGGATTTGGTTTTGATGTACATCAATTAAAGAAGAACCATCCCTTCATTATCGGAGGAGTTCATCTTGATCATCATTCGGGAGCCTATGGTCACTCAGATGCAGATGTGTTATTGCATGCAATTTGTGATGCGTTGCTGGGTGCAGCTAACCTGGGAGATATAGGTTTTCATTTTTCCAACACCGACGATCGCTGGAAAGGCATCAGCAGTGCTCTTCTCTTAACGGAGTGTGTTCGCCTGATCTCAGAAAGAGGTTGGAAGATAGGAAATATCGACGCTATGCTTTGTCTTGAAGCTCCAAAGATTAATCCACACGTTCCGGCAATGAAGAAAAACATAGCCGAAGCAGCTGGTATCAGTGAAGATGATATTTCGATAAAAGCCACTACCAACGAAACGATGGGATTCATCGGCAGGGAAGAAGGAGTGGTGGCCTATGCGGTTTGTTTAATAGAAAAACACCTTACGGCTTAACGTCAGTAAAGTCGACGCCACATTTATTACAACCGCTTGCGCAGCCTTTATTCGAGCGCAAACTTCTGAAAACTAGCCGCCCTATATACGCTATTGCGAGGAGGAATAAGATCAAAACGATAATCTCCTGTGTATCCATACACAAAGATAAAGTTTTATTACTCCCTGATTGTCATTATATTTTAATGTTCAAACGCGGGATTTTATGAATTAAATCGTACCTTTGCAAAAAATTTTTTAGGGCATTACATGCAGAATATCAGAAACATTGCAATCATAGCACACGTTGACCATGGTAAAACTACGATGGTTGATAAAATTTTACACTCTTGTCAGTTATTCAGAGACAACGAACAAACAGGAGAGTTAATTTTAGATAATAACGATCTTGAACGTGAGCGAGGAATTACTATTGTAGCGAAAAACGTATCCGTAAACTACAAGGGAGTAAAAATTAACATCATCGATACCCCGGGTCACGCCGATTTCGGCGGAGAGGTAGAGCGGGTTCTTAAGATGACTGACGGTGTGATTTTGCTCGTTGATGCATTCGAAGGAGCAATGCCTCAGACACGTTTTGTGACGCAAAAAGCGTTAGCATTAGGATTAAAGCCCATTGTGGTTGTAAACAAAGTTGACAAAGAAAACTGCCGCCCTGAGGAAGTTTATGAGTCTATCTTCGAATTGTTCTTCAACCTTGAGGCAACCGAGGATCAGCTTGACTTTCCAGTTATCTATGGTTCTTCCAAACAAGGATGGATGAGCACTGACTGGAGACAGAAGACAGAAGACATTTTCCCATTACTTGACGCAATTTTAGAAAGCATTCCTCCGGCACCAGTTTCAGAAGGAACGCTTCAAATGCAGATTACTTCTCTTGATTATTCTTCTTTCGTTGGACGTATCGCTATTGGTCGCGTTGCCAGAGGCGAGATCAGAGAGAATATGCCGGTATCTTTAGTAAAACGCGATGGTACCATTCAGAAGTCACGTATTAAAGAGCTTTACACTTTTGAGGGTCTTGGAAAAATCAAAGCAAAAGAAGTTAAAGCGGGCGATATCTGCGCTGTTGTAGGTATTGATGGATTTGATATTGGCGATACTATTGCCGACTTCGAAAATCCTGAGCAGCTTGAAATCATACATATTGATGAGCCAACAATGAACATGTTGTTCACCATCAATAACTCGCCGTTCTTCGGTAAAGAAGGTAAGTTCGTAACCTCACGTCACCTTCGTGACCGCCTTTACAAAGAGATGGAAAAAAATCTCGCATTAAAGGTTATCGAAACAGAATCTCCTGATGCCTATCTGGTTTACGGAAGAGGTATCCTGCACTTATCTGTACTAATCGAAACGATGCGTCGTGAAGGTTATGAGATACAAGTAGGACAGCCACAGGTTATTCTGAAAGAAATTGACGGAGTAAAATGCGAGCCTATTGAAGTATTAATCGTTGATGTTCCTTCAGAAGTTTCCGGTAAGGTTATCGAATTAGTAACACAGCGTAAAGGTGAACTGTTGATTATGGAGCCTAAAGGCGACTTACAGCACCTGGAGTTTGATATCCCTGCCCGTGGTATTATCGGTTTAAGAAATAACGTGCTTACAGCAACGGCTGGTGAAGCAATCATGGCGCACCGTTTCAAGGCTTATGAGCCATGGAAAGGTACAATCCCTGGAAGATCAAACGGTGTATTGATTTCTATGGATAAGGGTACTACCACTGCTTATGCGATCGATAAACTACAAGACAGAGGCCGTTTCTTCATCGATCCGGGAACTGAGGTTTACGAAGGACAGATCATGGGAGAGCATATCCGTGAGAATGACCTGGTCATCAACCTGACCAAAGGAAAGCAGCTTACTAACATGCGTGCATCCGGTACAGACGATAACACGCGTATCGCGCCAGCTATCAAGTTTTCATTGGAAGAAGCAATGGAGTATATCCAAAGCGATGAGTATATTGAAATCACTCCAAAGAGCATGCGTCTTCGCAAAATTTACTTAAATGAAGGCGAACGTAAGATCAACGCCAAGAAATTTGTTTAGTAGATAATTTCATTAATAGTTTAAAAGGCTGGTTCATAATGATCCAGCCTTTTTTTATTCAACCACATCGGCAGTGCCGCCTTTATCTGTTACCCTTCCGACACTACTTTTTTATTTTCGTTAAGGGGAATCTTAGTATTTTCGGAAATTAATCTACTAAAAATGCAGGAGCAGTCGGCCGAACATGTCATTACCTATTATAATGAGCATGTTCAAAACAAGCTAAACGATTATATCAAGGTCAATCCGCGAATTGAGGAAGCCTGGCGTACACTCATCCGATATGCACCAGCAAAGCCGATGCGTATACTGGAAGTAGGCTGTGGAATAGGCAGTATCTGCGCCCGCATGAGTAAGCAGTGGCCCGATGCCGACGTTCACGGAATAGACATCAGCACCCATTCCATTCAAATTGCAGACAAGTTGTTCGGGAGCTCGAAGCTTAAGTTCACAAGTGGTATTCTTACAGAAGATACTTATGACACCCCTTTTGACCTGGTCGTTTTCATGGACGTCTACGAGCACATCGCCGTGTCAGACCGCCCCGTGGTACACGCATCCATCAAGAAGCTGCTGAACAACAAAGGCCGGCTATTTTTGTCTGTGCCAACCCCTCACTATCTCAAATGGTCAGTAAAACACAAGCCTGAAACCATGCAGCCTGTTGACGAGCATATCTCCTTCGATGTAATCGGTAAGCTCGCTTCCGACATACAGGCCGACGTACTGCTCTATCAGATTAAGGACATCTGGAACCAGGGAGATTATGCACATATCGTTTTGGAGAAGAACGATAATTTCGAAGCTGCCTTCTTTCATCAGAAACCTGTAAGCCTGCAGCAAAGATCAAGGCGGATCATCAATAAAGGTATGTACAGGCTGGGCAGTTTGCTCCGACGTACCTATGTCAGAAATAAGCTGAAGTAACATGGCTAAACTCTGCATTATCAAACCCAATCCTTCCACCTATTCGGAGACCTTCATCCAGTCTCATATCGATTTCCTGCCGATGGAGAAAAAGATCCTCTACGGGGGCGCTTTTCCGCTTTACAAGGAAGACGGAAGCTTTCTCATTCCCACTTTCTGGGGCATCGCCAGCTATCTCTTTCAGAAGCGGGTCTTAAAGAAACGAGATATTCCAGTGCGCACAAAAGCGCTGATGACCTATCTGAAAAAGGAAAAGATAGATGTCGTACTGGCCGAATACGGCACAACAGGAGCCATGGTAACCGAGGCCTGTAAGCTCGCTGATATCCCATTAGTGATCCATTTTCATGGGGCCGATGCGCACCATCGTCCAACAATCAACGAATACAAAGACTGGTACCGTCGCGCATTCCAATATGCTGCAACCATCATCGGTGTATCCAATGATATGATCAATAGCCTGCATCAGCTCGGGGCACCGCAGGAGAAGTTGGTGCTGAACCCTTATGGAATCAATACAGAACGTTTTGCCCCGTCGGATGAAAAAGCAGTCCGGAGCAGCAACTTTCTCTTCGTTGGCCGCTTTGTCAGCAAGAAGTCCCCCCAAACAACTATAAAAGCCTTTTACGAAGTTTTGCAACGCTTTCCTGAGGCCAGGCTGGTCATGGCGGGAGGAGGTCCCTTGCTGGAAGAATCAAAGGCACTTACTCAGGAACTCGGTATCGCTGATCAGGTAGAATTCCCCGGAGTGCTGCCATCCGATGAAATCAGCCAGCTGCTAAAACAGAGCTGTTGCTTCGTCCAGCACTCGGTTACACCGCCCGATGGAGATATGGAAGGTACTCCTAATACCATTCTGGAAGCCGCAGCAGCGGGTCTGCCTATCGTTAGTACCCGGCACGCCGGGATCAAGGAAGCGGTTATCGAAGGAACAACCGGCTATCTGGTCAACGAATACGATACAGCAGGAATGGCGGAGAAAATGATCATGATCCTTTCATCCCCCGAGCAAGCAGCAGCGATGGGACGCGAGGGCAGAAAGCACATCATGGCAAACTACACGCTCTCCGACCGCATCGCCAGGCTAAATTCCATACTCGAAGACGCAATCGCAAAAAAATACAAGTACTCCTAATGAACCTATTACAGAAGCAGGGGTTTTATAACAGCATTATTTTATACGCCGGTACGGTACTGGGTTTTCTGAACCTGGTCATTCTATTCCAGCGTATCCTCACCAAAGAGGAAATAGGCTTTTATACCCTTGTGATAACGGTTTCCGGACTCTACGCCCAGATCGCCTCTTTGGGCATCAATGGAGTTATCCTCAAATATTTTCCGGTATTCCGCACTGAAGATAAAACCCACAAAGGCTTTATATCGCTCGTGGTGCTGTGGAGTACCCTTAGCTTTCTGGCCTTCACCTTGCTATTCGTATTATTCAAAGGCTTCGTGATGAACCAATATGAAGACAAGGCAGGAGGCGGACTGATGGTGCAGCATTATTACTATCTCATTCCGATATCTTTCCTGACTCTGTTGTTCACCATCCTGGAGAGCCTGGCCCGTACCGTTTTTAAAAATGTATTTTCAGCTTTCCTCAAGGAGTTCCTTCTTCGCTTCATCACCAGCATTACCGTCTTGATGATGGGCGCTACATGGTTCGGTTATGACGGGTTTCTACATGCCTATCTCGTCGCAAACGCTTTAATCGCATGTTTGCTGTGGTACCATATTGCCAAAGGCAAGCATTTTAAGCTGGCGCCTATCACCCCCGAAGTAAAGTCGCATCGTAAGGAGCTTTTGAACTACGGACTATTCTCTGTCATAAGCGGAGGCTCGTTTGGCCTGGTTCAGGGTATGGCCGTGCTGATGCTAAGCGTGATAGCCGACAGGTCACTGGAGCTCGTAGGTATCTATGGTACCTTTTTCGGGATAGCCGTTGTCATCAGCCTGCCTGCCAAGGCACTTGGACGAACCTCGTACCAAATCGTTTCAGAAGCCTGGGCACAAAACGACCTTAAAAAGATTGATCGCATCTACAAAAAGACATCGCTTGTCCAGTTTATTATTGGATGCCTGTTGCTTATCGGGTTGATCATCAACTACGATCATATTCTTTTCCTGATGAACAGACCCGAATATAGTCAGTATTTCTGGGTCTTTGTCATTGTAGGATTGACCTTCCTGGTCGACATTACCGGGGGGCTGAATGGCCAGATCATCAACTTCTCCAGGTATTACCGTTATACCACGTATATGATCACGGCAGCAGTTTTCGTATGCGCCTTCCTGAACTGGCTGCTGATTCCGCACTTCGGTCTGGTCGGCGCTGCATTATCTTATCTCTTGATCATGGTCATCCTGAACTTTCTCTATTGGTTGTTCATCCTGGTTAAGTTCAAGCTGCAGCCCTTCGATGCCAAGTACCTGGCTGTGCTGCTGATCTCTGCCCTGAGTCTAGCCGTCGGTTTCTACATGCCCGTCATCGATAATATTCTTCTGGATATCGCTCTGCGTTCGGTGGCCGCCACGCTGGTGTTCACCGGCTCCATCCTCGGCTTCCATATCTCCGAAGATATTAATGAATTATACAGGAATGCCCTTACTAAAGCAGGCCTTAAGTAATTATCTTTCACTGTTTGCGGATACAGAAAATTGTTAGTTTTGCATACTATGCAAAATCTGGCACCTATAGCTTTATTCGTTTACAACCGTCCCGATCACGCACGCCGTACGATCGCTTTTCTGAAGAAAAACTTTCTGGCAGAAGAGTCACGTCTGTTCATCTTTTCAGATGCTGCCCGGCCCGGGGATGAGGAAAAAGTAAATGAAGTTCGTGAGCTGATTGCCAGTGTAGAGGGCTTCAAAAGTGTGGAGGTGGTAAAACGACCTCATAACTACGGATTAGCCAATTCTGTCATCGACGGCGTTACGCGTCTTTCAACGCAATACGGCAAAGTGATCGTATTGGAGGACGATGTCATCACCTCGCCACACACACTCCAGTATTTCAACGAAGGACTGAGAAAGTACGAGCATGTCGATCAGGTGATGCATATCACCGCATATATGTACAACCTCAAAGAGAACACTCTTCCCGAAACCTTCTTCCTGCGCATAGCAAGCAGCCAGGCCTGGGCCACCTGGGACAGGGCATGGAAGTTTTTTGAGCCGGATATCGACTTGCTGATGAGCAAATTTGACAAAGAGTCCAAGCATGCTTTCGAGGTGGAGGGAGCCATGAATTTCTGGAAGCACATGAAACAATTTAAGGCGGGCAAAAATAATTCATGGGCCATTCGCTGGTATGCGTCCGTGTTCCTGAATGGAGGACTTTCGCTGAACCCGCGTGTCTCGTTAATCGATAATATCGGTCACGACGGCACCGGTGTACACTCGGCAGTCGGCGAGATCTACCGCAGCCCCATCTATCCAAAGAGAATCACCAGCTACCCTGAGCAAATCGAAGAACACCCCGAAGCCTTCGCTATATTGAAGAATTTCCTTAAGCACCGCAAGGGAAGCCTGCTCAAACGCAGTATCCGGTATTTCAACCATGTTATTACCAAGCTCAAAGCCAGGTAAAAGATGTATTTTTACGAACGGTGAGGGTAGTTCATTTAAACACATACGATGGGAACGGCGGTGCCGGCCGGGCGTGTCTCAGATTGCATCGGGCTTTGCTTGCCCAGGGAGTACAATCAGAGGTCTGGGTTTACTATAAATTTGGTTCAAATCCGCAAATCCAAACCTTCTCAGGTTCGCTGATCTCACGTGGTCTTTCCGCATTTGCTATTTTATTCGAGCGCTACTACTCGTCTTATATTTCAAAACCGCTGAAGATTCCATTTTCAGCATCTGTCTGCGGAAAAGATATCACCCGGAACAAGGCGGTGCAGGAAGCCGACATCATTCATATTCACTGGATCAATCACGCCTTCTTACGTCCCGAAGATTTAGCCGGCCTCAGTAAGCTAGGCAAGCCTGTAGTCTGGACGTTCCATGATAGCAACGCCTTTACGGGCGGGTGCCATGTTCGCTATAGCTGTGATCATTTCGAAAATGAGTGCGGCAATTGTCCCATTCTTAAAAACGAAAATCCTGATGATCAGTCTCACAAGCTTTGGAAACGCAAGCGAAAGGCCTATCAGAAACTTAACTTCTCTATTGTAGCTCCGAGCCGATGGATGCATGATTCTATACGCCGTAGTTCACTACTGAAGCACTCCAAAGTAGACGTTATCCCCAATACCCTGGAAACGGATATCTTCCGTCCATGGGATAAGAAGGCGGCGCGTAAAGCCCTCGGATTACCTGAAGACAAGTTTATCATGCTGAGTGGCTTTATGCCATCCCGTAAAGACCTGCACAAAGGAACCCCTTATCTCCTGGAAGCATTGCAAATGCTCGTCGACAAATCGATGGTTAATAAGCAAGAGGTTGAATTGATCATCTTTGGAAATAAGGACACCGCCCAGGTGCCCGAATTTGCGGTAAGCACTACATTTCTCGGCACCATCTCGGATGACGAGAAGCTGAGCATGTGTTACAGTGCGGCCGACGTGTTTCTGACACCTTCACTGGAAGATAATCTCCCCAATACAGTTATGGAGAGCCTTTCGTGCGGAACGCCCGTAGTTGCCTTTACGACCGGCGGTATTCCGGATATGGTTACACATCAGGAGAATGGATACCTGGCCAAGTACAAGTCCTCAGACGACTTTGCTAACGGTATCTCCTGGGTCTACGGGCATACAGACCGGAACCAGCTAAACATCGCTGCAAGAGAAGCCGTCATGGCACGCTTTTCCGAAAAAGTCATTGCCGCTAAACACGTCGCAGTCTATAACGAGGTGTCCGGCAACGCTGAGCCTTCAACTTTCCGGCCGCTGCTCTCGGTAATTACAGTGGTATACAACAATGTGGAAGATATAGAGCGTACCGTCCGCTCAGTAATTAATCAAACCTATCAGAACATCGAGTATATTGTTATAGACGGCGGATCTACCGATGGTACACTGGAGGCACTTCAGCGCTATGCGCCAAAGATAAACAGGCTGGTTAGCGAGAAAGACGCGGGTATTTACGATGCCATGAATAAAGGTCTCGCGCTCGCCAGTGGCGACTACATACTGTTCATGAATTCGGGCGACGAGATTTACGCTCCCGACACAGTAGCGAATATCTTCCATTCGGCAGATAATGCCGATATCTATTATGGAGAAACGGAGATGTATAACGAACGCTGGGAAAGTCTTGGCCGCAGGCGCCATCAGGCTCCTAAGCGATTAACCCATTCAAGTTTCCGGTACGGAATGAGTGTCAGTCACCAGGCCATCTATATCAAACGTGCCATTGCCGGGCCCTATGACCTCCAATATCAGCTCAGTGCAGACATTGATTGGATACTGAGCGCTATCAAGAAGGCACACAACATTCGGTATGTAGATTCGTATGTGGCTAAATATCTTGTAGGCGGCATGTCAAAGCAAAAACACCGGCAGAGCCTTATGGAGCGCTTCCAGATCTTCAGCAAACACTATGGTACGCTACCCAACATTTTTTATCATGTCGTGATCACTATAAAGCTCGCTGCCTACTACCTCCGCCATAGGCGAACTAACGACTAATCATCTAACTAGCTGTACGATTTTATCATACCTTCATCCGGACATGTTTACACCATAGTCTATTCAACTACCGAACAACGTCGTACCAACGTCGTACCAGCTTCGAGAAACGCCGAAGCAGATACGACCCTGATAGGAAGCAAGTACGTAGCTGGACGGGTGTTGGGGCGATGCTAATATGTGCAAGATCCGAAGAAGGTCCCAGGAAGATTCAGAGGAGACAAGAGTGATCCCGAGACAAGCAACTACCGAGACAAAAACGTAACGCAGCTGCCATTTCGACTATATCAGGAGCAAGGGGAAAACAAAAAAGGGATACCCGGCATGACCGGATATCCCTCCATAATATCATCAGTTGAACTTACTTGCTTACTTTCTTACGTTCGCGATAGCCTGCGAATCCAATGCCTCCTATAAGAAGGATCGAAGCGATCAGAGAAATATTTTCCCCCGCATAATACGATACCGGCTCAAACTTGAACTCAAGGGTGTGATTTCCCCCAGGCAGCTGAGCGGCACGAAGGATGTAATTCGCTCTGAAATAGGGAATCTTCTCACCATCGACATAAGCGTTCCAGCCCTTATCATAATAGATCTCGGCAAATACAGCGATCATATCCTTGCCAGCTGTATATTCATACGTTAAATGATCGGGGTGGTATTTTGTTAGGGTGATTCTTGCATTTGGATCAGGAGCACCGGCTTTTTTAACATCAATAAGCGGTTTGAAACTTTCGTGTACAATAGCTTCTTTCTTAGGGTCAAAGCTGTTGATGCCCTGCATTTCCTCATCAGCATTCTTTACATAAAGCACATTGGATATAAACCAGGCGTTTCCGCAGGCAGTACTTCTGTTCTGGATACGTTGCGACTGATTTTTGTCATCATTGGTGATTACGTATTTGGTATTCAGCATATCAAGGACGTCTTCATTGATGGCATTATTGAATTGCTTATCCAGTACTTCCTGGAAACGTTTTAGCTTCGCAGCGTGATAGCCTCCTACTGTTTTATGGAAATATGAAGTAGTTGCATTGCTGAACGTATTAATGGTCAGATCCAGTACCCTATAGTCGAGGCTCGGATCACGCAGGATCAGTTCGTCAACCTGGCGAGGCTGGAAGCTTTGCTCAAGTGTGCTTTTTTCAACAAATTTTTCGTTGTTGAGGTAGCGGCGATCCACTCCCCACAAATCGATCAATATCACAATAGCAAATATGGCGAACACATATTCCTGTTTGATCGACTTTTTGATGAGCGCCCAGATCAGACCGGCACCTATTAGTACGAATATGAGTGAACGGAAAGCATCTGCCCGCGCCATGCTCGTACGGTCTTCAATAAGTGCGTTGGCCAGGGAGTTGGCGAATCCCTGGTCGCCTACCGCTTGTGTCAGTCCTTCGATCACCTGCTGATGATTACTTGCCTTAAAGCTCAGGAATAGTCCGGGAAGGATCAGAACAACCAGAAGAATACCCCCGGTGATGTAGACCGAGTAGGCAGCTTTCTTAAGCAGCACTTTGGTATCATGCTTGCCTGAAACAATTTCTTGAATCGCCATGACTGCGAGTACGGGAACCAGGAGACCGGCGATCACTAAAATGGATTCAACCGCCCTGAACTTATTATAAAGGGGGAAATAGTCGAAGAAAAGGTCGGATATAAATGGCAGGTTCTTACCAAATGAAAGGAATAAGCTGAGAACCGTTGCTGCAACTATCCACCACTTAATGCGATCACGGATGATAAAAAGACCCAATACAAAGAGCAGACAAACGATAGCACCGAAGTAGAACGGGCCGGAGGTAAAAGGCTTATCTCCCCAGTAGGTGCTGATCAGGCCGTACTGCTGCAACTGCTGCACTGCGGCTTCAACTTGTTCCTGAGGGATTCCCTTTGCTGCAAGCGTTTTACCTACTTCCGAGTCTTTATCCAGACGATGGCCTGACTCTCCGCCGTAGGCATTGGGGATCAAAAAAGTAATGTTTTCGCCAACACCCTGACTCCAGGTATAAGCATATTCACGGTCAAGACCAGACGATGGTTTCCCGGCTGAGGCATCCTGACTGAGGTTCGATTTTCCTCGTATGGTTTCCTGTCCGTATTCATAGGTCACCCATAGCATACTCGCATTCACTGCTACAGCTAAGATAACCGCAGCAGCCAGATATCCGATGGATTTACCAAATGCTGGCAGTGTTTTGTTTTTGTAGGCATGGTATAATTCAATGCCGGCAAGGATCAGAAGAGCCAGGAACAGATAATAAGTCATCTGGATGTGGTTGGCCCTGATCTCCATGGCCAGGAAAAAAGCGGTAATGACTGCTCCCCAAAGGTATCGGCCTCTCAGGGTCATCAATACACCCGCAACAATCGGAGCAAAGAAGGCGATAGCGAAGGCTTTATTAGTGTGTCCGGCTTCAATAATGATGAAGTTATAAGACGAGAATGCTATGGCAATGGCCCCGGCGGCAGCCAGTAAAGGTTTGACCCTTAACGCTATGAACATCAGGTAGCCGCCCAAAAGATAGAGTAATACGTTATAAACCGGGTTAGGGAATACGGCGCTGAAGAAGGAAACGACGTAAGAGGTTAAGTTCTTCGGGAATTGTGCCCAGATCTGATAAGCCGGCATCCCTCCGAACATGGAATTGGTCCACAGGGGAGCCTTTCCATCTTCCGCCTTATATTTCATGATCTCGCTCTGCATAGCCTTTGCCTGCATCACGTCACTTTGGTACAGGACCTTACCCTGAAGTGCAGGGCTGAAATAGATAAAGCACAATACTATAAAGAGCGCAATGATGGCCAGATGTATGCCATTTCGTTTAAACCAGTTACTCATTCTATCTTTTAATTGGAGATCAAAAATAGAACTTTTTAGGGTATGGCAAATAGCTTATATGGAATAGTGCCTATTTTACCTCTTCGAAATCTATGAAATCGCCGGCTTTATCTGCAGCACGTGCTTCTTTATCCTTAGGGGGAATAAAATCAATGCTAATCTTGCCATTATTTCGAGGTTCTGAGCGATATTGCTGTTGTCCGCCAAACGTTTGCTGATTGTAGGAAGTTCTGAACTTTTCCTGCGCTTTGCTGACCATTTTTTTGAAAAGGAACGGTAGTAGCAGCTTTGCTATCATTCGCAAAAGCCACATCACGCAGATCGTTATCAGTAAAAATTTAAGTAATGCTGTCATAGTCTAATACAAATATGACGATAAAATAGGTGAATTATTACAAGTGTAAGCTAAGATTTACATTTTGAAGACCTCCGTCAAATTTCGTCCTGGTCGGGAATATGGGCTACGCGACCCACCTGCCCGTCCTCTAAACGCACTTTTATACCTCTCGAATGGTATGCTGCACTGGTCAAAAGGTTCTTCACAATTCCTCTCGTTAATTTGCCGGTCCGCTGGTCCTGCTTGAGGATAATGTCTACTTCGAGCCCTGGATATATGTCTTTTCTGTTCTGTCCGTTCATGTTTTATTTCTTTTGTCCAAATCGTTCTTCCATCATTTTCTCCAAGGCGAACATCTCGTCGCGCATCTTGGCGGCCATCAGGAAGTCCATGTCTTTAGCTGCTACCATCATGTCTTTCTTGCTCTTCTCTATCGCCTTCTTCAGTTCGGCCTTAGACATATACTGTACGATCGGGTCTGCTGCAATGCTCACAGCCTCATCCATACCGGTATATACTTTTTGAACCCCTCCCTTGAAATCAACAACCGAGGTCTGCTCAATAATGGCTTCCTTGGATTTCCCTACGGTAGTAGGCGTGATGCCGTGCAGTTCATTGTACTGCATCTGTTTGTCGCGGCGGCGGTTGGTTTCCTCTATGGTGATGCGCATACTATCAGTGATATTATCCGCGTACATGATCACCCGGCCATGGTCGTTTCGTGCGGCACGTCCAATGGTTTGGATCAAGGACCGGTGTGATCGCAGGAAGCCTTCTTTGTCTGCATCCAATATGGCTACAAGGGATACTTCGGGCAAGTCAAGCCCTTCTCTCAGTAAGTTGATACCAATCAGGACATCAAATTCACCTAAACGTAGCCCGCGGAGGATTTCTACCCTTTCGAGGGTTTTTACCTCTGAGTGGATATAACGGACCTTGATTCCGAGCCGGTCCATGTATTTAGCCAGCTCTTCTGACATACGTTTGGTGAGCGTGGTGACCAATACGCGGTCTCCCATCTTAACTGTTTTGTCGACTTCATCAAGAAGATCGTCCACCTGGTTAATTACCGGGCGGATATCTATAGGTGGGTCCAGCAGTCCGGTCGGACGTATCACCTGCTCTACAACGACACCGCCTGATTTCTCCAGCTCAAAGTCGCCCGGTGTGGCACTGACATATATGGTTTGTGGTGCAAGTCTTTCGAATTCTTCAAAGTTAAGAGGTCTGTTGTCCAGCGCAGCCGGCAATCTGAAACCATAATCTACAAGAGCCATCTTGCGGGATCTGTCACCTCCATACATAGCCCGGATCTGTGGTACGGTGACGTGGCTCTCGTCGATGACCATGAGGTAGTCGTCAGGGAAGTAGTCAAGCAGGCAGAATGGTCGCATACCGGGTAACCTCCCGTCAAAGAAGCGTGAATAATTCTCAATACCGCTGCAATAGCCCAGCTCGCGCATCATTTCGAGGTCATAGTTGACCCTTTCTTCCAGTCGCTTAGCCTCAAGAAACCGCTGGTCGTCCACCAGTTGCTTTTTGCGTATTTCCAATTCTTCCTGGATAGCCCAGATAGATTCGGTGAAACGTTCACGTGGAGTGACGAATAAGTTGGCCGGATAGACAACCATATGGGTCATCTTTTCGATTGTTTTTCCGGTAGCCGGATCGATTGCTGTAAGCTCCTCGATATCATCGCCAAAAAAAGATATGCGGTAGGCATAATCCAGATAGGCGGGATAAATATCTACTGTATCGCCTTTTACGCGGAAGGTTCCTCGCTTGAAATCAGCCGTGGTACGTGCATAAAGAATTTCCACCAGCCTGTGCAGGAACGCATTCCGGCTGATCCGGGTTCCTACGGCAAAGCTGAAAACCGAGTTGTTAAAGTCCTCGGGGTTTCCCATGCCGTAAATGCAGGATATGGAAGAGACCACAATGACATCCCTCCGCCCAGACATCAGGGAGGAGGTGGTTCGTAAACGTAGTTTCTCTATCTCCTCGTTGATCTGGAGGTCTTTTTCAATATAGGTATTCGTAGTGGCTATGTATGCCTCGGGCTGGTAGTAGTCGTAATACGACACGAAGTAATTAACGGAGTTCTCCGGGAAGAACTGCTTAAACTCTCCGTAAAGCTGCGCAGCCAGGGTTTTGTTATGGCTAAGGATCAGGGTGGGCTTTTGCGTCTGCTCAATGACATTGGCAATCGAGAACGTTTTACCCGAGCCGGTCACCCCTAATAAGGTTTGATAGTTTTCTCCCCCTCGCACACCTTCTACCAACTGTCTTATGGCTTCGGGCTGATCACCCATCGGCTGATAGTCCGATATTAATTTAAAATCCATCTATTCAAAAATACATATTATCGGGATCAATGTCTAACAGGAGCAAGCTCTCCGGACATATATTTACTTCAAATCAACCGAATATTAGCGTTCATCTCTTAAAATCTGTAATTTTACGTTAATGTTTGTTTTAACTAAAAATTCAACAATAGGCAATAATTTTCTTGCTGAGCTGCGGGATGCGCAGATCCAGCAGGATAGCATGCGTTTTCGTAGAAATATGGAACGTCTGGGTGAAATTTTTGCCTATGAGATCAGCAAGACGCTGGATTTCGTAGAAACGGAGTTTGAGACCCCACTAGGCACCGCTTCGGTGCAGGTGGTTGAGAACTACCCGGTACTGGCGACCATCCTGCGCGCAGGTTTGCCGCTCCACCAGGGCTTGCTGAACTTTTTCGATCGCGCTGATTCTTCTTTTATCGCCGCTTACAGAAAGACGGGCAAGGATGGCAAATTCGTGATTCAGAAGGAGTATGTTAGCGGACCGAACCTGGATGGTAAAATAGTGATCGTTGCCGATCCTTTACTGGCCACCGGAAGGAGTATGGTATTAACTTGTAAAGAATTACTTGACCGGTATAAGATTAAGCAACTTCATGTCGTTTCTTTAATAGCCAGTACAGAAGGTGTAGCCCATGTTAAAGCCAACCTTCCGCGTGCACGTCTTTGGTTAGGTGATATAGATGAGGAAATGACAACCAAAGCTTATATCGTTCCAGGACTAGGAGACGCCGGTGATCTGGCCTACGGAATTAAGGATTAATATACTTCATGAAATATAACCATATATTTTTCGACCTGGATCATACCATCTGGGACTTTGACAAGAATGCACAGGAAACGCTTCAGGAATTATATCTGTCTTATTCGCTGAAGGAACTGGGCATAAGCTGCGTTAATACCTTTATCCAAAAATATACCTACCACAATCATTCACTCTGGTCTTCGTACCATCTGGGACATATCACGAAAGAACAACTTCGGGAAGCACGGTTTAAGAACACTTTTGAGGATATGGGTGTCTGCGGAGATCTTATTCCTGAAGGGTTCGAAGATCTGTATGTCCGGACCTGTCCTACCAAAACAAATCTCTTTCCTAAGGCCCATGAGACGCTTTCTTACCTCTCCGGAAAGTATAAGCTCCATTTGATTACAAACGGGTTCCGAGAGCAGGCGAATACGAAGATCGAGCTATCAGATCTCGGCAAGTACTTTGACACGATCGTCATCTCAGAAAATGTGGGTGTAAACAAGCCCCACAGCAGGATATTTGAGTATGCATTAGCGGGTGCAGGAGCGGTTAAGGAGAAGAGTGTGATGATAGGCGATAGTATAGAAGCAGACATCAGGGGAGCTATGGGTTACGGGATGGATGCTATATTCTTCAATCCAGGAAAACTCGCTGTGCCGGATGATGTGAAATGGCAAATTAATCATTTGGAAGACCTAATCGGGATGTTATGAGTCTTCAAGCCAGTGCATCGTCTATCAAAGATGCCCTAGCAAGTTATCTTGCCTGGCTTAAGGAGATAGACGAGGAAGATTTTGTTAAGCCCCCGCCTCTCGGAGGCTGGTCCTATTCTGAGGTGTTTTGCCATGTGATACAGGTAAACGTGAGGTCGATGCTTGCGGTGGAGCGATGTATTTATGCGAGGTCTGGTCACCGGTCTTCTGGGCCTAACCTGATGGCACGGCTCATTCTTTATATGGGTAAGTTTCCTCCTGTGAAGATCAAAGCACATCCTAAAGTATCGTCTATCGTGAAAATCGTTAGCAAAGAGGAGGCTAAAAATGACATGCTTGTTTTTTGTAACAAGATACAGGATTTGCTGCCAAAGTTGACGAAAGTGCCATTGCATCAACGTACACGCCATGCGCGTCTTGGCATGTTGAATTGCGAAGAATGGCTGAAATTTATCGACATTCACACGCGACATCATTTAAAGCAGTTAGAAAGGATAAGAAAAAGTTCCTAATATTGCCCTTTATTCAGGGACAACCCGCATGATCAATCAGTTCAGAACTATAAATCCCGTTAATATCCTCCTTCTGCTTATCGTAGCTGTGCTCATAAGGGTGGGGATATTATTCAATTTGCCCGAGTCATTGAATGTGTCGTTGGTTGAACCCTATACAGCCGTATTGCTGAAATTGCCGCCCGACTTTTTCAGCCCCTTCAGCAGCGTGTTTTATGCAGTGATCATATCTGTTATCCAGGCGTTGATCCTTAACCGCATCGTTAACAGTTACAACCTGTTGCCGAAGCCTACGTTTCTCCCTGCTCTGATGTATGTTACTTTAACAGCGCTTATTAATCCTTTTATAGTGCTCAGTCCGGTACTTATAGCCAACTTTTTCCTCTTATGGCTTATTGAGAAGTTCCTAAGCATTTACCGGAAAGATAATGTTATAGCGGTTGTTTTCGATATGGGGATGATTGTCGGTGCGGGGACACTGGTCTACTTTCCGTTTATAGTCATGTTGCTTCTGCTTTGGATCGTCCTGCTGATCTTCAGGCCTTTTAACTGGCGGGAGTGGGTATCGGGCATCATTGGGTTTCTGACGGTATGTCTGTTTCTTGCCGTGCTGAATTATCTCAATGATTCCTGGGGAGTTCTTTCGGCAACGGCATTTCCTTTCGCAACCGCCTTTCCAAATGATTTTCCGATTAATTTGTATGATTACACCGTGCTTGTGCCGGTAATCGGACTTTCCTTCTTGTCTTTTCTCACCATCAGCCAGAAGCTGAACCGAAGTAACGTACACGTGAGGAAGTCTTATCTGACCTTGCTGTTTATGTTTCTGTTTGCCGCCATGTCGTTTTACATTAAATCAGAATACAATGTCAATCATTTCATTCTGACTCTTCCGCCTTTAGCGATTTTCCTGGGGCATTATTTCATCTCCGCACAGAAGCGTTGGTTTTACGAATCGCTGTATCTGGTACTGGTCGGCTGTATAATCTATTTTCAGATCTTTTAGATCGTGCGGTTGTTCATTAACCTTTTTTAACACTTCATCGGCTGATAGCAATCAAAATTTAAATAGTTTTGTGATATGAGATTCAGGCTTGTAGCGCGACTTTGTAAAACGCAATGGTAAACCTTGTTATAGATATAGGTAATACTCTGACGAAGGTCGCGTTGTTCAGCGGACATGATTTGACAGAGACCCGTGCGTTTTCAGGGAGCGGCAAAGAAGAGATTCAAGATCTACTCCAGGTAGGGGGCATAGACAATGCCATCATTTCATCGGTGAAGGAAAATCAGGACGATTACCAGGAAATCTTTGAAGGAAAAGCTAAGCTACTCCGCTTTTCTGCAGAACACTCCTGGTGGATTGATAACCGTTACAGAACACCAAATACTCTGGGCCTCGACAGGTTGGCAGCTATAATCGGTGCAGCCGCTTTGCATCCGGAGAGAAATTGTTTATGTATTGATGCCGGCACCTGTATTACATATGATTTCATCGATTCTGAAAGACGTTATTTCGGAGGAGTGATTGCTCCTGGACTACAGATGCGACTGAGGTCCATGAACGCATTTACAGAAAGATTGCCTTTGGTGCCGATAGAAAAGGAGTTTGACAGCGAGTATGGCAGAGATACCTCGGAGGCGATTTTAGCGGGCGCTATGACGGGCACTTATCATGAGATGTCGGGCTTTATAAATAGTTATATAACAAGGTTTCCGGATCTTAAGGTGTTGATATGCGGAGGGGATGCGAATTTTTTTGTCAGTCGGCTGAAAAATAGCATCTTTGCGCACATTGTTGAACCTGAGCCAAACCTGGTGCTTATTGGTTTAAACGAAGTTATTCATCAGTACAATGACAAAAATTTTTAAGAATATATTATTCGTAGTGACAGTTTGCAGCGCATTGAGTGCCTCATCGCAAACGACTACAAGCTCCGTTTATTCGCAATTTGGAATCGGATCCCTGAACGGATCGCTGCTTCCGCAGAACCGGGCGATGGGCGGGATCTCTTCAGGTTTGCGTAAGCCAGGATCTTATAATAACATCAACCTGGCCAATCCGGCTTCTTATTCTTCGATCAGAATGACCACGTTCGATGCGGGAATATCGACCGAGTACATGAACAGAAGCAGGGGAGGATTATCAGAAACAGATTTCACAGGTTCTTTAAGCCACTTGCTTTTTGCTATACCCGTCAGCAAGAAATCGGCGATGAGTTTTGGACTGATACCTTACAGTAGTCTTGGCTACCAGTCGAGACAGAGCGCTATGGTTGACACCACGCTTATCAATAAGGTATATGGAGGAGATGGCGGACTATCGAAGTTTTACCTGGGATATGGACTGCAAATAGGCAGACACCTGAGTGTTGGATTCAATGCAGGATATATTTTCGGTAAGCTTGAGGAAACCCGATCAGTGGAGTTTCCCAATGATTTCAGCGCCTATAATACGAGGATACAGGACAATAGTTCTATTGGAGGCTTCAACTTTGACTACGGTCTGCAGTATTTCACCAACCTGTCTCCGAGGGTGAAACTGACGCTGGGCTACAACGGAAGCTCGGGTCCTAAACTTGACCTGGAAAGAAGTACAGTAGCATCCCGTTATCTGAAGTCCTCTGAAGGAGAAGACGTGGCATCGGATACTACATATGTGAACGATCTTGGTAAGTCTAAAATTAAGCTGCCGATGATGCATACGGGTGGGTTTGTCATTGAGAAGTCGAATAACTGGTTGTTTGGAGCAGACTTCAAATATGGAAAATGGAAGGATTATGAAGAAGCCGGAATTAATGAGGGTTTGAACAATTCATACGGAATTGCAGTAGGGGCGCAAATTACTCCGGATATCAATTCTGTAGGTAGTTATTTGAAAGTGGTTGACTATCGCTTAGGATTCAGGTATGATAAAACTTACATGAATCTGGACAATACAGACATCAAGGATATGGCAGTAACGCTGGGATTCGGTTTCCCGTTACAGGCTAGTCCGACGCGTACCACTTTTTACAAAGTAAACTTCGCCGCCGAACTGGGTCAACGCGGGCCGAGCTCAGCATCGCTGGTGCGTGAGAAATATGTTAACTTCTCTATTGGCTTTACATTGAACGATCAGTGGTTCAGAAGGTATAAATTTGATTAAAGTTGAAAATAGTCAGATCCTGGGTATTTGCTTGTTTAATGATTTCGGTGATCCTGCAGTCTTGCGAAAACGATCTCCGGGACGTAGAGAAAATCTCGGCTGATAACAGCCTGCTACCTGTAGACAAGTCTTACGGGGTGGAGGTGATTTATAGTGATTCTGCTATTGTCAAAGCGAAAATGCTCGCTCCCCAGGTTGACCGTTATAAAGACAAAAAATACGATGAGATGGTCAAAGGGGTCACCCTTATATTTTATGATGAAAACCAAAAGGAAACCAGCCGGATTGTATCCGACTACGCTATAAGGCGCGAAGGTGAGGGTTTGGTAGAACTCAGAAAGAATGTGGTAGCAACCAATACGAAAGGAGATGTCTACAAATCGGATGAGCTGATCTGGGACGAGAAACAACGGAAGTTTTACTCCAACAAGATGGTTCAAATTACTCAAAAAAACGGCAACGTGTTATTCGGAACCGGGTTTGAAAGTGACGAGACATTTAAGAAGTCAAGAATATTTAATGCTACGGGAAACTTCCCGTCAGGAGCCGGTTTAATGCAGTAAAATATGAAGTACGCCTAACCCGTATTTTGTATTCGTATATTTTTTTAAAAATTGTATCTTGCGCCCTCTTTTTAGGGAGAATAATTTAGTTGAATATGGGAATAATGAGTTTCTTGCGAAACCGTGCCGGGTATATCCTGGTAGGAGCTATAGGTTTTGCAATTGTTGCATTTTTGGTAGGGGATGTGGTAAGCTATGGAGGATCATTCATGGGTGGTGACCGTACCACTGTTGGTGAAGTTGCCGGTGAGAAGATCAGCTTCGATGAGTTCAAAGCTCAGGTAGATCAGAACGAGGCGAATTTCAAACAGCAAATGGGCCAGGCTACACTGAATCCCCAGATGGCATCTTATGTTCTGGAGAATACATGGAACCAAAAGATTTCTGAGATCTTGTTAAATAAAGAGGTGGAAAGACTTGGTTTGAGTGTTGGAGAGCAGGAACGCGAAGATCTTGTCTCAGGAAAGAACCCTGATCCGCAGATCGTTCAGGCTTTCGGAAATCCTGAAACGGGGCAGCTTGACAGAGCGCAGCTGACTAACTTTCAGAACAACTTGAAAAGCCAGGATCCTAACAGTCCGGTTCGCCAGCAATGGGTAAACTTCTTGTTATCTATACAGCGCAACCGCTTATTCCAGAAATACAATAATCTGGTTAAAAACAGTATTTATGTTACGTCCCTTGAAGCACGTGAAGAATACAGTCAGCGTAACAAGCTTGCAGATTTCAACTACGTTAATCTGGAGTACTCATCAATACCGGATAACCAGGTAAAACTAACTGACGGAGACTATTCTGAGTATTATAACGAGAACAAGAACTTATTTATCAACAAAGAAGAGTCACGCACGATAGAATATGTAGCGTTTGATGCAAGTCCTTCCAAAAGTGATACAGCGGCAGCGCTTCAGGCGATCAATAAGCTTGCTGCTGATTTCAAAGCAACACCGAACGATTCGTTATTTGTAAGCATTAACGCAGATACCAAGATGCCTCTGGCTTATGTGAAGAAGGGCCAGTTGGAGCCTGCACTTGATTCGGTTGTATTTAATGCATCTGTAGGTACGGTTGTAGGGCCGGTATTCACAAACGGGTCTTATAAGCTGGCAAAACTTGTTGATACCCGTATGAGTCCTGATTCTGTTAAGGCAAGTCATATTTTGATCAGCCCGGCTACAGAGGGAAGTCCTGAAAGAGCTAAGGCGAAAGCAGACTCGATATATAACGTTATTAAGAATGGCGGTAATTTTGCTGAGCTTGCTTCGAGATTTGGCAGCGACGCGACTAAAGATAAAGGCGGTGACCTCGGTACCTTCGGAAGAGGGTCTATGATTCCTGCTTTCGAAGAGGCAGTTTTCAACGGAAAACCTGGCGATCTGAAAGTAGTTACTACTCAATATGGAACACATGTTATCCGTATTGACCGGCAGATAGGGTCATCAAGGGTTGCTAAGGTGGCAATCGTTGATAAGGCTGTGATCAGCAGCAGTCAAACGCAATCAACAGCTTTTTCTAAGGCATCAGCATTTCTTTCAGAAGTAAAAGATGCGAAGTCATTTGACGAGGCCGCAAAGAAAGATAAAGTAACTAAGCTATTAGCAGAGAATCTGACGCCTTCACAGGCAAACATTCCAGGCTTTGAAAATCCGCGTGAGCTTGTTCGCTGGGCATTTGAGTCTGAAGAAGGTGATATTTCTGAAAAAGTATTTGAGGTGGGTGACCGTTTCGTTGTAGCAAGAGTTACAGATGTGCGCGAAGTAGGAACGCTTCCATTGGAGAAAGTTAAGGCACAGATAGAGCCTGTGGTACGTAACCGTGTAAAGGCGAAGATGCTGGCTGAAAAGTTAGAGGCTGCTCTTTCAGGAGCGTCATCTATCAATCAGGTTGCATCGAAGGTTGGCCGCCCGGTAACTCCTGTACAGAATATCGTGTTTGCCAATCCGGTTCTTCCAGGTATTGCTCAGGAGAACAAAGTTGTTGGAACTGTATTTGGCCTTCAGCCTAAAAAGCTGTCGAAGGTCATCAGAGGAGAGCAGGGTGTATATGTTGTTCAGGTAAATGGGTTTACCAATCCTGCACCACTGACGAACACCATCAACCAGAAGCAGCAGATGGTACAGGCTTTGGATCAACGTGCCCAGGGCCAGGTGTTAGAAGTACTGCGCGACCTGGCAAAGGTTAAAGATTACCGATTAAGGTTCTTTTAGGTCTTATTCATACATACAAAAAAATCCCGGAGAGTTGTCTTCGGGATTTTTTATTTTATAGCGTTCGCGCTAAAACAATATGTCGTTTTAAGTTTTTACTTTAGACTTATAACAAGTCATCAAACAAACACGACATTTGTTATTCAGAAAATTAAAATGGAAATACAGGAAAATATAGTAAATAGGGTTGCATTAAGTGGGTTGATCAGCTTCGATCCTGCAGTACTGTATTTGGAAGGCGAGCGTGTCATATACGATATAAAAGAGAATCTCTTTCATGGCCTCCTTTTGCGGGAAAAGGATTTCAGGGAATTTATAAAACTGCATGACTGGAGCCAGTATAAGGGTAAACATATTGCATTGACATGTTCTTCGGATGCAATTGTGCCTACCTGGGCGTATATGCTTTTGGCGAATAAAATGGAGCCATATGCATCTACAGTGGTTTTTGGTTCTTTAGAAACGCTTGAAACGGTTCTGTTTGACCGGGCTGTTCAGGCCATTGATATGGAACAATACAGGGATCAGCGTGTTGTTATTAAAGGCTGCGGTGAGATACCGGTACCGGTATCTGCGTATGCTGAGCTGACCAGAAGACTCAGTGCTGTTGCCAAGAGCATTATGTATGGGGAGCCTTGCTCTACTGTGCCTATTTTTAAGCGTAAAGACTAATTGAATAGCATGAAGAGATTGTTGTTGGTTTTACCACTTGTCTTGTGGATCACGGGGACTTTCTCTCAAAGCCTTGATTATAGAAAAGAGCCGGCGTTCAAGCCGGGAGAGGAACTTAGATACAGGCTTCGTTATGGATTTATCACGGCAGCTGAAGCGACTATAAGCGTTTTGGCAACAGATCTGAAGTTTGATAACCGTTCGGTCTATCATCTGCTTGCACAAGGTCGTACCGCTGCATCGTTTAACTTGTTCTATAAAGTCCGGAACCGGTACGATTCTTATATAGACCAAACCACACTTTTACCCTATCTGTATACTGAAAATATTCGGGAAGCGAACTACCGGAGACAGGATAGGGTTAGGTTCAATCAGCAAACGAAAAAGGTTACGGGAAAGAAGGGTACGTTTAATGGTAAGGATAAAACCTTTGATCTGGTATCGGCATTTTACTTTGCGCGCAGTCTTGATCTTGCCGGGATCAAGGTAGGTACGGTATTTTCTTTACCCTACTTTCTTGATGATGAAGTTTCTGAGCTTAAGGTTACTTATGTTGGCAAGGAACAGGTAAAAACGGCTTTGGGAACCATAAATTGCCTGAAGTTTAATCCATCGATTAAGCCAGGCCGTATCTTTAAGAAGGACAGTAAACTATATCTGTGGATAACGGATGATGGCAACAGGATTCCCGTTAAGGCACAGGTGGAGATCCTTGTTGGCTCGGTTACGCTGGAGCTTACTTCTGCCAAAGGTCTGCGATATTGAGAATAGGCTTTTTTTCTGATCATTTATTCCGACCTTTGCGCTCAAATTCAGAATGATATGTTAGAAGTACAGCAAACCCTGGTGCATGAGGATGTTTTAAGTGAGAATTTTGTTTGTAATCTGGACAAGTGCAAGGGTGCCTGCTGCGTGGAGGGTGATTCCGGAGCTCCTCTGGAGATGTCGGAACTGAAGATTCTGGAGGATATCTATCCGCATGTAAAGCCCTATATGACAGAGGCTGGTATTGCGACGATTGAACGTACCGGTACCTGGGTTAAAGATTTTGAAGGAGACTACACGACTCCATGTGTGGATGATAATAAGGAATGCGCTTATGTGATGTGGGAAAATGGTGTTAGTAAATGTGCTATTGAAAGAGCTTATCTGGACGGTAAGATTCACTGGAAAAAGCCGATATCATGCCATCTCTATCCTATTCGCGTCACGGCATACCCTGAATTCGATGTGTTGAATTACGATCGCTGGCATATTTGTAAGCCGGCTTGCTCTTTTGGAAAGGAATTAAAGATACCTGTATATCGATTCCTGAAGGAGCCGCTTATCCGTAAGTATGGGGAGGAGTGGTACGCTGAGCTTGAGAGGTCTGTAGAAGGCTAAAATTCCAGCGACATCTGACGAGGCCGGCCCCATGCCCTGCCTCCAACTTTCATTATTTCGTAAGCGTGATGGAACCAGTCTGTCATGCTAATATGGTACAGTTTTTAGAGAATATCCTATATAAAAGAGCTGTAAACCTCCTGTATATTTGGTTTGAAACCAGTGTGATAAACCAATGTAAACGTTTTCACGTAACCATGCCTTAACCGTACTTGCTGCTTTGGTAGCAGAGCCCAATTATATATAACTAAACACTTAGCGGTGCGAACAATCGCTTGTTTCCCAAAATGCTAACTTTTAACTAACCATGTAAATATGAAAGAAAATTTACACAACCAACATCAGCTGAAAAAAGCGACGAAAGTTGCCTTTATTCATTTATTAACAGCACTTACCTTAGGTGCTGCCTCCGATGTAGTGGCCGCTAGTCCCGCAGAGCTCGTCAGGAACCGGAGCTCGCTCGCCGCCTCGCGGATAAATGTTACCGGAACAGTCAGAGATTCGAAGGGAGAACCTTTGCCCGGGGTGACCGTGAGGGTCAAAGGATCCGGAACAGCGACGAGCACAGACGTAAACGGCGTCTACCGGATAAACTTACCAGTTGGTAATGAAACGCTGATCTTCAGTTTTCTCGGATTCAAAACCACTGAGGTCGCAGTTCAGGGGAAAGTTACACTGGATATAACACTTCAGGACGAAACGTCTTACCTTGATGAGGTGATCGTGCAGGGGTATGGTGAGAGGAAGCGGTCAGAGATCGTAGGTTCAGTAGCTACCATTTCGGGTGAGGAGTTGCAGGACATACCTGCGCCTAATATTGCTGCAGCATTGAGGGGGCGGATAGCAGGGGTTAGTGTAGGTCAGGTTTCGGGAAAGCCGGGTGCGTCGATTGACTTAAATATCAGGAATTCTTCCACTAGTCAGCAGGGTAATACAATAGGCGCGACCTCAGAGCCGCTTTATATCATTGACGGTATAACGGTAACAAGCGAAACGTTCGACAACCTGGATGCTTCCATGATTGAAAACCTCACCATTTTGAAGGATGCGTCTGCCGCAATTTATGGAGCTGCGGGTGCCAAGGGCGTCGTCCTTGTTACCACCAAAAGGGGAAAGCAAGGGAAGCCTAGCGTTACTTATAACGGCTATCTGGGAGTTTCCGATGCTGCGACAACACCTGATATGCTTTCTCCATATGAGCACGCCTTACTTCTGAACGAAGGAAATGTTATCGGGAACAAGCCTGAGACGAATTTTTTTTCAGCACAAGATCTCGAATATCTTAAGACATTAAAGACGAAGAGCTGGTATGATGAACTATGGAGTTCGTCCATAATGCAGAGGCATAATCTCAGTATCTCGGGTGGGAGTGATAAAATAACGTTTTTCGCCGGTGGAAGTTATCAGAACGAGAACGGCAACTACCAGGGATTAAAGGTTGATAAATATACGATGAGGAGCGGTCTGTCTGCGAATATCCTGCCAGGTCTTAAGGCAGATGTCAATTTTAACGTCGATAACACCTCCCGGAAAGGAAATAACGATCTGGGTAAAGAAAATGATGCGGATTTCTTTCGCTCGATCATTACCGTACCGGGATGGGTACCGATCAGTATTGACGGAAAACCGGTTGATTTCGGAACAAATCCTTTAGCGCTATTGAATTCCGGGTACTATGACAACCGGGGAACACAAGGATATAGAATTAACGCAAGTTTAAACTATCAGCCAGAGTTTTTAAAAGGTTTTTCTGCTAAGTTCCAGATATCTCAAGGCGGGACGAGCTCTAACACCAGATTATACAAAGCGCCTTATAACGAGTATGCCTTCAATATGACGGGTAATAATGGAAAGTTCTTCACCAATGAGCTGGCAACGGATAGAGATAGTGTGGTATCAGTGGTGAATATGAACAACGCTGAAACCAGAGCGGGTCAAACGAGGGGGAATAGCTATCAGGGCTTTTTAACATTACAGTACGCCAGAACGCTGGGCTTGCATACGTTTGATCTGACTGTCGGGGGCGAGCAAACTGTATCCTATAATGAGGCTCAATCAAATATATGGGTAGGACAACTGGTTCCTGGCACAGAGGATCCATGGGCATTTGACATAAACAAGATTCAGACACCACAGAGAACGGTTACTGAGTCAACAAAGCGTTCATTCTTTGGTCGCTTTAATTATGACATCGATAAAAAGTATTTACTGGAGGCGGTGGGACGACTGGATGCGTCCTCGAATTTTGCGGCCGGAAACAGATGGGGTTTCTCACCCAGTATAGGAGCGGCTTGGGTGATCAGTGCTGAAGACTTTTTTAAGGACAATGTCAAGTTTGTCAATTTTTTTAAGCTGAAGGCAAATTACGGTATCACAGGAGACGACCGCGTAGGCTCGAGACTTTGGCAGGAGCGGTACCTCATCGGTTTAAACGACGGATATTTATTCGGCAGCAACAACAGTATTGGTTTGAATCCCGGGGTGCTTCCTAATCCGTTTATCACATGGGAGAAAAAGGAGACTGTCAATGTGGGTTTAGAGGCTTCTTTATTCAACGGAAAATTCGATGTCGGGGTGGAGGTTTTTCGTAACCGTACTTTTGATGGATTTGACGGTGGTGTGGATAAGTTATATCCTATGTACGCCGGATTCAAGTCTGCTACTGTAAATTATCGGGAGGTGTACAACTGGGGATCGGAGTTTAGCCTGGGTTATAGGACAAATTTCGGGAAAGACCTGCGTTTATCAGCCAACATGAACTTCAGCTTTGGCAATTCAGTGGTTTATCGTGAACTGTACAATCCGAATGAGCTTTCCATCATCATTGGCGAGGATATCATCACTACAGGATTAAATCCCAGATTATACACCAGCAGTAACATAGGTCTGATATCCACCGGTATGTTGCGGACGCAGGAAGAGGTTGATGCGTTTCTTCTGCAAAATCCGAACTATAACTTCAAAGGGGCTATCCCAGAGCCGGGATGGCTGACTTATGAGGATATGAATAAAGATGGAATCATCGATGAATCGGATATGGTTCCGATGTTTAATCGCACGAATCCGTTTTTGAGCACAGGTATCTCGTTGAACTTAGCTTATAGAGATTTAAGTCTGACTACAAATATCGCTGCAAGATTTGGAGGGAAGGTGTTTTATGACAGCAGGGCAAGAGAGGACGCGACACTGGATGAAAATGTTTTGACCATATGGCGTGACCGGTGGACTCCCGAGAATCCGATGCAGGGAAAAATGCCACGGTACGATGACCCTTCGATAGGTGTGAACTCAACGTTCTGGGCCGTGGACGGAACGATGATCAGGGTCAATAATATGACATTAAGTTACAAGGTTCCGTCCAGAATTGCGGGGCGATTAGGGCTCGGAAATGCACGCATACTGGCGACTGGAAACAATCTCTGGACAATTGTAAACCCTTTGAAATACAAGGATCCGTATACCTCCAGTGCCTTTGACTATCCCACTATCAGGACCATATCCCTGGGCTTAAGTGTTAACTTTTAATTGATTAATTGTGATGATTAAGACGTATAAATATAAAACTATAATGAAAAGATCTTTGGTAGTTTTGATGATAGCTACCTTCTTTTCGGCATGCATTAATAAGGACGATTTCTTTGAATTGGAAGACAGGGGAGGAATCGATGCGGCTATCTGGAGTACAGAAGGAGCCGTTGAAATGCATTTGCGGGAGACTTATGACATGTCGGTTCCCCGGTTCCCTTTTCAGGATACTTACGATCGTTACCCCATCCACCTGGCGAGCGACGAAAATTACTTTTCAGGAAATGATCAATGGGCAAAGGCAGCACTCGGACTACAGGGTGTTCTTGCCAATAATGATGTGCGGTTTGTCGGGAATAAATATCAGGGAAACAACTTTGGTGACAACCGATATTTTGATATAGCGCGAACTAATAATGCGATAACTTACATACCACAGGGTACTCTGCCGGAAGCTGTGAAAACCAAATTCTTAGGACAGTACCATGTGCTGAGGGCGATGAACTACTTTGAGCTGGTCAAGGTTTATGGTGGAGTTCCGTTAGTTCTCGAGCCTCAGACTCCAAGCAGTTTAAATGTAGGCGGACGAGCTAGTGCCAGGGAATGCTTTGATCAGATCGTTAAAGATCTCGAGCTTGGTATGGAGTATCTGAATGGAGCAACCTGGAGTGATGGATCAGGCACAGGCAGGGTCACACGTGAAATCGCAGCGGTTTTAAAGGCTAAAGTTCTCTTATATTGGGCGAGCCCACAGTTTAACCCGCGAAATGATGGAAAACACGCTTACGATGCTGGCAGGTGGAATACAGCTTTGCAGGCGAATAAAGAGGCTTATGATATTTGTGTGGCAGCGGGCCGTAAGCTAATGCCCTCTTATGCGGAAATTTTTAGGGTTGAAGGTGCTAGCAACACCGAAGCGATTCTTATCCGGAGCTACTCCAGCACGTTGGAAAGAAGAGGGCATAATACCGAGAACCGGGTCAGGCCTAAGAGTGAAGGGGGGTCGGCTAACAATGCCTTTATACCTACAACGATCTTGCTGGATTCCTATCCGATGAAAGACGGAAACCCGATTACCAGTACAGATGGTAGCGCGAAGTATCAATACGATCCGGTTATGTTTTGGCAGAATCGTGACCCACGGTTTGAGGCTACATTTGCCTATAATGGCAGTGTATGGGCATTAAGTGGTAAAGCAGGTCGGAAACAGTGGAATTACGAGAGATCAACAGATGCGGATTATGGTATATACAGTAAGAAGTTTGCCACGCCTTCGCTAACGTCAAGTGCCGTAAATTACTCAAATAACTTGGGTGGAAGCGGGATGGACTGGATTGAAATACGTTTCGCCGAGGTGATGTTGAATTACGCGGAATGTCTGAATGAAACGGGAGACCTGGCTCAGGCGAAAAACCTGGTTAGAGAGATTCGTAAAAGAGCCGGAATTGAAGAGGGAAATGCAGGTAATGACTATGGTCTTGCCACCGGAGGTGCCGATATGGCCAGTATGCGGGAACTGATCACGAATGAGCGTATGGTAGAGTTCGCTTTTGAAAATAAGCGAAATGCGGATCTGAGGAGGTTGAGGAAATGGCATACACTGAGCGGAACGATTCAAACCATACGAATAGGATTAAATGCCGATGGTGAAAATGCTCTTAAGGCGATGAAAGATCTTTTGGAGGCTCCGGTTCCGAATTCGACCGCGTTGATGCGCGATACGTTGAATATCAATAACAAGAGTACCTACACCAAGTATTTCCGTAATGGGACGTTAACGCCGAGCAACATCGGCCCGTTCACTATACCGGAGTATCACTACTTCTATACGTTTCATAATGACTTTATGTATTCGAGCGCTCTGCTGCTGCCAACTATTGGCTGGGCAGGCGGGATATTTGACCCATTAGATTAATCAGACAATTAACAATACAAAAATGACAAAACGTAAATTCCAGATAATCGGTCTGATTACCGGGCTGATGTTCACACTAAACGCTTGTAAAAAGGAAGCACCGAACATCTACAATATGTTCAATGATGTTTCTGTAACTTTTCATAATAATCATCCCTTCAGCATAACAGACTTTAAAGAAGTGAATGACGGTGACAGCGTCTACATCGAATATACCATTACCTCGGCAAAGCAGGATATGGCCGCTGTGTGTGTTAAGAGGGAAGGTGTAGAAAGACCTGTACTGCAAATTAACCTTCCTGACGATGCGGATAAACGCTCCTATTCAGGTGTCTTTAAGCTGCAAGCGACTCGTGCCGGCGAAAATAAATACCGCATATATGCATTGAACCAGCAGGCGCAATATATTGGGGACGGATACAAGGCTGTTACATTCAATGTCAGGCCCAATTTTACGCTGATAGCGAACCGTAAGATCTACCTGTCTGACTCGGTTTCCACAGACCAGCCGATATACTATTCGATAAAGCAGGGACAGGCATTTTCATATGCCGCCGGTAAAGATGTCTCCGCCGATCTCGATTTTTCATTTTATCGTACGCCTGCAGCTGCGAATGACAAGAATGCTACCTACGGGCATCTATATCATCTATATTCTTTGAGCGCAAGTCCATTGCCATTCACCGAGTTTGATATTTCGTCCTGGTCCAAAAGAGAAACGCTGTTTAGTAAAGCTTTTAATGACGCGAACGCTTTTCGGGACGAGCTCGTATCTGGTGCGGCTATTCAAAGTATTGCCTCTACGAAGTCGCCTACATTGAAGGCTACAGCTCCTACCTCCGCTGAAACGTTGAAGTTAGGTTCAGTGGTTTATTTCAAAACTCCCGAAGGGAAGCTAGGGGCCATTCATATTAAACAAATAGATTTTGACTACACCAAGAAGCCATTTATTGTGATAAACGTGAAAGTTCAGAACTAATCGCTTCTGCTCAGGTAAAAAATCGCGATGTATACGAAGGGCGGATCGGTTGGTCCGCCTAACTAACACCCCAATACTTGTTAAGAAAACAGATGAAAAAAAAGAGCAAAATACTTTTGAACCTTCTATGTTTATCATTACTGTCGGTTTGTTTTGCGACTGCCCAGGACGGTAAGCGGGAAATATCGGAGTACCGCAAGGTGGCTAACGAGCGTGCCGTAAAGATAATGGGACCTCTGCAGATAGCTGATCAGGTTAAAGCACTTCAGGTGCGTAATTTAATCGCAGATCAGTACAGCAGTTTAAATAAGATCCATAGTGGGAGAGATAAGAAAATTGAGCAGTTAAAAAGGAAAAAGGCATCGGAAGGCAAGATTGCCAACCTGAGGCAGGATGCCGATCGCAAGGTAGATAAGGTGCATGCTTCATTTTTACATTCTCTTTCTTTAGAATTGAACGCACAGCAGATCGATGCTGTCAAGGATGGCATGACCTATAATACGGTACCGCTGACTTATAAAAACTATCTTTTGATGTTGCCGTACCTAAGTGGAGAAGAGCAAAGTAAGATTTGGAATTTCCTCACTGAAGCGCGGGAGCATGCCATGAAAGGTGGATCGTCAAAAGAGAAACATGCCTGGTTTAATAAGTATAAAGGAAAAATTGCTAATTACCTGGCTGCAAATGGTTACGACCTCAAGAATGAAGGTAAAGAATGGGCGGCCAGGCGTGATCTCGACGCGAGTTCTTTGGAAATAGCAGAGTCTAACCGGATCATTAAGGCTTTAGCGCTTAATGATGCCGCAAAGGCAGAGTCTGTCAGAAATTTGATAGCACATCAATATCAGATGATGGAGGCCATACAGCACAATAGGGAGCTGAAAGCAGAAGAGAATAAAAAGCTTGGCAGCAAGAAACTGACTGATGAGGCGGATGAGAAAGTTTGGCATGATTCAAAGGCGAAGCTCGATACGCAACGTTCACTTTACATCGCTAAGTTGTCGGAATTTTTGGGTGAAGAACAAGTCGAGCTTGTCAAAAATGAAATGACAGGCAACGGGTTGCATAAGGAATATACAAAGTTTCAGAGCCTGCTTCCTGACCTTAAAGAAGATCAAAAGCAAAAGGTGTACGGCTATCTGGTGGAAGCGCGGGACAATGCGATGAATGTTTTGACCAGTAGAGAAAGAAATCAGTGGTTCGCGAAGTATCGGGGAAGAGCTAATAATTATCTTTCTTCTCAGGGGTATAATTTAAGACAAGCAACTGAAGAGCTGGAGAAAAGACAGAAGAGAGATTAAAGTGTGGGAGCATATCGTGTTAAGTCACTGCTCCCACACTTGTTACCTTAGATTGTTGTCTTGATATTTAATTCTTTCATTTGGGCATCCGAAATCGTGGATGGTGAATCGATCATGACATCTCTTCCTGAGTTGTTTTTCGGAAAGGCGATGACATCGCGGATAGAATCAAGCCCTGAGAATATAGACACCAGCCGGTCGAAACCAAAGGCTATACCACCATGCGGCGGGGCGCCATATTCAAACGCATCCATTAAAAATCCGAATTGCTTTTGTGCATCCTCTTTGGAAAAACCAAGATGCTTGAACATAAGAGCCTGTAAAGTACGATCATGGATTCGGATGGATCCACCACCTATTTCTGTTCCGTTGATTACAAGGTCGTAAGCGTTCGCTCTGACATCACCGGGATGGGTATCTAAAAGCGAAATGTCTTCAGGCTTGGGAGAAGTGAAAGGGTGGTGCATCGCATGGTAGCGGCCGGACTCTTCGTCCCACTCAAGCAGCGGGAAGTCGATTACCCAAAGAGGTGCGAACTTGCTTTTGTCGCGGAGGCCGAGACGGCTGCCCATTTCCAGGCGCAGTTCGTTTAATTGTTTACGTACTTTATCTTCGCTTCCGCTTAATACGAGAAACAGGTCGCCTGGTTCGCCGTTAAATGCTGAAGACCATGTTTTAAGATCATCCTCGTTGTAGAATTTGTCAACGGAAGATTTAAGTGTGCCGTCTGAATTGAAACGGCAATAGACCATTCCGGTTGCGCCTACCTGAGGCCTTTTTATAAAGTCAGTAAGTTCATCCAACTGTTTGCGGGTATAATGAGCACAGCCTTTAGCGTTTATGCCTACAACCAGCTCGGCTCCGTCAAAAACAGGGAAGCCCTTCCCTTTAGCCACTTCATTAAGTTCCACAAACTGCATTCCGAAGCGGGTATCAGGCTTGTCTGACCCATAGAGACGCATGGCATCTGCATATGACATGCGTGGGAAGTCGCCGATCTCAATACCTTTAATGTTTTTGAACAGGTGAGTGGTTAATCCTTCGAAGAGGTTAAGGATGTCTTCCTGTTCGATAAAGGCCATCTCGCAATCTATCTGGGTAAATTCGGGTTGGCGGTCTGCGCGCAAATCTTCATCGCGGAAACACTTTACGATCTGGAAGTAGCGGTCAAACCCTGAGACCATCAACAATTGTTTGAACGTCTGGGGTGATTGAGGAAGAGCGTAAAATTCTCCCGGGTTCATGCGGCTGGGCACGACAAAGTCTCTGGCCCCTTCAGGAGTGGACTTTATAAGGACCGGTGTTTCTACCTCAAGAAAGTTTTGGTTGTCCAAATACTTTCTGATTTCCTGGGCCATTTTGTGGCGTAGGATCATATTGTTGCGAAGCGGCGCACGTCTCAAATCGAGATACCTGTATTTCATTCTAAGGTCGTCGCCCCCATCGGTTTCGTCTTCGATTAAAAAGGGTGGGAGTTTGGCTGCATTTAATACTTCAAGTGCAGAGACCTTTAGTTCGATTTCGCCTGTCGGTATTTTAGGGTTTTTATTGGAACGCTCGACAACCGTTCCGGTTACCTTAATTACATACTCGCGGGAGATCTCACGCGCCTGAGCACACAAATCTTTATCCTCATCCATATTAAACACCAGCTGCGTAATTCCGTATCTGTCGCGGACATCGATAAATGTCATTCCGCCCAGATCACGAGATTTCTGTACCCATCCGGCCAGGATAACTTCTTTACCTAAATCATTAAGATTTAATTCTCCGCAAGTATTCGTTCTATGCATAAAAGTTTTATTAGACCTGCAAAAGTAAGTACTTCTGAGGGTATGTTTCTATTGTTTTGTTAGATTGTACAGATGTAATTCCACGTGGAACTACTTTATGTCTCCTTCGAAGACGTATTCGGCCGGACCTTCAAGAAAGATGTTGGAAAACTTTTTTCCATCATGATGAAAGCGGATGTTCAGATTGCCTCCGAGTACTTTGATCTTTGTGTAAATGTCACCACTTTGCCCTTTAGCTTTCGCCATAGCCAGAGCAACGGCTGTAACACCTGTTCCGCATGCGAAGGTTTCATCTTCTACCCCGCGTTCATAAGTGCGCACGAAGTAGTGATCGTTCATATCCTCAACAAAATTTACGTTGATTCCTGTGTCTTTATAGGTTTCATTATAGCGGATTGATCTACCCTCAGAATAGACATCCTTACCTGATAGTCCGGCTGTGGTGACTACGTAGTGAGGCGATCCTGTGTCTAAAACCTGGGCTTTTCCGTCGTTGATGATGGATTGCACATCAATCATCTGTAGACTCACCCAGTTGCCTTCTTCTGAAACTTTGGCATAATGCGGGCCGTCTACTGCCAAAAAGTTAGTTTCCGATTTGATGACACCCATATGCTTTGCAAAGGCCACAATGCATCGTCCTCCATTTCCGCACATGCTGGACGGTTTGCCATCTGAATTATAATAGACCATCTCGAAATCGTATCCTTCCCTGGATTGCAGGAACATCATTCCGTCGGCTCCTACACCGAATCGTCTGTCGCATATAGACGCTATCCAGGCGGGATTTTCATGGTTTATGGCCTGATCCCTGTTGTCTACAAGTATGAAATCGTTGCCGGCGCCCTGATATTTGTAAAAATGCATCATCGTTGCTGTTGTGGTTCAATTCATTACAAGATTACAAAAATTCGATGAGAAGCATTATCTTAAAACTGTAAGCGTGTTTGGGGTGTTTAACATTTTTTAACACTGCTCATGGCATCGTTCGGTTGCTTTTACCGTTTAAGTGGTATTACATTTGATGATGTAAACACAAGAAATAGATGAATATGAAAAAAATAGGTATAACACTTTTGACTGCCATCTTCGGAGGCGCGGTCGCCATAGGAGGCTATAAGCTTTTTGAAGACAAATCCTTGGGGAAAATGAGCATAGAGGAGAAGCAAAAAGTTTTCTTTACTCATAATCCAAGCAGTGTATCTTCAGCAGGGGATGTTGATTTCGTTCAGGCAGCTGCGGCTGTGACCCCGGGCGTAGTGCATATACAAACGGTATATGGAGGATCTAGTTCCAGATCGCGAGGCGGACAAGGAAGCGGAGATCCTTTTGAGGAAATGTTTCGCGATTTTTTTGGTGGCCCCCGAGGTAACACCCAGAGTCAGCCAAGCAGGGCATCCGGTTCTGGTGTTATTGTAAGTGATGATGGGTATATCGTTACTAATAACCACGTAGTAGAGAATGCAGATAAGATAGAAGTGATACTTACAGATAACCGGTCATTTGAAGCTAAGGTTATCGGACGGGATCCCAATACAGATCTTGCTTTGCTGAAAGTATCAGCCACAGGCTTGCCAGTAGTTAAACTTGGAAATTCGGACAACGTTCAGGTTGGGGAGTGGGTTCTTGCAGTGGGTTATCCGCTGACATTGAATACTACTGTTACAGCTGGTATTGTGAGTGCAAAGGGAAGAAGTATCGGTATACTGAATGA
Organism: Arcticibacter sp.; assembly: GCF_045629565.1. Classification (GTDB taxonomy): domain Bacteria; phylum Bacteroidota; class Bacteroidia; order Sphingobacteriales; family Sphingobacteriaceae; genus Arcticibacter. The sequence goes on from NZ_JAZQRL010000063.1 coordinate 84,461, forward strand.
GCAGCAAGCTGAACCTAGAAGAGGTGGAGGTAGTCAGGGACCTGCTGTAAGTTCTGCAATTGAATCATTTATTCAGACTGATGCTGCTATCAACAGAGGTAATAGCGGTGGAGCTCTTGTAAATACGAGGGGTGAGCTAATCGGTATCAACGCCGCGATTGCATCTCAAACAGGCTACTATGCAGGATATGGATTTGCTATTCCGGTAAACCTGGCAAAGAAGATCATGGATGACTTCATCAAATTCGGAGCTGTAAAGCGCGGTTTTGTGGGTGTCACCTTCCAGGAACTTAATGCCAGCATATCGAAGGAACTTGGTTTGAAGGAGATAAGCGGTCTGTTAGTCAACTCCGTTGTAGAAGGTGGCGGTGCAGCTGCTGCGGGTATGAAGAAGGGTGATATCATTACTAAGGTTGATGGTAAGAAGATCATGTCATCTGCAGACCTTCAGGAAAAGGTTGGTCGTCTGCGTCCTGGCGATAAGGTACAGCTGTCGTTTCTGCGTGATGGCAAGGAGCGATCAGTGTCTGTTACGCTTAAGGGAGATGATCAGCTTAATGTTGCGAAGAGCACCCGTTCGGTAACGGAAATTTATAATACACTGGGTGCAAGCTTTAGTCCGGTTACAGCCGCACAAAAGAAGCAGTATAATATAAATGGAGGCTTAGTTGTGACGGATTCTCGTCGTGGCGGTTTGTTTAATAGTTACGGAATCGAAAGAGGAACCATTATTACCAGTATCAATGAGAAGCCGATCAATAAGATTGATGACATTGACGGAGCGTTAGCGGCAAGCAAGAATAATATGTTGCGGATTAACGGAATATCTCCGGATGGTTCGAGGGTGATGATGACGTTCCCTTTAGCTGATTAATATAATTTATATATAATAGATGTCAGAGCCCCCTGTAAACGCAGGGGGTTTTTTGTTGCCTGGCACGTGAGAAAGTTTAATCACCGTATGGAAACTGGGGCTGGGCCTGAGGGGCGGCTGCTATAATGGTAGCAAGCTGGAGACGAGATGTTTTTTTGAAACATTTTTCATTGCATATTGTTGTCTAATGGCTTGATAAACAAAGGGTGAGAAATCACTAAGCTTAAAAGGTTCATTTTTTCACAAATAAAAGCGCAAAAGACTTGCAGGGAATGCAAAAAGTTCCCATCTTTGCAGTCCCAAAACGAACAAGGGAACGCAAAGCGCAAGGCTAAGTGAGAGATTGAAAAGAGGAGAAAAGGGGGTCAAAAAAAAGTTCAACTTTTTTTTGCAGATATTAAAAACCTTCTTACCTTTGCAATCCCAAATCGGGGGAACAAAAACCGAAAGGCGCGACGCCTGGAGGGAATGAAAACAAGATCGTTAAGCAACTGAATCAAAAGGTTGCCCAAACATAAAAGCCGCACCGCGACGGGAAGG
>NZ_JAZQRL010000064.1:0-8258 GCF_045629565.1 Arcticibacter sp.
ATGGGGAAATTTACCTCGGGGAGTACCAGGACGAAAAAACCGGTTACTGGTTGAAGGGAGATAACCCGAGAAGCCGTTTCTATAATCACTCAGGTTACTGTGACCTGATCATCAATGATCTTGTGGGCTTAAAACCCTCAGATGATAACACTCTCCACATCCAACCTCTTGTTCCTCAGAATCAGTGGGATTGGTTCTGTTTGGATAACGTCTTATACCACGGCAAGATCATTACTGTTCTGTGGGATAAAACAGGTGAGAAGTACGGTAAAGGAAAAGGGTTCCGCGTATTCGCAGACGGCAAGCAGGTCATGTATTCAGCAAAGTTAAAAGAAGTTAAAGCTAAATTATAAAATGAAAAGGTACACTAAGTTAGGTTTGATCCTGACGTTCGTCGTAACATGTTTATATGTTACAACCGCTTCGGCGCAGGATTATTACAACGTATTGAAATATGGTGCTAAGAACGATAGCAGTAAGCTCGCTACCGAATCAATAAAAAAGGCAATTGCAGCAGCGTCTAAAGCGGGTGGCGGTACCGTATACTTCCCTGCTGGTAAATATCTTACCGGCCCTATTCACTTGAAAAGTAATATTACCATATATATTGATGCAGGAGCTGAAATACATTTCAGCGATAATTTTGATCATTATCTTCCGATGGTGAAAAGCCGTTGGGAAGGTACAGATGTGATGAACTTCTCGCCGTTGTTCTACGCCATTAATGCGGAAAATATCGCCATTAAGGGCCGTGGCCTTATCGACGGTCATGGTAAGAAATGGTGGGCTTATTCTGAAGTTCATGTAAAGAAGATTCCTACCTCCCGCTGGCAGGAAGAATTCAAGCGTCTTAATAAAGATGTGCTTGCACCAGACCTTCCGGGTTGGATCGAACGCGGTTTCCTGCGTCCTCCATTTATTCAGATGATGGATTGCAAAAATGTGCTCATAGAAGGAATTACTATCACCAATTCACCTTTCTGGACCATTAATCCTCAATACTGTGATAACGTCACCATTTCCAAAGTGACCATAAATAACCCTGATTCGCCGAATTCGGACGGCATAAACCCGGAGTCATGCCGTAATGTGCATATCTCCGACTGCCATATCAGCACGGGTGATGACTGTATCACGATTAAGTCAGGTAAAGATCGTTCCGGAAGAAAAGCGAACGTTCCTGCAGAGAACCATACCATTACCAACTGTACTATGCTATCGGGGCATGGTGGCGTAGTTATCGGAAGCGAGATGTCCGGAGGCGTTAGAAGAGTCACTATTTCCAATTGCGTTTTTGACGGAACAGACCGTGGTTTACGCATTAAATCAGCGCGTGGACGTGGTGGAGTAGTTGAAGATATCCGCGTGAATAATGTGGTCATGAGAAATATCCGTGACCAGGCGATCGTTCTGGATCTGCAGTATGCCACCACAACTGTGGAGCCTGTATCAGAGCGTACACCTGCGTTCCGTAACATCCACTTCAGCAATATCACGGCTCACGGTAACCGTGCCGGATATTTAAATGGTTTAGAAGAAATGCCCATTGAGAACGTTTCATTTAATAACATGAACATGGATATGCAGACCGGCTTCAGGATTAAGAATTCTAAGGATATCGAGTTTCACAATGTTCGCGTCAATAACAAAAAAGGCCCGGTCGTTGAGGCAGAAAATGTTGTCGGACTTCAAATTGATGACGTTAAATCTCAAAAACCAGTTGCCGGCGAAGCGATTGTGGAGCTGAATAATGTAGAAGATGTGCTGATTCAAAACGCTTTCCCTGCCAAAGGAACGGATGTGTATCTGAAGGTTAAGGGTGCGAAAACAAACGGCATTGTAGGTAAAGCAAATCACTTCGGAAATGTAAAGACGGTTGTCGTTCAGGAAGCTGATGTAAAAGAAAAGATAAAGTTAGATTAATGATAAAAAACATGCGTTTAACGCTTGGTCTTGTGTTTGCAGGCTTCCTCAGCGGATCCCTGCAGGCACAAGACCTTAAGTTATGGTATAACCAGCCTGCTAAGCAGTGGACCGATGCCCTTCCTCTTGGGAATGGTCGGATAGGCGCTATGGTCTTCGGAGGCGTTAATCAGGAACATATTCAGTTTAATGAGGAGACGCTCTGGACAGGCTCCCCGAGAGATTACAATATGCCCGATGGCGCAAAATATCTCAACGAGATACGTCACTTGCTTTTTGCTGGTAAGCAAAAAGAAGCGGAAGCTTTGGCTGCTAAGCACTTCATGGGCCTCAAGTCTAAAGAAGAAGAGAGAGCCCCATGGGTAGAGAAAGTCAGAGATCTCGCCAGCCTGAAAAGCAACCCTTCTGCTGCAAAATACAATGACAGCAAATGGAAGACCATACAGTTGCCCGCAATTAACGGCTGGGAAACGGTTGGCTTAGAAGGTCTTGACGGTGCGGTGTGGCTCAGGAATTCTTTTGTGCTTCCTGATGACTGGGCTGGAAAAGACCTGGTCTTTGATCTGGGCAAGATCCGTGATCATGATTTTACTTATGTCAACGGACACCTGGCAGGGACAACAGCCAATGCTTCCGACGGCAGAATGTACGTTGTATCTGCAGACAAACTAAAGAAAGGCGTAAATCACATCGCTATACAAGTTTTAAACTATTTCGATAAAGGTGGTCTTGTTGGTTACAAGGATACATCGCGCCCACTGAGAGTGTATCCTCAGGGTGCTTCAGAGCAGCAGGCGGTTACGCTAAGCAGATCATGGAAGTACATGATTCAGGATGATGATCCGCCTCTGGTGGGTACCTATCAGGCTAGCTACCAGCCGTTCGGCGATCTACTATTAACGTTTCCTGATGCCTCCAAAGGTGTGTCAGATTACAAACGTGAGCTGGACCTCACGACTGCTATTTCCAAAACTACCTACGTCTCCAACGGGGTGCGTTATACGAGAGAATACTTTGTGAGCCAGCCAGACCAATGCTTGGTGGTGCGTATAACTTCCGACAAAAAGCAGTCTATAACCTTTCAGGCCGGATTGAGAAGTTCTCATAAGCAATCCGCAGTACGTGCAATCGATCCAACTACTCTGGGCCTTTCTTTGCAGGTTAAAGATGGCGCTCTCAAAGGCGAAAGCATTTTGAAGGTAAACGCGATCGGCGGAAAGACGAGAGTGAAGAACGGGCAGATCCATATCAGTGGTGCCAATGAAGTGGTGTTGTATCTTACTGCCGCCACCAACTATAAGAATTTTAAAGATGTATCTGCTAATGCAGCTGACCTTGCGAAAGCCGATATGGAAAGGCTGGCACAGCAAAATTACGGCGGTCTGCTGAAGAAACATTTGAATGAATATCAGCAATATTTTAACAGGCTGTCTTTGTCTTTTGGCAATTCTTCTGAAAGCCCGCTTCCTACTGATCAGCGTATCGAGCAATTTGCTAAGAATAGCGATCCTGCATTCGCTGCGCTGTACTTACAATACGGAAGATATCTCCTGATTTCAAGCTCGCGTCCCGGTACCCGGCCCGCAAACTTGCAGGGTATCTGGAACGACCTGCTTACACCATCATGGGGAAGCAAGTACACCACAAATATCAACCTGGAGATGAACTACTGGCCGGCCGAGAGCCTCAACTTGTCGGAGATGCACGAGCCTCTTTTTGACATGATTGAAGAATTAAGCCAAACGGGTGCGGAAACTGCCCGGAAATACTATGATGCCCCGGGCTTTGTTGTCCATCACAATACAGATATCTGGAGAGGAACAGCACCTATTAATAATTCTAACCATGGTATCTGGGTTGCCGGAGGAGCGTGGTTAAGCACCCATCTCTGGGAGCGTTACAACTATACCCAGGATAAAGAGTTCCTACGCAACAGAGCGTATCCCCTGCTGCGTAAGGTGGCTTTGTTTTTCAATTCATATCTGGTGAAGGATCCTACTACAGGCCTCCTGATCAGCGGCCCTACCAACTCGCCGGAGCATGGTGGCCTGGTCATGGGAACAGCCATGGACCATCAGATCATCCGCGAGGTTTACAGTGCCTGTATTGAGGCATCAGAAATACTGAACACAGACAGCGAATTACGAAAAATAATGAAAAGTAACCGCGATCGTCTGACACCAAATAAGATTGGCCGCTTCGGACAATTGCAGGAGTGGACAGTTGATATCGACGATACTACCAATAAGCACAGACATGTTTCCCACCTTTGGGGAGTGCATCCCGGCGCGGACATTACCTGGGATAAAGATCCGGAGATGATGAAGGCTGCAAGGCAATCGCTGATCTACAGAGGAGATGAAGGAACGGGATGGAGCCTGGCCTGGAAGATTAACTTCTGGTCGCGCTTCAAAGATGGTGATCATGCCTGGAAAATGGTTCATATGCTGATCAGTCCCGCAGAAAAAGGCGGAGGATCATACGTGAACCTTTTCGACGCCCATCCACCTTTCCAGATCGATGGAAACTTTGGTGGGGCTGCAGGCATTGCGGAGATGCTGCTTCAAAGCCATTCAGGTTATCTTGATATTCTTCCCTCGCTTCCTTCAGCACTGAAAGATGGCGAGATCAAAGGACTCTGCGCACGCGGAGGCTTTGAGCTGGAAATGAAATGGAAAGATGGAAAGCTAGCAGACCTTACCGTATTATCCAAAGCGGGTAATACCTGTACGGTGAAATATGCAGGTAAAGAATTAAAGTTCGCGACTGAACGTGGAAAGCGGTACTCTATTGACTCCGCCTTACAATTAATAAAATAATTATGTACTATTTACGACGGTTTTTGCTGGTCTTTGTTGCAGGCCTTTTCCTGAACTTCACTACAGAAGCTCAGGTGCGCCGCGAAATATCTTTGAATGAGGGTTGGAAAACCGTCGCTCATGATACTGACCAGAACTTATATAATGGCTTCGAGGCTGAGGGCTTTAGGGACGCTGACTGGAAGCAGGTTGATGTACCGCACAACTGGGACGTTTACCATGGTTACAGGCGACTACTTAAGGGTAACCGTCACGGCTATGCCTGGTACCGTAAGAACTTTGAAGTAAAGGCTAAAGGAAAGGACGAACGTTATTTCCTGTTCTTTGAAGGCGTAGGATCTTATGCCACAGTTTGGCTCAACGGTAAAAAGGTAGGTTATCATGCCGGTGGCAGAACCACTTTTACGCTGGATGTTACTTCAGCTATCCGCCTGAAAGGCAAGAATACCCTCGCCGTGCGTGCAGATCATCCGGATGAGATCCGTGACCTGCCCTGGGTAGACGGAGGAGGCTCAGAAGAAAGAGGCTTTTCGGAAGGTTCTCAACCGATGGGGATTTTCAGGCCCGTACATCTGGTGGTCACCAATCCGGTCCGCATCGAGCCTTTCGGCGTGCATGCCTGGAACGATAATAAGATTTCGGCAGAGTCAGCCAAAATCAACTTCTCTGTAGAAGTGAAAAATTATGGAAATACACCAAAGCAACTTCGCGTTGTAAACCGTCTGGAAAACCGCGAACGTAAAAAAGTATTTGAAGTCAGCAAGGAGAAGACGCTGCAGCCTGGTTCTCTTGAAACGATCAGCGATGTGAGTCCTGAGATCGTCAAGCCGCAGCTTTGGTCTATCGAAGACCCATATCTCTATACTATCGTTACCGAAATCTTAGATAACGGGAAGGTGATCGATAGACTGGAAACTCCTTATGGTATCCGCTGGATCAGCTGGCCCATTGGACGCGCATCGAATGATAAGCGCTTCTTTCTGAACGGAAAGCCGGTGTTTATCAATGGTATTGCGGAGTACGAACACCTGCTCGGTGGCAGTCATGCATTCAGTGCTGAGCAAGTCCGTTCACGTGTTATGCAAATGAAAGCCGCAGGATTCAACTCCTTCCGCGATGCTCACCAGCCTCATAACCTGAGGTATCAGGAGCACTGGGATAAGATGGGAATACTGCTGTGGACGCAAATGGCCGCGCATATCTGGTTCGATAATCCGGAGTTCAAGAAAAACTTCAAGACCCTGATGAGGGATTGGGTAAAAGAGCGGAGAAATAGTCCGTCTGTGGTGTTATGGGGACTTGAAAATGAAAGTACGCTGCCTGAGGAATTTGCCAGGGAGTGTACCGAAATTATCAGGGAAATGGATCCGACCGCCTCATCTCAGCGCCTGGTTACCACATGTAATGGTGGTAAAGGGACTGACTGGGACGTGCCGCAGAACTGGACAGGTACGTATGGCGGCGACCCTAAATTATATGGGGAAGATGTTAAACGTCAGGTGCTGATCGGTGAGTATGGTGCATGGCGCACGCTTGACCTGCATACCGAAGGACCATATGATCAAAACGGAATATTCAGTGAAGACCGCATGACCCAGCTGATGGAGATGAAGGTCCGGCTGGCAGACTCTGTTAAGAACGAAACCTCCGGACATTATTTCTGGTTGTTTACCTCACATGACAATCCGGGGCGGGTGCAGGGGGGCGAAGGCCTTCGTGAACTCGACAGGATCGGTCCGGTTAACTACAAGGGTCTGTTAACTCCATGGGAGGAGCCTTTAGACGTGTATTACATGTTCAGATCCAACTATGCGCCCAAGGAAACTGACCCGATGGTGTATATCGTATCACATACCTGGGCAAATCGCTGGAAATCTCCGGGAGTGAAAGATCGCATCACGGTATATTCCAATTGCGATGAGGTGGAGCTTTTCAATGATGTCGACAATGTATCCCTGGGTAAAAGGAAAAAAGGCGGTATAGGAACACACTTCTCCTGGTCAAAACCCGATATCCGCTATAATGTCTTGTATGCTGTCGGATATGTGAATGGCAAGGCCGTGGCTAAGGACTATATTGTTTTGAATCACCTGCCGAAGTCGCCACGTTTTGATGCCTTCTATGAGGGTGCTCAAAACCTCACGGCTCCTAAGAAGAAACTTAACTATTTGTATCGTGTGAATCTTGGCGGCCCTGATTATACAGATAGCAATGGAAACGTGTGGAAGGCCGACAGGCAGCAAACTTCTGCTGACACCTGGGGCTCCAATTCATGGACCAGGGACTTTCCGGGCACACCTGATTTCTTCGCCAGCCAGCGTAAAACCCATGACCCTATAAAAGGAACGACCGATTGGCCGTTATTTCAGACCTTTAGATACGGAAGAGAGAAGCTTAACTTTGATTTTCCTGTTCCTGACGGAGAGTATACTGTCGAATTGTACTTCAATGAGCCATGGTTAGGAACCGGGGGCGGACTGGATGCTACAGGATTCAGATTGTTCGACGTAGCGGTTAACGGTAAAACCTATCTGAAAAATCTGGATATATGGAAAGAAGCAGGACATGACCAGGCACTGAAAAAGACGCTCAAGGTCAAAGTTACCGGAGGAAAGCTAAATGTTTCGTTCCCCAAAGTGCTTTCGGGGCAGGCACTGATTTCAGCAATCGCTATCGCTTCTACCGACAAGAACATTAAGCCAGCCGCCGGAGCCACAAGTTTAATACAGAATTTCAAGGCGCCTTCAGACTGGTCACTGGAGACTTGGATGGATGCCGGAGACCGCCAATTCAACCAGGCTCAGGAACCCGCATTTACAGCCCTGCCTCCGGTGTTATACGGAGCAGACTGGATCAGGACCTCGGCCAGCGGCGGACAAGCGAGCTTTATTCTTGCAGAAGAGGCAGATGTATTTGTTGCTTTACCGGAAGGTCAGCCCGTACCTGCATGGCTGAAAGATTACGAAGACACGAAGTCTTTTCTTGAAAATAGTCGCGAACAGAACTTCAGATTCAACGTATTCCGTAAGCGGTTTGGAAAAGGTGCGTCCGTTCAGATTCCTTCAGCATTGACTACGGCGGTTTTACCAGCAACTACGCTGCAGCCGGCTTTCGATCTAAAGAAGTCAGAGACGTATAAATCACATATTGCTAAATTTACCAGCAATATTAAGGCTACTACTGTTAATGAAAAAGATGCGGTAACCTTCTATAAAGCCTCAGGAGATGTACTTGAGTTTACTTTCTCAGTAGGAGTGGCGGATACCTACTCGTTGACGCTACGGTATGCCAATACCTTGCCGAAAGTGATGAAAGCGAAACTTCAACTGGTTATGGCGGATGGGACGCTGTTAAAAGAAGAAGTGGTTGACCTTACCACCAGCAAGCCGGGAAAATGGAACTACTTGAATGGAACGTCCGGATCGATGATTAACGCGGGAACCTACAAGTACAGAGTTATCGCTATTGATGCCGAGGGACTCAGTGTCTCAGCACTCGATGTGCAATAGTTCGTCA
>NZ_JAZQRL010000065.1:0-20059 GCF_045629565.1 Arcticibacter sp.
GGGATGGAGCGACGTCAAGAATGGCGGCATAGCCTGGGCGACAGGTTCACCAAACTCGAAAAACGCCTGTTCAAATGCACCGGCGGCGATCATCGCGGCGAGAATGTACAAGTTGAACGGAAATCCTGATGATTTGGAGTGGTCCAAGAAGATCTATGCCTGGCTTAAAAATTACGTTGTGGAACCTGAGCGGGGTCTGGTGTGGGACGCGCACGGGAACACGAAAGAAAGCGATATCTATACGTATAACCAGGGCACTTTTATTGGTGCGGCTATGGAACTATATCTGATAACCAATCAATATACTTACATGGTGGACGCTTTGCGAACTTCGACCTACGTGGTGGAAGATCAGGTGCGATTCTCACCAGGAGGTATACTGAAGGGTGAAAATACTGGTGACGGAGGGCTTTTCAAAGGTGTATTTATCAGGTATTTAACGGAATATATAGTTCGTGGTGGCGTGAACGAAGCTACAAAGCAGAAATTCCTGAAGTACTTGAAAAGTAATGCTGTGAGCTTACATTCGAAAGCTACGCTGAACCCGGGAAATATTTTCGGCAATGATTGGAAAACCTTACCTGCCAGCAAGGTATGTGACGCTTCTGTGCATATTAGTGGAACAATGCTCTTTGAAAGCGTGGATAAGTTGCAAAGGCTTAAGCTGTTGGATTAGAGGGAACGCTGAATTATCTTGTCATACTAATACTTATGCAACGAATTATCTTTTTGCTAACGCTGACCTTTATTTATCATTCACTCTTCGCACAAGCGCCGTCAATATCACAGGCATCTTCCCGGGAGTCGGTATTTCTTCGCTCAAAAGCAGGATTCAGAGGATCGACCGATTGGGTGGCTAAAAAAGCAAGCGAGGTGTTAGAAGGGGGGAAGGATGTATCTGATGTTTCTTACCGGAATAACGACTGGCAGGAAGCAGTGATTCCGGGTACTGCGCTTACAACACTGGTTCATAACCAAGTTTATCCTGATCCTTATTTCGGCGACAATAACCGGATATCCAAAAAGCTCATACCTGATATCTCTGAGGTAGGCAAGGAGTTCTATACGTATTGGTACAGGACACTTTTCAGGGTACCGGGCAATTTAAAAAATAAACGGAAATGGTTGAAGTTTCACGGTATTAATTACCGTAGCGAAATCTGGCTGAATGGTAAAAAGCTAGGAGAAATGGCCGGCATGTTCAATACCAGGAGTTTCGATGTGACCGAAATTATCAACATGAAAGGTGAAAATGCTCTTGCTGTAAGAGTAGTTCCTGTTGATGTTCCGGGATCAAGCAGAAAAGACAGAAATCAGCGAGTGGGGGCTGTTGGTGAAAATAAGAACGGAGGTGATGGCGAGATCGGCCGTAATGTGTCGATGTTAATGAGTGTGGGATGGGATTTTACTGCCCCGGACGGGATTCGAGACAGGAACACGGGTATATGGAGGGATGTTGAGTTGTATGCTACCGGTGACGCAGTTCTTGAAGATGTATTTGTGCAAACGAAACTGCCTCTTCCTGACACCTCATTCTCTGATCAAACTATATCTGTAACGGTAGTTAATGCGACGGCGGCGCATCAAAACGGCCTTTTAAAAGGCAGGATCGCTGATACCGATATATCGTTTCAAAAGCCGGTCCAATTGGGTCCGTCGGAGAAAAAGATAGTTGTATTGCGTACTTCGGAATTCCCGGAACTGAAGATGATGAATCCGAAGCTCTGGTGGCCGCTGAATAAAGGAGCACAGCATCTTTATACTCTTGATCTGGAGTTTGAGACCGCGGATAGTCAGATCAGTCATCAGGTCTCGACCAGATTTGGAATAAGGGAGATTACCTCAGATCAAAAGACACCTGATGAATCGAGACGTTTCCTGGTGAATGGTCATCCTGTATTTATAAGGGGTACTAACTGGGTTCCTGAGGCGATGTTAAGAAATGATGAGGAACGTACCTATGCCGAATTGCGGTATACCAAGCAGGCAGGCATTAACCTTATCCGCCTGTGGGGCGGAGGTATAGCAGAGTCTGATTACTTCTATGATCTCTGCGATGAAATGGGTATACTGGTTTGGACAGAGTTTTGGATTACGGGGGACACGCGTTTTCCCTCCGATACGGCATTATACTTTCGGAATTTGGAGTCTACGGTGAAGCGGATCAGAAATCACCCTGCTCAGGCTTATTATGTCTCTGCAAATGAGTCGACGGAGCTCAAAGGAGCCGGGAAACTGATTCATCAGCTCGATAGCACGAGAGGCTACCAGGTTCAGTCTGAGTGTTGCGGTATCCATGACGGAAGTCCTTATAAGTACGAGAACCCGATGCAGTATTTTGAAAATACTGCGTCGCCGCGAGGTAGCCGGGTTGATGGATTTAATCCAGAATATGGAACACCCTGCTTACCTGTTTATGAGTCACTCAGAAAGATGATGCCGGCAAGCCAATTATGGCCCATTGATAAACAAGTGTGGGATTATATGGATGGTGGAGGATTTCATCAGATCACCACGAAGTATAAGCAGGCGGTTGACGAATTTGGGGAATCCAGATCGATTGAGGAGTTCTCAAGAAAGGCACAGTTTGTCGGCGCTATGAATTATCGGGCTATCTGGGAAGTTTGGAATTATAATAAATTTGACTATGGTGACCGCTTTGCGTCCGGGCTTTTATTCTGGTATCACAATAGTCCTGTTCCTCAGGTTTCAGCCAGATTATATGACTGGACTCTCGAGCCTACCGCCGGTCTGTATTATTCGCAGGACGGCCTTGAGCCTCTGCATGCGCAGTTTGATTACCTGAAAAACACTGTGTCGGTATATAATGATTTTCGGCAGTCCTTCGCAGGCTATACTATTGTAGCAACTCTTTATGACATAAACTCCGGCAAGATATCCGCCATCTCAAAGAACATCGACATTCCCGCAGACGGAGTGGTGAATGATGCCCTGAAGCTGGATATTCCTTCGACTATTTCGCAGGTCCATTTTATTTACCTTAGCCTGAATGATAACCATGGGAACAAAGTATCGGACAGTTTCTATTGGCGTTCAAAGGATAAGTATAAGGGTGCCTGGAGCATGACCGGACCTGCGGTCTCCGGATTTCAGGAGCTTAAACAGCTACCGGAAACCAGTTTGGTTGTGCGTAGCCCTCGTAAAAAAAGCGGGAGGACATTGGTTAGCGTACAAAATACGGGATCTTCTATCTCTTTTTTTACCAGGCTGAAGATGATGGACAAGAAGGGTAATAGTATAAAGCCGATCTTATTTTCTGATAACTTTTTTTCGCTGCTTCCGGGAGAAAGCCGTGATGTTGAAGTGAAAAATCTGGGTCGGTATAAAGGAAGGGCGCTATTGGTTGTTGATGCCTGGAACACGAAAGGTGAAACAGTCAAACGCATAAAGAGAAACACTATCAGCCCCAGGCTGAAATAACACGCCAAATTGAATCTGATGAAGAATATTGCCAAGTTCACGTTAAGCCTTCTCGCCATTACTGCGGCGTTTTTTATCCAGCCTCAGGGAGCAGGAGCAGAAGGGCTGCAACATCCGGAAGATGAGTTTTGGACATCTCCAAAGGCGAATTTCGAGGTACGGAAGAAGCTATATCTTGAGTATTGTGCGGTCAATGGGAAGACAGGAGGGAGAGAGGGTGTGTTTAGCCAGGTCGCACGCCTTCATGCCGGTTTGCCGGTGGATGAGGCGTTAGTACGGGAAGCTATCGCGGTGGTTTATGAGAATCGGGACTGTAATGATTTTGCGGTAGGAGGGCTCTTGAGACTGGTCTACGTCAACAAAGAGCGAAACCTCTTATCAGCTTCCTTGCTTGCAGAGGTTGAGAAGTGTCTTTTGAGTTTTAAATATTGGTGGGACGAACCGATTAAGGATCCTCATTATCGCTGTTATCATACAGAGAATCACCAGGGGCTATATCATTCGGACGAGCTTCTTGCAGGACAGCTTTTTAAAAATAAGATCTTTAAGGACGGCAAAAATGGTCAGGTTCATATGGAGCATGCCAGAAAGCTGGCCGTTAAATGGCTAGAGTACAGGAGCCGGTTTGGTTTTAGCGAGTGGCTTTCCAACTCATATTATGACGTGGACCTCATGCTGCTTTGCAATCTGTACGATTTTGCGGAGGATAAAGATATCAGTCGCCGGGCCGGTGTGCTGATCGATCTGCTCATGTATGATATGGCCCTTAACAATTTCAAAGGTGTTTTCGGTTCTACACATGGCCGGGCATACGTTATTCCCGTTAAAAATCCCGCGAAAGAGTCTACGTCATCCATAACCAAGCTGATGTTCGGTGTGGGGAAATTTAATTCACCCCAGTCTATGGGCGCTGTTTCCCTTGTAACCAGCACGTATCGTTGTCCCGCTATAATCGAGGGCATCGCAAATGATTATTCTATTACCATCTACAATAAGCAGAGGCAAAGTATTAACGTAGAAGATGCAGCATTATATAATGTCTCACTTGATCAGGAGCCTGATGCACATCTCTTTTGGGGAATGCAGGAGTTTATTCATCCGGGTGTTATAAGAATGTCAAAGTATTTGTCTGAGAAATATGATACCTGGCCTTATAAGAACTACGATCACTATATTAACATCTATGAGACTCAAATTAAAGAGTCGGGAAAGGTAACTACTCCTTACCTCGACAGGTTTGCGTTGTCGGAAGCTAATATCGCGACTTATCGTAATAAAGATTACATGCTCAGCAGCGTGCAGGATTACAGACCTGGCAGCAGGGGTTATCAGCAGCATATCTGGCAGGCGACTATGGGAACGGAAGCACTCGTTTTTACCAACCATCCGGGCTCCAAAGAGGAGAGCGGGTCGCCAAATTTCTGGGTAGGAAATGAAATTATGCCGCGGGCCGCTCAATTTGAGAATGTGCTGGTTTGTATCTACAATACGCCTCCTGAAGACAAGCTTCCTTTTTCGCACGCATACTTTCCTGTAAAATCGTTCGACGAATTTATCAAGAAAGATAAAGTAGTGTTTGCACGAAAAGGAGATGCCTATATCGCCTTATTTTCTCAGAACTCATTGGTTTGGGGAGTAGACAAAGGTGGAATCAGGAACGAATTGAAGGTGACCCAACCGGATAATGTTTGGATTTGCGAGATGGGCAATCGGGAGGCATATGGCAGCTTTGAGAACTTTGCAAAAAAGCTCAGCGCTGCTAAAATCGAATTTAGTTCTTTAGCAGTACAGTATCATTCGCCCATTGTAGGTTTGGTGAGCTTTGGATGGACCCTTCCTTTCACTGTAAAAAACAAAGCGGTACCCCTTTCGAAATTTTCCAGATTTCAGAATCCTTATTCCGAAACAGCGTTTGATTCCAAACAAGTCGTTATAGAGCGACAAGGCGAGCAGCTGGTTCTGGATTTCCATCAGGGAAAGCGGGAAACAAAAGGGAAATAATACCCAAAATTTAAAAAAAAGCTTCTTTTATCTTCATGCTAAAACGTTTTATTATATTTGTCGTAAGCTAGTCTTCCAACCTGAATAATCCATTTAACACCTAATATTTAATTGCATTCCGAATGAACATAACAGAATCCTCTACAAAGTCCGGCAACGTCGCCGAAGAGGCGAATAGCAGAGTAGCATTCACTGATAAAAAGTACTTAACAACATTGATTTTCGTCACCTCATTGTTTATGTTTTGGGGAGTGGCGATTACTATGGGTGATGTGCTGAACAAGCATTTTCAGCATACACTCAGCCTGTCACGCTCGCAGTCTGCCTTCGTTCAGTTTGCTATATTCGGTGCTTACTTCGTTATGGGTATTCCGGCAGGATTGTTCATGAAAAAGTTCGGCTACAAAAAGGGAGTGCTCCTTGGTTTATCTTTGTTTGCCTCAGGGTCATTCTTGTTTATTCCTGCTGCCAACAATTCTTCTTTTGCCTTTTTCGGCGTGGCATTGTTTATCCTCGGTTGTGGTCTTTCCACCCTGGAAACGGTGGCGCATCCATTTATGGCCTCTCTTGGCGATCAACGATCAAGCGACCAGCGCGTCAACTTTGCTCAGTCTTTTAACGCTTTGGGTGCCATCATCGGTCCCGCTATAGGGTCATACTTTCTTCTCCGACACAATGTGGCAGGTAATACCGACCTCACCTCCGTTAAGCTCCTATATATGGTGATTGGGGGTGTTATCGCATTCATTGCGGTCTGCTTCTCTTTTGTTAAAGTTCCCGGGACTGTTGAACCTCACGGCTCGCAGGTTGGTGCAAGCAGTGAAGAATTCAGTTTGGGAAGTAAAAAGGGGTTGTTTCAGTACTCTCATTTCCGATGGGCAGTCTTAGCCCAATTTTGCAATGTCGCAGCTCAGAGCGGGACATGGGCATTTTTTATTAATTACGGGCATGAAGTGATGGGTTTTGATGAAGCCACGGCCGGAAACTACATGGTTCTGTTCATGGCGCTTATGTTGGCAGGAAGATTTATTGGCACGTTTCTAATGCGAAGCATTGCCCCCAATAAATTGCTTGCTACTTTTGCCATTGCAAACGTAGTGATGTGCTTAATAGTGGCTCAGGGATGGGGATGGGTATCCTTTAGTGCTCTATTGGGGATTAATTTTTTCCTGAGCATTATGTTTCCAACCATTTTCAGTCTCGGGCTTAAAGAACTGGGATCCCATACCCAACAAGCGTCCTCATTTATCTCCATGGGAGTAGTTGGCGGGGCACTGTTTCCTTTCGTAATGGGCAGTATCGCGGATCATTCCGGAGTGGCTGTATCCTATTATATGCCCATCATATGTTATCTGGTGGTTTTCTTATTCGGGTGGTCCTTCTACAAGGTTGGGGAAAACAATAAAATAAATTAAAATATATATGCTTAAATCTCTAGTAATGGGAGTCGACATAGGCGGCTCTCATATTACTGCAGCTGTGGTGGATTTGAAGAAGAGAAAGGTTCTCAAAGAAACCTTGATCAGGAGGAGTGTTGATTCTCAGAGTGATGTCGTTAGTATCATTTCCGCATGGAGCAGCGCGATAAGTCAGTCTTCTCTTTCCGCTGAGTCGGCGATTGAGGAGATTGGTATCGGGATGCCTGGTCCATTTGATTATGAAGATGGAATTTGTTATATTAAAGATCAGCAGAAGTATGATTCCCTGCACGGCCTCAATGTGAAAACGCTATTATCGGAATCTCTGGGTATCCTTCCAATGAAGATCCGCCTGATGAATGACGCTTCCTGTTTTCTACAGGGGGAGGCATTTGGCGGCGCTGGTCTTGGTTTTTCAGCTATTTCGGGGTTGACCCTGGGCACGGGACTGGGCTCATCGTTTTACTGCGATGGGCTTGCTGTGGACGCGGGCTTATGGAACAGTGCCTTCAAAGATGGTATTGCGGAAGATTATTTATCAACCCGTTGGTTTTTGAAGAAATACAAGATGCTAACCGGAGAAAATGTACAAGATGTAAAAACCTTATCTTTGTTAGCTGAAGAGCAAAAGCAAGCAGCTGAAGTGTTTTCGGAATTTGGTATTAATCTTGGTGACTTTCTGAATATTGTCATTTCCGAACAACGTCCCGACGCAGTTATACTGGGGGGAAACATTGCGCAATCTTTTCCTCTTTTTGAAAAAAATCTGAAGAGTAGAATATATCAGGAAAACAACACGATACCCATTTTAAGGGGTGCTTTAGGTGAAGAAGCGGCGATAGTTGGAGCCGGTAGTTTATGGTATCCGGTTGATGGTAAGGCGCCTGCAGAATCTGCCGAACGCTGCTAAATTAATCTGGCTTGATTTATGCACTCAAAAGGAGCGTAGGTCAGTGCTGTTAAACGTTATAAGGTGAAAAAGAATATTTCAATAGTAGACATAGCAAAGCATCTTAATATATCTACTACCACTGTGTCTTTTGTTTTAAACGGGCGGGCTAAAGAGAAAAGGATCAGCGATGAGCTAGTGGAAAGGGTATTAAAGTTCGTTGAAGAGGTAGGGTATAAACCCAATGTGCTTGCGCGCGGATTGCGTACCGGTAAATCCAATATCATTGGTTTGATGGTTGAAGATATCGCAAACCCCTTTTTCGCCACCATTGCGAGGGAGATTGAGGAAAATGCTTATAGAAACGGGTATAAGATCTTCTATTGCAGTACTGATAACAGCACCGCTAAAACAAAGGAACTCATCGGTATTTTTCAGGACAGGCAGGTAGACGGCTATATTATCGCACCACCCGAAGGCATTGAGGACGATGTAAATGGCCTCATTAAGGCAGGATCCCCGGTCGTGTTATTTGACCGGTTTCTGCAGGACGTGCAGACGGATTATGTCGGTATCGATGGAACTAGCAGTATATTTGATGCTGTTACTCATTTAATCGGGCAGGGATATGAACGAATAGGCTTTGTAACGTTGGATTCGTTGCAATCTCAAATGCAGGATCGGGTAAAAGGGTACGAGCAAGCGATATCCGAGCATGGTTTGAACGATTATATTAAGGAAATTTCTTATCATCAAAGTCCGGATAATATTGTAAAGCAAGTAGTTGCTTTTCTAAAGAAGAAGTCCAATCTGCAGGCTGTTGTGTTTTCTACTAACTATCTGGGAGTAAGTGGTCTGAAGGCGATTTCGTCCTTAGGATTGAAAATACCCGATGATATAGCCGTTATGGCTTTTGATGAGCTCGATCTATTTGAATTACATTCTCCCTCCATTAGTACGGTATCCCAGCCTGTAAAAGGTATTTCAGAACATGCAATATCGATACTGTTGGGTCGAATGGATGGTTCATCTCCAAAGAAAGATATTCAGAATGTTATACTCCCCACCTCGCTAATCGTCCGGGACTCGACGAAATACAGTCTTAAATAGCCCGTTAATTACACAGCTTTGTTACTTTAATGCTTGAAAATTTATTTGCTAAATCAATTTAGTTGTATATTTTTGAGTAAGAATAGATCTGAGCTGCCAATTATACGGATCACAGTCGTAAGCCTGACTAAAGCCGGCGTCTTATTCTAATCAATTAACCGTGTCTATTGAAAATTCTTAAAAATGAAAGCAAGCAAAGGAGTATCGCTGTCGCTTAGTATCCTGCTGATATTAGGACTTAAGGCGTATGGTCAGAAGAAACTACTGGAAAAATGGCCTGAAGGTAAGTCGCCTCAAGAAGTTGGAGATCTGATAACCGGACGTTATGTTGTCACTCCGCATACAAACTTCGGTTTTCCTACACCTCCCTCCTCTATTACATATTCAGAGGTCTGTACCTGGTACGGCGCTCTAAAGTTTGCGAAGCTTCGAAAAGATGTAAGTCTTCGGGACCAGTTGGAACTTCGATTTCAGCCCTTATTGACCGAGAAGCGAAAGCTTATGCCCAAACCAGACCATGTCGATCATACCGTGTTTGGAGCTCTTCCTCTCGAACTATATATGCAGACGAAAGAGCGTTCTTATCTCACTCTTGGAAAGGACTTTGCCGACAAGCAGTGGGAGATGCCACAAAACGCCAGGCCAGAGTATAAAAGATTGCTGGATAGTGGATATACCTGGCAAACTCGTCTGTGGATTGACGATATGTTCATGATTACGCTGGCTCAGGCTCAGGCGTATAGGGCAACGGGCGATCGCCATTATATAGACAGAGCAGCAAAGGAGATGGTTTATTATCTTTCACATCTGCAAAGGCCAAATGGTCTTTTCTATCATGCACCGGACGTGCCCTTCTTCTGGGGCAGGGGAAATGGATGGATGGCGGCAGGAATGACTGAACTTCTTACCGCTTTGCCGAAAAGCAGCCCATATTATGCGCCGGTCCTGGCCGGATATAAAAAAATGATGGAATCGCTGCTTGCCTATCAGGCCGAAAGCGGTATGTGGTTGCAATTAGTTGACGACAAAGAATCCTGGGAAGAAACCTCGTGTACCGGGATGTTTACCTACGCATTGATATCGGGAGTAAAGAGAGGCTGGCTGGACGCTAAGAAGTTCGCTCCCGCAGCTCGCAAGGGATGGCTGGCATTAACCACCTATATCAATCCGGATGGTGATGTCAGGGAAGTCTGTGAGGGGACAAATAAAAAGAACGACAGACAGTATTATTTAGACAGAAAACGTATCACAGGAGATATGCACGGCCAGGCACCCGTACTGTGGTGTGCTACAGCGCTTTTACAATAAATTGACTTAAGCTTTATTTGTATGAAAAGACGAAATTTTATAAAAAATACCGGTATACTAAGTGCAGGATACTTGCTTAGCTCGAATCTTTCCTTTGCCAGCGCTCCCGGTTTTCCTACTGTTAGAAAACCTTTAGCCTCCAGACATTTTACCAGTAAGGCCATAGAAAAGGCCATCGAAGAATTTAAAAAGAATGTTAAGAATCAGGAACTTTCATGGTTGTTCGAGAATTGTTTCCCCAATACCCTAGATACAACCGTAACCTATTCTATAAAAAATAACAGACCTGATACTTATGTAATTACTGGCGACATTGACGCCATGTGGTTAAGAGACAGTTCTGCTCAGGTTTGGCCCTATCTTCCATTTACCACTCAGGAAAAATCTCTGAAAGATCTTATTGCCGGTGTCATCAACAGGCAGACGCGCTGCATCTTAAAAGATCCGTATGCCAATGCGTTCTACGATGATGAAAATAAGCAAGGAGAATGGAAGACCGACATAACGGACATGAAGCCGGGGCTTCACGAAAGAAAGTGGGAAATAGACTCTTTATGCTATCCGATAAGACTTGCATTTAACTATTGGAAGACAACAAAGGACACCTCCCCATTCGATCAGAACTGGCAAAATGCGATTAAATTGACATTAAAGACATTTGTAGAACAACAAAGAAAGGAGAACGACGGACCCTATTCTTTTCAACGGAAAACATCGTGGGCAACAGACGGGGTTCCGATGGAAGGGTTTGGTTATCCTGTTAAGCCGGTTGGGCTTATCTGTTCTTCGTTTCGACCCAGCGACGATGCGACGCTCTTCTCCTTTCTTATACCATCCAACTTTTTCGCCGTGGTGAGTCTGAGGCAAGCAGCGGAAATGATGAAAGATATTGCGAAAGATACAGACACCAGTCGGAAACTCACTGCTTTGGCTGATGAGGTTCAGGCTGCTCTGGCTGAACATGCAGTGGTTGAACATCAGGTATATGGCAAAATCTATGCATTTGAAGTTAACGGAATGGGAAGCTACAATTTGATGGATGATGCTAATGTTCCGAGCTTGTTATCAATGCCTTATCTGGGATCTGTATCTGCAAATGACCCCATCTACCAGAATACGAGGAAGTTTGTTTTTTCAGAATATAATCCATTTTTCTACAAAGGAACCGCGGCAGCAGGAGTAGGAGGGCCTCATATCGGGAAGGACATGATCTGGCCAATGAGTATCATCATGCGTGCTCTGACGACAACGGATGCAGCCGAAATCAGGGTGTGTATAGAGACGTTAAGGAAGACACATGGCGATACCGGATTCATGCATGAATCTTTCCACAAGGACAACCCGAAAAAGTTCACCAGATCGTGGTTCGCCTGGACAAACACCTTGTTTGGGGAGCTTCTTTGGAAGACGTATAAAGAAAATCCCGCATTGCTCGCCTAAGTACATTATACACGACAGATCATAGAAATTATGCATACCAAAATTTTAACGTTTTCAGTTTTACTGGGGTTGTTTATCAATACTGCCCAAGCACAGAAAAAGTTCTCCGTTCTTTCTCCTGATAAAGCTATTCAGTTGAATATTACTGTAGACGACAGTGTTCGTTACAGCGTCAACTATAATAAGAAGAAGCTTGTGGGTTCATCAGCCATATATTTTAGAACTGATGCCGATAAAAGTAATGGGTGGAGAGTATCGAAGTCTTCTAAAGCATCACATTCATCGGTAATAACCCCCGTAGTGCCACAGAAGAGTAGTACAATAAAAGACAGCTATAATGTACTTTACCTCGATTTTAGTAATGGACTGTCTTTGGCGTTCAGGGCATATGATAATGGGGTGGCCTGGCAGTGGATTACAAATAACAAAGGTGCGTACAAGGTACTGGAGGAAAAAGCGGATTTTACTTTTGACGGGAACGGCAGATCCTGGTATCCGCAAGAGGAAAGTTTCTATTCGCACAACGAGAGAGAGTACAAGAATTATAGGATTGACAGCATTGACGCAAAAAAACTAGCAAGCTTACCTGCGCTTTTTGATATCAGCGGGACAAAAGTGCTGCTAACCGAATCCAGTTTGTTCAACTATGCCGGAATGTGGTTAAGAGGGAAAAGCAAGGGTGTATTGCAGGCCGTGTTTCCTCCATATCCAAAAGAAAAGAAAATTACCAGTGACAGAGATGAAAAAGTGACGGCAAGGGAGGACTTTCTTGCCAAAGTCAACGGTGCCCAATCATTCCCATGGCGAATCCTCATGATTGCCCCGGATGAGAAGGAACTTCTGAATAATCAGCTGGTTTACTTGTTGGGCAAACCTTCCGAAGGTGATTTCAGCTGGGTGAAGCCTGGGAAAGTGCAATGGGATTGGTGGCACTATAATAACGTTTACAACGTCGATTTTCGTGCGGGGATTAATAATGATACGTATAAGTATTATATCGATTTTGCCTCTAAATACGGGATTGAGTATGTTCTTCTTGATGAGGGCTGGTGTGATACGCGGGACTTGTTGAAGCAATCCAAAGATATAAATGTGCAGGAGCTTTCGGACTATGCGCGTTCCAAAGGAGTTGACCTTTTACTTTGGACCAGTTGGCTTGTTCTGGATAAGCAGATGGACATTGCGCTTGATCAATTTCAGAGATGGGGCATTAAGGGCATAAAGGTTGACTTTATGCAACGAGATGATCAGGATATGGTGAATTATTACGAGCGGGTTTCAAAGGCAGCGGCATCCAGGAAAATGCTGGTTGACTTCCATGGGTCTTATAAACCTACAGGCTGGATCAGAACTTATCCGAATGTGTTGACTTCAGAAGGGGTGTTGGGAAATGAAATTAGCAAGTTTGCCGGGTCTATCAGTCCAGAACATACCACAACGTTACCTTTCACCAGAATGATGGCGGGACCAATGGATTTTACTCCAGGAGGAATGCTGAATGTACAGAAAAAGGCGTTTGCTGGTGTTCCCGCAGAACCCATGACATTGGGAACGCGCTGCAATCAACTTGCCATGTATGTGGTCTTTGAAAGTCCGCTCCAAATGCTATGTGATATTCCTACCCATTATTATCGTGAGCCGGAGAGTATGGAATTTTTAAGAGCTGTACCTGCGGTCTGGTCAAAAACTGTTCCGCTGCATGCAAAGGTTGGGGACTATGTGGCTATCGCCCGCCAGGCTAAAAGCGGAGAGTGGTTCGTAGGCGCAATGACCGACTGGACGGCCAGAGATCTGAACCTGGATTTGTCCTTCCTTGGAAGCGGTAAATTTAGGATGGATATCTGGAAAGATGGAATCAATGCCGATAGAAATGCGAAAGACTTCAAAATGGAAACGATTGAAGTAGACAGGAATTCGAAAGTAAATATGAGTATGACAACTGGCGGAGGCTGGGTAGCGAAAATATCAGCTATAAAGTAGTGCAACCCTGGATGATACGATTTAGAGGAAGGAACTTTATATCGACTATGCTGATGTTCATAAGTTCAATGCAAGTGGTCCACGGTCAGGAAGCAAATAATTTTGCCAGAGCCCGGAACCTCCACGAAAATTTAAACAGATATCTGTTGCAAACGCAGAGTGGCTTGTATTTGGAAACAACAGACCGTTCAAAAAACGACAACTCTCATTCATGGTTATGGCCGCTGTGCGCGCTTATTCAGGGAGTAAACGAACTCGAAGTAATTGATCCGGACAAAGAATACATGGTACCCGTAGAGAGGGCAATAGAGAGATATTACAATGATGATAAGCCTGCTCCCGCTTATCAGGATTATGTACGAAGCGAAAGATGGAGCCATCGCTTTTTTGACGACAATCAATGGATCGCTATCGCGTACCTGGATGCCTATAATCGTTCAAAGGAGCAACGGTACCTGGACAAGGCTAAAATGATCTACAAGTTTATGATGACCGGGCTGGACTCTGTTATGGGTGGTGGTATTTATTGGAAAGAGCGAGACTCTACGACAAAAAATACTTGTTCAAATGGCCCCGGAATTCTGGTCGCTCTTAAACTTTATCAAGCTACTGCAGAGAAGAAATATTTAAGTTCTGCTCTTGATCTTTATAAATGGACCAACAGTATGTTTAAAGGAGAAGATGGGACATATTATGATGCTGTCAAAATTCCTTCGGGGAGAATTGACAAGACGAGGTATACCTACAATACAGGGACAATGCTTGAGTCTAATGTCTTGCTGTACAAGCTAACAAGAAAGGTAGATTATCTCAAAGAAGCGCAAGCGATCGCATTAGCAGGAAGAAAACGGTTTTTTGTAAATGGTAAACTACCTGGTCATTATTGGTTCAACGCCGTCATGTTAAGAGGTTATCAGGAGTTGTATTCGGTTGATCAGGATCAAAAATGGATTGATTTCTATAAAGTGGAAGCTGACCGGATTTGGATGCAGGAGATAGACAGTAGGGGACTTGTAGGAAAGAATGCGACGAAGAGCTTGATTGACCAGGCTGGTATGCTTGAGATATTTGCAAGACTCGCCCAGCTTGAAGCGAAAAAACAATGAAAAGACTCATGCCATGTTAAATAGAATACTACTCATTCTGCTGATTTTATCGGCGAACATTTCGCGTGCGGAACAGGGATATAATCTCTGGCTACGATACGAGAAGATTAAAAATCCTCAGGTTTGTAGTCAATATAAGAACGTATTGAAAAATATTGTATTTCCGGGAGATTCTAAAACCTTTGATGCTGCACGTCTCGAGGTGAGAACTGCCATGGAAGGGTTGCTGGATTTAAAACTCCCTGAGAGTGAAAAGGTTGGTTTAGGCACGCTCTTGATTGGAACACCGAAATCATCAGACGCTATAGCATCACTTGGGTTGTCGTCCAAGTTGGAAGCTCTCGGAAACGAGGGATATTTGATACGCAATGTAAAAGTCAACAATCAGACAGTAAGGCTAATCGCTGCGAATACCGAGATTGGTGTTCTCTATGGCGTATTTCATTTTCTTCGGTTAATGCAAGTACACAGTGATATAGCCGACCTGAACCTTTCTGAGGCCCCAAGGATTCAGCATCGTGTTTTAAATCACTGGGACAACTTAAATGGTACGATAGAGCGGGGCTATGCAGGTTCATCTATCTGGGACTGGCAGATGTTACCTGGTTATATCGACCCGCGATATATCGATTATGCTAGGGCGAATGCTTCCATCGGTATAAATGGAGCTGTGTTGAACAATGTAAATGCCGACTCAAAGAGCCTCACAAGGGAGTATTTGATTAAAACTGCTGCCATAGCTGATGCGCTACGTCCATACGGCGTAAAGGTTTATCTGACGGCGAAGTTTAGCGCGCCTAAGCAAATTGGTGGATTGAATACTGCTGATCCACTTGATCCAGGTGTAAGGCAATGGTGGAAAGATAAAGCGAAGGAAATTTATAGCTATATACCGGATTTTGGGGGATTTCTTGTAAAAGCCAATTCTGAGGGTCAGCCAGGTCCGCAGGATTACAAGCGAACTCATGCGGATGGGGCAAATATGATGGCCGAAGCGTTGGAGCCGTATAATGGAATAGTCATGTGGCGTGCTTTTGTTTATGAAAATCGAAAAGGCGTGGACAGAGCTAAACAGGCCTATGATGAATTCAGGCCTCTGGACGGAAAGTTCAACAAAAATGTTCTGTTGCAGCCTAAGTATGGCCCTATCGACTTTCAGCCCAGAGAAGCGTATCATCCTCTGTTTGGCGCCATGCCTGAGACGCCACTAATGATAGAGTTTCAGTTGACACAGGAATATTTCGGGTTTTCTACAAATTTGGTATACCTGGCTCCTTTGTTCAAAGAATATTTGAACACTGATACATATGCAAAAGGAAAAGGTTCAAGTATAGCCAAAGTAGTTAGCGGCGAGCTGGAAAAGCATGAGATATCAGGTATCGCCGGGGTAGCGAATATAGGGAGTGACATAAATTGGACAGGGCATCCATTTGGACAATCAAACTGGTATGCATTTGGCCGCATGGCTTGGCAGCCTGATACTGATCCGGCATCTATCGCACAAGACTGGATCAAGATGACTTTTTCAGTAGATTCGGATTTTGTTGAGCCCGTCAAGGATATAATGCTACAATCGAGGGAAGTCGCAGTGAACTATATGACTCCGTTGGGACTCAATCATATCATGAACTTTGCCACCCATTATGGCCCGGGGCCATGGTATAAAGATCCAAATTGGGATGCTTGGGATTATCATCATGCAGACTCTGTTGGTCTGGGTGTAGACCGGACATCTACCGGTAGTAATGCCGTAAGTCAGTATTATAAACCCCTCCGTGATACGTTAGAAAATATGAATACGGTTCCAGACAGGTTGTTACTGTGGTTTCATCATGTCCCTTGGGATCATCGGATGAAATCAGGAAACACGCTTTGGAATGAGCTCGTTTCAAGGTACTACGGGGGAGTCGAGTCGGTAAAGAAAATGGAATCTACCTGGAGCCGTCTTGAAGGTAAGATAGATCGATATCGATTTGAGCAGGTGAATCAGTTGCTCGCCGAGCACAGGAGAGAGGCTGAATGGTGGCGTGACGGTAGTGTTCTTTATTGGCAGACCTTCTCTAAACGTCCTATACCTGACGTATATAAAAAGCCCCAAAAGCCGTTTTCTCACTATAGACGAATTTCGTTTCCTGATAGGGATTCCCGGTAATATTTATACGGGACTAGAGCTACACGCAGGACATACCAGGGGTTTACGATCTTAACGATATTAGACTGTTTAAATAATATTTTGTTGGGTTATGAGCGCTCAGTAGCAAGATATGCAGTCGTTCGTCAGTCATTGGGTGAACCGAACCCTTTTCGTCTAAAGTACAGGAACGAAATCATTTACCTGTTGAAGATTGAGCATCCATAATAACGGTATTAGACAAAGAAGAAGCTGCTACATGCTTGAGCCAGTATTTGGCAGAGACGATTCGTTTGGCATTAACCGAGTTTAAAGGAGATGATAGTCTATTGAAGCAAGCGGATCTATCAAACAAGATTATCCAGATATAAGTTGACGTACTTCCTAAGCTTGATCTCCAACAATCTGCTGAAGATCATCACCACCTCTTACATGGGTGCAACAGAGGCAAAGGCTGTGGAATTTCTGTCGAGTCTCAGGAATACGGAAGTTAAGGTTTCTTACAATGGCGCAGAGTTTTGGAGAACCCGCATTGATAGCCTTATCTCATACGATGCAGAAGTACAAAAGGAATTATTATGATGCGCTGGAGCATATGATCGTCATGATAAAGAATAAGTTTTACCTGAATGCCTATGGATTTCCATATAAACCATAAAATTGACTGTTCATCTAAGCAATTCGCTGACCCGTATATTATTTCTTCATGACCTTAACTTATACCCTCAACCAGGAAGATTTCTTAACTTACCAGCTATATACCGCAAATCAGTCGCAGAGAATTCAAAAGAAGAGGAAAAGAGCATGATATATTATTTCAATCAGAGAGTCCATGGGGTACCTACGCTGGAATGTTCAGAGACAAATTTGGCATTGAGTGGATCGTGGAATTTGACCCTGGTTAATTCGACGGTACTACGTCCTTCAATGAACTTTTTTATAATTTGCTAAATGATTTCACAAGTTATAATAAAGCCTATTCACAACGAATATTCACCTGAGGTAATTAACCTGATCTTATCCATTCAGCAAAAGGAATTTGGCTTAAGTATTACGATCGACCAGCAGCCCGATCTGTTAGATATTGATTCCAATTATCATAATGGCGGCGGCTGCTTTTGGGGCGCTTTTGTAAATGAAGAGTTAATTGGCACTATAGGGCTGATCAACACGGGACATGACGCAGGCTGCATTCGCAAGATGTTCGTCAAGAGAGATTTTCGCGGCAAAGAATGGCGGACGGCTCAAAAACTTCTGGATGTATTACTTCTGTTTTGCCGCGATCGGGATATCAACACTGTGCAGCTGGGGACTGTTGAACAGTTAAAGGCGGCGCATCGTTTTTATGAGCGAAACGGTTTTGAAAGTATTGCAAAAGAAGACCTGCCTGTGTATTTTCCGCTCATGTCAACCGACACTACGTTTTTCCAGTTACATTTAATTAAAAACTGACCGTTATAATTGATGGAGTGGGTATTAGCGCCCATCATCGAAAAATAAGGATTACAGATTATTTACGGTAAAAAGGAGCTTAAAGTGTGGTACAAAGATTTTCGTTTTTACTCATTTATTTATAAATTCGTCGTATGTACACCTCTCGTTATACAACACTTATGGCTAAGCCTTGGATTAACTAAATAGGGGATTCTCCTCTTTTAAGTAATTAGTACACCTGAGATCAGGTTGTTCTTATATTGTTGTATATCTTTTCTTAAACTTCATGAAAAACCAGAAATGGTTCCGCATTTATTTATTTATATGGTCGGGACAATTTATATCTATGCTAACGAGCTCTGCCGTGAATTTTGCGGTGATTGTATGGCTTAGCTTAAAGTTTCAGTCAGCAGAAGTCCTTGCTTTCGCCGGGATTGCGGGTTTGTTGCCGCAAGCGATAATTGGGCCATTTGCCGGGGTCTTTATTGATCGATGGGACCGGAAGAAAGTAATGGTGCTTTCTGATGCCTTCATTGCACTGTGTACCTTACTGATGACGCTGGTGCTCACTGAGGAGCGCGTTGACCTTATGTGGATTTACCTGTTGCTGGGTTGCCGGTCATTGGGTAGTGCTTTTCATTCTCCGGCGATGCAGGCCATCGCTCCATTGCTTGTTCCCCAACAGGAGTTGCTTCGTATTTCGGGTATCAATCAAATGATACAGTCGGTTAGCAGCATTGCGGGGCCGGCACTCGGAACCTTAGCCATTACTTACTTTCCTATTTATCAGGTTCTGTACCTTGATGTGATAGGTGCTTTCGCTGCGATAACATCATTGATATTCGTTACGATTCCACGGGTGGTAACACCTGTCAGTTCGTCTTTTGCGACAGTCCTATCCGAGCTTAAGGCGGGTTTTAATGCAATCCACCATCACTTGGGACTACGTCTGCTATTTCTGTACTCCATGATCGCGACTTTTTTTATAATGCCGGTTGCTATTATGTTCCCTTTATTAACGACGGGGCATTATGGCGGGGGGAAATGGGAGATGAGCATTGTGGAGATTGTTTGGGGAATAGGAATGCTTGTTGGGGGATCGGTACTTGGACTGCTACGTATCCGAACATCCAAAGTCGTCCTTATTAATGCAATGCACGTTGCTCTTGGGCTCACATTTGTGCTTTCCGGTTGGTTCCCATCTTCCTGGTTTGTGGGATTCGTTATTGTTACTACGTTAGGTGGGATCACCATGTCTATTTTTTCTGCGGCATTTATGACAATCATTCAGGAGGAAGTGACACCCGATAAGTTAGGGCGCGTGTTCTCTCTGTATTTCAGTATGGCTATTCTTCCAAGCCTAATCGGTTTGCTGTTCACGGGTTTTATTGCGGAAATTATTGGTATCTCAAATGCCTTTTTAATAGCGGGTGTATCGGTGATGCTGATAGGCGTAGCTTCTTTTTTGACGCCTGGGCTAATGCAATTAGGTAAGAGCAGAGCAGAGTGACATACAGAAGTTAGATAACAACAACCATAAAGTCTTTATGCAAGCATGGCGAGAATCAAAATTTAACAACAGATTTGTAATTACTTAATTATTGTTTAGAGCTCTTTCAACTCGCTTACCACTTTAGACATAGAGGATTTTGCATCTCCGAATAACATCAAACAGTTTGGAAAGCCGAACAGTTCGTTCTCTATACCCGCATAACCGGCATTCATACTCCGTTTAGATACAATTACTGTACGGGCTTTGTCAACATTTAATATCGGCATGCCGTAAATAGGGCTTTGCGGA
>NZ_JAZQRL010000066.1:0-14519 GCF_045629565.1 Arcticibacter sp.
AGTACGATCAACAGTCTTTTGGCCGATTCGATCAGTCCTTAAGGACGTGGTCTCAATAGCACATTTGTGCTTTCAGTTTGTCGCTGAAGCGCATTGGCAATTTCTATGATCAATGCATCCGTTAAAATCGGCTTAGTCAAATTGTCATTTGCCTGAATTGCACATAATTGCTGTTTCGGTGATGGACATGATGGTGGAGTAGACCCAACAAGGGTGTACTGATTTGGATTGCTTACATCTTGAGGAAATAGTGCTGGTGGTGTGAATTGATACCAAGGCATAATAATGGTGCTTTTATAGATCAAAAAGCGTAAACTTTAAATGAATTGCTTACTCGATTGACAGGGTTTTCAGCTTCGCCCTTTGCCTACTCGGTTATGGATTTTCGGCATCCTCCTTTTATTGTTTTAATTTTTTTTATGATTGTCTCTTTTATTATAATAAGGTTGGTCTCAATAGTACGTTGACACTTTCTGTTCGGGTATTAATTGCATTTGCTATTTCGCAGATCAATGCAGCGGTTAGAATAGGCAGTCCCAAGTTGTCAAATGCCTGTAAGGCACATAAAAAATTTTTAGGGCTTGGACAGGTCGGCGGAAAGTTTCCAACAAGAGTATAGCTGTTGGGATTACAGATGTTTCCGGAATTATAACGATACCAGGGCATAATCATAGCGCTTTTATAAATCAAAAAGCTTAAACTTTAGTTATTTATATAAATTGGATAGCAATTATCATATTGGCTTTAACTGTTGATATAAACCAATACCAAGTTCGCTAGAAAAGCTAGGGGAGTGTTAGCATGTTTTTGACAGTTTTAATGGTGGATTTTTATTAATAAAAGTGTTTAATATAAGACAATTTTGTTGTCAAATAATAGCTTATGTTATTGTTTAATAGTGTAGTAGATTCAGATTTTTTAGAAATTCTTTTCTTTAGGAAATTTATAGATACTGTTTTTAAGTTTAATGTTGAAATCCTGCGTATCACATATAAAGTATTGATAAAAGGCAAACAATAAAAATCGTAGTGAACTTATCCGGAAAATTATAACTGTAGGCTTGATTAAATTGAGCTCGCAGCACCGCCGCAGATCTTAGAAATAGACAGTACTGTATCTTCCACCGATGTTTTACCCTGATCAATCCAACGTGACCATCATTTTAGATACAGTAAGCATCCATAGAATATTTAAAAATTTTTAGATTAATAACTAGGGAATTAACTCTGCCAAGGAACCTAATAATATAATTACATTAACAATTCGATTATGAAATTGACTACATTACTTTGTTTTTTTTTGTTATTAACAGCTATCACACACGCGCAGGAAAAAGATAAATATGGACGGCCTCCATTAATTCCGGGAATTGCTGAGCTGAAGATTGGCGATAACGTACCTGATATTTTAATTGATAAGATTATCAATAATGACGAGCGGTCCATTCGTACCTCAGATTATAAAGATAAATTATTGGTGTTTGATTTTTGGGATACCAGTTGTGGGACCTGTATTGAAAGTATGCCTAAACTGGACTCCTTACAGCGTGTGTTTGGCGATCTGATCAAATTATTGTCGGTGACCTATCAGCCTGAAGAGTTAATTACTAAATTTTTTAAGAGCAATCGTTTTCTGAATGAACGCAAAATTCCCGTACGCCGTGCATCGGTTGTAGATGATCGTATTTTACGTTCTTATTTCCGATATGAAACCAATCCCCATGTGATCTGGATCAATAAGGGTAAAGTTGTGGCGATTACGGGAGGCGAATACATTACAGGTACAAATATTCAGTCCTTATTGGATGGAAAAGCTGTTGCCTGGCCCTTGAAAAATGATCGATTTGATCCGATGAATCCCTTGATGTCGCTAAGTGGTTTATCTCAGGAAGTTACGGAATCACCTTTTTATGGCTACTCTGTCTTGACCGGAATGTCCAATGATATGAACATCGGCATAGGAGGTTTATTTTTTAAACAAGATTCGATCCTAAACCGTAGCCGACTAGCTTTTTTTAATCAAGATCTTTCAGCCCTCTATAAAATTTTATTATTTGCCACAAAGCCAGCTGTCACATTGGAGGACATGCAAAAAGATCCGACGAAAATACCTTATATACCTCATCCAGATCGTAGTGTGTTAGAGGTTAAAGATTTATCTCGTTTTCGTTCTGATCCTAATACTGATATAGCCGTTTGGAATCGCAACAACAGATTTTGTTATGAAATCGAAAAGGAGGGTTTTGTGAATGAAATGGATTTAGCGAAGGCAGCTGTTGAGGATCTCAATCATCGATTTGGTCTTAATGGCCGCTATGAAAAGCGTAAAGTCAAATGCTTGGTTTTTATACGCACCGATAAACCTCTTGCTGATACCGTTGAAACAGGAAAAGGAGGGAGATCTGTTCCTGCTCTCGTGATGATGAGTTTAGATTATACACAAAAATACCCACCAGCAGTAAATGAAACCGGATTAAGTTTTGATGTAGAGTTTAATATGCTACCGGATGATGGTACTATTGCCGGATTTCGAAAAGAGGTGCAGCGTCATGGGCTGGATTTGATTGAGGCCGAACGAGAAATCGAAGTCTTAGTGATTTCAGATGTAAAACCTTAATAGGATAGTATATTTCTTGCTTTCGGAAAAATAGCTTTTTATACCATAGAGCTTAGGCTTTACGGCTTTTTTATCGACTTATTTTTTATTTCTGTGTCCCGTCCTGAAATAAGTTGACATCAAACTCAGCTTATTATGAAAAAAGAACTAAAGAACAATTTATGACGGAGTCAGCGAGATTATAGCCTAACTTTTAAATTATCTGTTGTCTGTCAAGTCGAAAAAGGCGAACTCACCTACAAGCAAGCACAATCTCGTTATGGTATCCAAGGACGAAGTACGGTTTTGGTTTGGTTAAGAAAACTTGGTAACTTAGATTGGAGTTTACCAAAGCAACACGCTATGAATAAGCATATTGATCCTAGTCCAGAACAACGTATTAAGTTGTTAGAAAAGGCTTTGAAAGATGAACAGGATCGCAATCTAGTTTACAAAACTATGCTTGAGATTATGGAAAAAGAATATGGTATGATCGTGCCAAAAAAGTTTTTACCCAAACAGTCGAAAGGCTTCGAGAAAAAGGATTAATAAGCCTTTCCAAAGTCTGTAGACTGTTTGGGATTAGTCGGCAAGGTTACTACCAAAAATTAAACCGTATCCATTCCCGGCTATTAGAGTTGAAACAAATTAAGCAGGAAATTCTGAAAGAACGGATGTACCTTCCCCGTTTAGGAACGCGTAAGCTGTACTTTATGTTGAAAGAACGATTTAATACGCTTCACATCAAAATAGGCAGAGATGCGCTGTTCAATTTCTTACGTTCGGAACATTTATTAATAAAGCCCGCAAGAAGTTATATCAAAACAACCAATTCAAAACATTGGTTGCATAAGTACCCCAATCTTCTAAAAGAGAAAAAAGCTGTCAGAGCAGAAGAAATATGGGTTTCTGACATCACTTATATTCAAACTAAGGAAAAAACTGCCTATTTAAGTTTAGTAACGGATGCTTGGTCTAGAAAAATTGTAGGATTTCATTTACATCATGATTTAAGCACTGATGGTGTCGCTAAAGCATTAAAAATGGCTATTAAATCAAGAACAAGCCATCTCCCTTTGATACATCATTCGGATAGAGGATTACAATATTGTTCAATGCAATATCAAGAAATACATCGTGAAAACAACATTATTTGCTCCATGACTGATGGTCATGATTGTTATCAAAATGCTCTTGCTGAGAGGATAAATGGTATATTGAAAAATGAGTTTCTGATTAGCAGGCCTAAAAATATAAAACAAGCAAACACCATGATTATGCAATCAGTGAAATTATATAATAATAGAAGACCACATACAACATTAAAATATAAAACACCTAGTCAAGTACATAAACAAAAAAGAGGCCGTCTCATAAGTAACTATGAGGCGGTTTTTGCATTTAGTACAATTTTGAGGCTATCATTCTGTTTTATCAAAGCATGTTAGATTGATCTGGTAATTTCCTGTTTTTTCTAATTTGTGGGGAACAAATCAGCTTAAAGAGAGCCTTAGGCTTTCCACTTTCTGAGGTTATGGGCAATTGACAGTAATCCAATTTCGACTTCAGCCTTTGTCATCCCCTTTAGCATAAAGCGTTTAAAGCCATGGTTCCTTTTGATATTGGCAAATACAGGTTCCACATCAACGGCCCTTTTCTTGCGATAACGGATACCCTGCTCCCTGTTTAGAAGCGTATCTGCTTGCTCTTTATGCGCTTTCAAGCGGTGATTTTGACTTCCACGATCCGGTTTCCCTGCGCTTTGTGGCATTGTCCCCTCAACGGGCAGCCCTGACAGTTGAGGGCCTGGTAGCGACTGGACACCTGCTGAAAATCCGAGGCCGTGGTTCTTTTGGTAAAGCCGATCAGGCTCATCTTTTGCCCCATCGGACAGTACAGGCAATCTTCTTCTTGATTATAATGAAGCCCCTGCATCGAAAAGGGGGACTGTTTTCCTTTTTGGTTTTGGTCAAAGCTGCCATACTTTATGTAAGCGGCGATCTGTTTGCTCTCAAGCAGGCTATAATTTTCGTCCGAACCATAACCGGCATCGGCAACCACCGCTGAAGGTGTCAATCCGTAAAGGTCTTCATATTGCTGTAAGTGTGCCGGGAGCGTTAAGGTGTCGGTTGGATTGCAGTGCAGCGAGTAATTCAGGATGAATTGATTCTGGGTGGAGATCTGCAGGTTATAGCCGGGTTTCAATTGGCCGTTCAGCATATGGTCTTCTTTCATACGCATAAAGGTCGCATCCGGATCGGTCTTGGACATACTGTTAAGCGAGCCCATTTTCTTTTCCTGGTCTTCATAGCGCTCCAGATTATCAGGCCAGTTCTTGCGGGCATAATTCAGCTTTTGCTTTACTTTTTGTCTACCTGTTTATCCTCCAGTGCCCGGTCGATCTTTGCAATTGTTGTACGAAACTGTTAAGCGTCCACCTGCCCAAAGTCAGAAGGTGAAGTATTTTTAAGCTCTTCGGCTGCCACACCCTGGGCATATTTCCACAAATCATCCAGCTGCGATTTAATCCGTTCTTTACTGGTTTTAATGGATTTGCCCCATACAAAGGTATATCGGTTTGCAGCCGATTCAATCTTAGTGCCGTCTGTAAACAACGCTTCTTTCAACCAGACCATCCCTTCTGCGGCCAGTAAAAGTACAATCTGCGAGAAGATCTGCTTGAGGATATCGGAAAGCTTTTCACTACGAAAACGGTTGATCGTATTGTGGTCAGGTGTTTTCATCCCGCACAGCCACATGAAGTGGATGTTTTGGCGAACCTGTTCTTCAAGCTTCCGGCTTGAATACGTGTTGGTCAGGTAACCATAAACCAGCACTTTGAGCAGCATCCGGGGATGGTAGCTTGAGGCTCCTCCTCCTTTATACTTTCGATTGATCGGGCGAATGTCGATCTGGTCAATAATCTTTTTAACGATACGTACAGGGTGATTTTCTGCTATCAGTTCTTCCAGGCTCGGCGGAAGTAACTGCAGCTGATCGGAATCGTAAGGCTTAAATACTGGTGTGCGTCCCATAATTCGAAATTACGAAAAATCTCAAAAACAAAAAAGAGGCTATCCTTTTGAGACAGCCTCTAATTATCGTTAAATTTATATGTCAACCTATTCTAGGACGCTACAACTGATCAATTTCTTTACAGTTGGTCTATGATACTTGGATAGTTATCTATAATGAGAATTTTGTTTTTAATCGCCTTTTGCTGCTTTCTTTTACTCCGATACTTTTCGCTCAAAATATGGAAATTCGGGGCTGTTTTTAGATTCTCTGCAAAATGGGATATCTGGTGCTTCTGTCCATCTATATACCAGTAAGGATAGTTTAAATAGCGGTACAGATAAAAATGAAAACTTTAGTTTTGGATCCGTACCAAAAGGACAGGTGGAGCTTATAGTGAGTAGCTTGGGTTTTCAGACCTACAAACAAGAGCTCGAGGATAGGAGAAGTCATAAAGTATATGGATTGCCAGCGATTATCCTTCAATCAAAAAGTCAACTCTTGACGGAAGTAAATATCAAAGTGCACAGTCCGATCCGGATGACAATTGCTAAGCTCCAAATTATTGATGATTATGGCGATTAGTCCAATTTTACAGGAATAAAAGTCTGTAAACCACAGAAAATGCTCAATTTGGTGATCAAAGATGGACAGAGTACGGGTATTTTTGGTCCATTGGCGGTTTCTACTATTACGCAGAATTTATGGACTGTACGGGCACAGTCTAATTTGTTGTTGGACCAGCATCAGATCAGTGCCTTTGCGAATCATCAAAATACGCGGACAGAAGAGGGCGACAACAGCATTTGGGTATCGGGACTAATTACCGTTTGTCAGGGGAGCACTTGAATGTGTATGGTAACTATGGTTTTAATATTTTAAAAAAAATGATAATCAGATAGTTAAATCGAAATGTCTACTGGTAGAGGTACCTTGTGTAACCAACAGCAGAACAGCAATACCAGTGAAAATTAGAATCAGCAAATACAATTGAATTTACAGTTGAGGGAAAAAAGATTTTTGGAATCTCCAACTTTCTGGACAGACGGGGCATGGTAGCTTAGGATCACACCTGTTTTCTAAACAGACGGGAGTTATCAAACAAGATTTGGATTAAACAACTTATGTTGATTCCAAAAGCAAAACAGGTAACCTAGCTTTATCCTAGAGTCGTAATATGCAGAAGTAGAGGCAAAACCTGACTGCGGATTTCAGTGTAATGCTACAGCGTAATCATGAACAGGATGCCATTTCAGGATCATATTCGTTTTTACCATCAGTCTAGCGGCGATCAATAGAAAGACTCTGTTAACGCACGAATGCTAACTGCAGATCGTAGTGATTCTATGTTGAGTGTCCATGTTAAATATCCCAAACCTTGTAAATGACCATAGCAGAGCAGCAAAAAAAAAAGTTTGGATATTGCGTATGTATGGAGCCTCACTAGCTGGATGCGTAATGAAAAGATTAGGCAGGAGAAGGGTATTGCTTATCGCAAGTTTCAGATACTGCCCTTCTTAAAAAAACACCCTGCAATTTAATTATAGTAGCGGTATTACACCACCTTCAATTGAACAATTGAGCCCATTCCGCGATTTCCGCAATCTGCTGCAGATTGCGGAAATCGCGATCTGAAACCAAGCAAAACCATCAATTCAGCTTCAATATAACGC
Source organism: Arcticibacter sp. (assembly GCF_045629565.1). Lineage (GTDB taxonomy): Bacteria > Bacteroidota > Bacteroidia > Sphingobacteriales > Sphingobacteriaceae > Arcticibacter. The sequence continues at coordinate 7,284 of NZ_JAZQRL010000066.1, forward strand.
ATCTCATACCAGGAAATGGACAGACTTACACTTTTTCTTTTTATGGAAGTCGGTTGCAAGATCAAGTGATGAGTAATGTGTTGTTGCTATCGGATACTTCATGAAGCTTGTGACAGTAAATACATTTTCTAAATGCAAATGGTTCCTATATTTTGGCAGGAGGCTCTGACATAACTATTCCGATTGCAAAACAGTATCAATTCCGATCATCTACACAGCTCCGTAAAAATCACGCCCTAATGTATTTTGGAGGTAGAGCAGGAGTCAATAATATCGTCTACCTGAGCCAGAATCTCAGTATTGCTCTTAATAAGGAAAAGTTCCGTGGTACTGTGAATACGAATTACCATCTAACGAATACGAGCTTTTGGTTGAATCAAGAAACTGAACAGTCGGATTTCGACTCTGGAATGGAGCAGCAATGCCGTTGGAATATTCTTTCTAATCTGATCCTGAATACGGACTGTGCTTATCGCATCAATATGGCCTATCGAATTCCGATTCGTAACCCTGTTTTGATAAATGCAGTTATTGAGCTGTTTCTAACCAAAAGAAAAGCATTCAGCTTGCAGCTAAGCGTCTTTGACCTGTTGGATCAGCATCAATTTGTCAACTTGTTGCTCAATGTCAGTACGGTTACGAAACGCACGACCAATCATATTTGTTGCTATTTGCTCCTCATAGTTCAAATCTATCCAGATTTGGTGGAAAATTATAACGCAACAGCGGTTCTGTCGCTTGTTAAATACTATAAGTCCTAAAAAATTAAGTTCAGCATTAGGGATTATCCCTTTAAAAGGAACCTAGCTTTACTGACAATTATTAATATATAACAATTATGAAGCAAACACACATTTTTCGGTCGGACTAAACGTCTTTAGGCAAAAAAGCCACGGTATGTTCGCGCATACACATGGCCATATCGCCGGGTCAACAAAAGCAATCCAATGAAATTTACCTATTAAACCCAACTAACCCAAAAGTATGGATTATTTTTATTTTATACAACGGGCATGGCGGCTCCGGCTGCCGGTCCAAAGTAAGCTTGTTATGAAGATTACGACATTTTTAGTGCTCATGGGCTGCCTGCATGCCAGTGCGGGGAGCTACGGTCAGAAAGTGAGCCTTTCTGAAAAGAATATCTCGCTGGCAAAGGCCCTGGCTCTGCTGAAACAGCAGACGAGCTATGATTTTTTGTACGGATCGGAGCTGAACGCGACTCAAAAAAAGGTGAGCATCGAGGCTCGGGACCGGGAACTGTCGGAGGTATTAGCAAGCCTGTTCCGGGGCCAGCCTTTTTCCTATGAGATCGGCGATAAAACAGTGGTGATCCAGTCGAGATCAGTAAATAATGACCAGCAACAGCGCCGGATCCAGGGGAAGGTCCTAGACGAGAACCGGAAACCATTGCAGAGCGCCACGGTGAGCATTGTGAACGGTCAGATGGGCGTGACTACGGATCTGGACGGTATGTTCACGCTTGAGGGCGTCCCTGAGGATGCGACCCTTCGGATCAGCTATATGGGCTACGATACTCGTACGGTGAAGGTTTCGCGGATCAAAGGCTATCTGGAGATCATTATGCGGATATCGGAGAACACGCTGGATGAGGCGAGCGTGCTGAGCACGGGCTATTACCGTCTGCCGAAGGAGCGTGCCACGGGGTCCTTTGAGCATGTGGACCATGAGCTGTTCAACCGCAATGTAGGTCCCGATGTAATTACCCGCTTAAAGGGTCTGACAGTGAGTACCATATTCGGTCCGGTGGACAATGTACCGAGCTATACCGCGCCTTCGGGCAATACAGTTATAGGAAGTCGGAAAGTGAATTCCTTATCCCAGCTTCAGATCCGCGGTCTGAGCACGCTGGGCATGTCTACCCCCTTTGATGCGGGCACGCCGGGAAGGCTTCCGCTGGTGATCCTGGACAATTTTCCTTATGAGGGCGACATCAACCAGCTCAATCCGAACGATGTGGAGAGCGTGACGGTACTGAAGGATGCGGCGGCTGCCTCGATCTGGGGGAGCCGTTCGAGCAACGGAGTGATCGTGATCACGACCAAAAAGGGGAAGCTTGAGCAGCCGCTTCGGGTCTCGGTGGGCGGCAATGTGACGGTACGTGAGCGTCCGGACCTGTTCTATGGGCCTGCGATGAGCAGCTCGGACTATATCGATCTGGAAAAGTTTAATTTTGGCAGAGGTATCTATGATTACAGTATCAACAACCCCATTTATGGCATTGTGAGCCCTGTCGTTGCGCTGCTTGCCCAGCAGCGTGCGCTTCCGCCGGACGATGAGGTCGGCCGTGCCACAATCGATGCGCAGATCGATGTGTACCGGGGCTACGACCGTCGGAAGGACATCTCGAAGTACCTGTACCGCAGGGCGGTGCTGCAGCAGTATTCGACGAGTCTTTCGGGCGGCGGGCGCCAGTTCAGTTATTTTTTGTCGGGGGGCTACGACCACAATACGGACGGGGAGGTGAATGTGTACTACCGGCGCAAGAACCTGCGCAGCAGCATGGGCTTTACCCCGGTGAAGAACTTGGAGTTGAGTGCCGATATCCGCTATACTCAGAACCTCTACCATAGTCCGGGAACACTTGGATACAATCGGGTGTTCGGCGCACTTTCTGGAGAGCCGTATCTGCGCCTGGCGGACGACCAGGGCAATCCGCTGGAGCTCATGAATATCTATAATTTACCCTTCAGCGGTTTCACAAAATCGGACTACCGGCATAGTGCAGGCAACGGACGTCTGCTGGACTGGAGCTACTATCCGCTTCGGGACATCAACACCAACTACGGGGAGAGCAACACGCAGGATGTGCTGATGAATTTCGGGCTGAACTATAAGCTGCTTTCCTTCTTACAGGCAAGCCTGAACTACCAGTACGGCAGGAGCACGGACGGGATCACCCAGTTTTCAGGCCGGGACTCGTACTACATGCGGGACTTTATCAATTCCTTTGCGACCTACAGCACAACTGACCTGACGCAGCCGGCCCATTTTCCAGTTCCTGTGGGGGATGCTATCCGGCAGTTGTCCCTGCCGCGTACCTCGAACACGTTGCGGAGCCAGCTGAACTTTGATCGTACCTTTAATAAAGTGCACGAGCTGAGTGCACTTGTTGGCTTTGAACGGAGCGAGGCGAAGATCAGTGGCAGCCCCTATGTTAATACCCTATACGGCTACAATTCGGACCCAATGACCTTTTACCCGACGCCCTACGGGGTACAGCTTCCGCTGCTGAACGGTCAGGGGGGCAGCTATACCATTCCGCTTCCGATATCTCTGCAGACCTCCTATGTTGACCGGAAGACCTCGGTATTCCTGAATGCTTCGTATAGCTACGACCGTCGGTATACGCTGACGGTGAGCGGTCGTAACGATGCGGCAAATATCTACGGGATCGCAGCGAGCGACCGAATCAAGCCGAACTGGTCTCTGGGCGGAGCTTGGAATATCCACAACGAATCTTTTTTTAGTCCGGGTCTGCTGCAGACGCTTAAACTGCGGGCTACCTACGGTTATATGGGCAATATCAACAATACGGTCTCGGCCTATCCGACGATGGGCTACAGCCCTTCTCCGAACGCCATTACGGGGCTTACTTATGCCAGTGTGGGGACGGCTCCGAATCCGCGGCTGTCGCCTGAGCGGATGGGGATGTTCAACCTGGGGGCTGACTTTTCGCTGCAGGGAAACCGGCTCTCGGGGACAGTGGAATGGTACCAGAAACGATCGTTGAACCTGATCGCTCCGGCACCGATGGACAACAGCACGGGCTATGCACAGATGATGAAGAATTCTGCGAACCTGAAGACCAACGGCTTTGAGCTGAACCTGCAGTCGGTGAACCTGCAGGGGCGTGATTTCCGTTGGGGCAGCAACCTGCTGCTGAGCTATACGCGCAATGTGGTGACCAAGTACCTGTTGCCCGCTTCAGAAAGTGCAAGTTATTATGTTCCCCGTTTTAGTGATGGTGGTATTTTGAACAATATCTACCGAGAGGGGAATGATCCGTTCAGCCTGTACACGTTCCGTTTTGCGGGACTGGAGCACGAGACTGGTGATCCGCTGGGCTATGACAGCGGTGGCAACCTGACCAAGAACTATATCGCGATCTACGTCTCGAAGTTCAAGGACCTGGAGAACCACGGTTCGATCATCCCGCTGTACTATGGGGCCTTTCGGAACACCGTGCAGTGGAAATCGTTCTCGCTTTCTGCCAATATTTTGTACAAATTTAAATATAAACTGAGCCGCGGATATAATTTAGGTAATTTATTTGACAATCCTGTTGTTCAGTTCCCTGAATACGGAAATCGCTGGCAGCAGCCTGGCGACGAAAAGCGTGCGGAGGTAGTCCCTTCCATTCGGCCCGGGGATAATGATTTTTTTAAGAATGCTTTTTACGGATCTTCTTCGGCCCGTGTGATCTCTGGGGACCATATCCGGTTAGAGGACATCCGTTTGGACTACCGGATCCCTGCATCGGGCAAGGTCTTGCGGAGCCTTCAGGTGTACTGCAACGTGAACAACCTGGGGATCCTGTGGCGTGCGAACAGGTTCGGGATCGATCCGGAGTCGCTGCTGACCCCGCCTGCCCCGCGGAGCATTACATTGGGTTTTAATGCCAGTTTTTAGGGGATCTGGGATATTTAATGACAGTTAAAGAAAATAAAAAGATGAAACATATACGATTACTGATGACACTTACAGTATTGCTGTTGCTTCAGACAGGCTGCAAGAAGGATTTTCTGGACCAGCGTCCTGACCTGAGCCAGGTTGTCCCGAAGACGCTTGCGGACTGCCAGGCGCTTCTGGACGACTATACGCGGATGAATGCGAGCTATGCCGACCATGGTGAGGCGGCCTCGGACAACTATTATTTCACAGACGCGGTGTATGACGGTCTGGCGGATGTGAACAATTCACCGGAGAACAAGCGGAACTACAGTTGGCATCCCCAAGGGGAGCATGTTGCGCAGTGGCTGACGGGCTACCAGGTGGTTTACAATGCCAACCTGGTGCTCAGCACACTGGAGAAACTGTCCCTGGAAGATTCTGGATATAGGGCTGTGCGGGGCTCGGCGCTGTTTTTCCGTGCTTTTGCTTTTTACCACCTGGCTCAGCTGTTCTGTAAGCCGTATACGGCGGCAACAGCGGGCACTGATCCGGGGATTCCGCTTAGGCTGCGCCCGGATCCGACGGAAGTATCGAGCCGGGGCACGGTCCAGCAGGTATATGAGCGGATCACGGCGGATCTATTGGAAGCAGTTTCTCTGCTTCCTGTAGAGGTTCAGGTGAAGTCCCGTCCTTCAAAAGCAGCCGCTTACGGTGCACTGGCGCGTAGCTACCTGTCGATGGAGGACTATGCGGAGGCTGGCAAGATGGCTGATGAATGCCTGAAGCTCCAGGGGACACTGATCGACTACAATGCGACGAGTTTTTCCCCTACGGCGACCACGGTGGGCAGCGATCCTTCGGGAGCGTCGTTTGCCCGATTCAATGCCGAGGTGATCTTCCAGTCGGTGACCTCCTACAGCAGCATGGAGATCGAAAAGACACAGATCCATCCGGCACTGTACAGCTCTTACGGTGCCAAGGACCGCCGCAGATCGGTATTTTTCTTTGAAGTGACCGACTGGATGGGACAGCCTACCGGGCAGGTCGGTTTTCGGGGCAATTATGACGGCGCCTATTACGGGCAGCTCTATGCGGCATACTTTATGGGGCTTGCGACCGATGAAATGTACCTGATCCGGGCGGAATGCCAGGCGCGTGCCGGAAATACCGTGCTTGCGATGCAGGACCTGAATATCCTGCTTTCCAAACGGATGGAACCGCCCTATGTCAGCCGTACAGCAGGCAGTGCACATGATGCGCTGGTGCAGATCCTGGCCGAGAGAAGGAAAGAACTTGTTTTTCGCACCCTGCGGTGGACAGACCTGCGCAGGCTGAACAAAGATCCGGAGTTTGCGGTGACCCTGCAAAGGGATATGAACAATATCCCGTATACGCCGCTTCAGCCGAATGACCTTCGGTACACGTTTTTGATCCCGACCCGCGAAGTGGTCGACCTGACGGGTATTGCACAGAATCCAAGATAAGGTGTGGGAGAATGGACAGTATTAAAAGATGATGAATATGAAAAGAACTAAAATAAAAGCCGGATTCTGTTTTTTGCTTTCTGGTTTGCTGCTGTGCAGCTCGTGCCGGAAGGATGGGCTGATGCAGGGAGAGCTCGGGGATTCTGGCGTTGCCAGGGTGAATGTGGTGAACGCGGTGGTGTCTGGAGGATATGCCAAGGCGAATGTGTCGCTCAAAAAAGTCTATTGGAACACTATTGCGGACTATGATGGCCTGGGCGGTTCTGGGAGCCTGAACCGGCTGTTCAGGGTTCCTGTGGGTCAGCCCATGGTACTGCAGGTGGCCTCGTTGTCGGATACCACAAAGCTGTGGTACGATCAGAGCGCGGTACTGGGCAGGGATGAGGTATACTCGCTTTATCTGTCCGGCATCGGATCGCATGTGGACACGCTTTTCCATCGAGAGACCAACTTTCCGGCCTATGTGGTGCGTGATGCTGCAAAGCCTGTTCCTTCTGCGGACAGCATCGTGAATATACGTTTTGTCAACCTTTCGCCCTCGGGTCCGAAAGTGGATATCAATATCCAGGGCATGAGCAGTAATGAGGCCAGCGGACTCGGTTATCAGAAATTTACGGATTTTAAGGCCTATCCCACAAAAACGGGAACTTACAGCATAGTATTCGAGATCCGCAGGTCATCGGACAAGCAGCTGGTGAGCACCTATTATTTTAACGCGGACTATTTTCGGTTTAAAACGGTGTCAGTGCTGATGATGGGGATTTATGATCCGGACTTGAGCCTGCCTCTTTCCTATTATGACAGTTACCGGATAGAGGCTGTTTCTTATGAGTAAATAGCAATTGTAATAAGAGTGAAACCAAAAAAGGAGAAAGCCTGCAAAGTGAAATTTGCAGGCTTTTTGCTGCTCGAGGGCAGGCAGTAAACGGAGTTATAATCCGTGGACTCCATTGTGAGCTATCAGGTGTCCAGAAACACCAGTACGATCAACAGTCTTTTGGCCGATTCGATCAGTCCTTAAGGACGTGGTCTCAATAGCACATTTGTGCTTTCAGTTTGTCGCTGAAGCGCATTGGCAATTTCTATGATCAATGCATCCGTTAAAATCGGCTTAGTCAAA
>NZ_JAZQRL010000067.1:0-22651 GCF_045629565.1 Arcticibacter sp.
GCATGAAAATGACGTTTCTCCACTTATGTCTGACAGTGCTGGCTTTCTCGACGCTATCCTGTCAAAAAAATCAACTAACTGAATCCGGCGAACATCCCACCGGCGAGAAGGTATCGCCTGACGGATTCGATTACAGCACGACAAAAAAGGTAGCGTTGAACATCCGCCTCCTCACCAGAACGGATCAGCCTGTAAAGAATGTCCTTGTCTCTGTTTACGACCCTTCCAGAGTAGAAGCTGGCTCAGAGCTTACGAAAGTCCTCAGTGATGAAAACGGGTACGTCAAGACCACCTTAAACCTTCCGGCCTATCTGGATACCGTAGTTGTCGATCCGGCATACATCGGCCTTGCAAGAAAGGTTCGTGCCTATATAAGTGGAAGTTCAATCACCGCCGTTATCGGAGGAGCAGGTGGTATCAGCGGAAACGTTGTGCTTCGAAATAACAGCGGTTCATCAACGAGCTTAAAGGCCGGCCGCTTCAGTACTTCGTCACAAAATACCGCCTACATCTATAATCCCTCAGTTTTTGATGAGCTCGGCAGACCGCTTGACCGGGAACCTGTGGATAAGACTATTGATATGGCTGCATTGATCCAGCATCTGGGTAACACGATCCCCGAGGGAAGTTCAGTGCCGAACCTGCATCCTGAATATCTGAACACAGAAGCACCAACAAATCTGACCATCACCAAGACTTCAGATGTCTGGATTACCTTCGTACATGAAGGAGCGGACTTTCTGAATTCGCTGGGATATTATACCTATCCAACCGGACAGGAGCCAACATCTGCCAACCAAATCGACACGATCAGAGTGATACTCCCCAACGCGTCTTTGAAGGGAAGCCAGGGCGTCGGAAATATGCTCATGGGAGACAAAGTCAAAATCGGAAGATTTAAAGCCGGAACTTCTGTAGGCTTTGTGCTGATACAAAATGCATATAATACAACAGATAAGTCTATAAACTACAATGCGGCGAAATTCTATACAGACGAACGACTGAACCCTGAAGCCAGCAACAGTCTCAAAAGACATAACGTGCTGTTAAATGACGCTACTCAGCGCGTATTCCTGGTAGGTTTTGAAGATATTAACCGGACGCCAGGCTCTCACAGCGACCAGGATTTTAACGATCTTGTTTTTTACGCACAGTCTAATCCGGTAGACGCCATTTCACCGGTAGGAATTCCATTCGTGGATGAAAAAGTGACGGATACTGATGGCGACGGAGTTCCTGATCTGTACGATGAATATCCTGAGGATCCGAAGCTGGCCTATAACAGGTATTACCCAAGCAAATCGGTATGGGGCACCATCGCCTTCGAAGACATGTGGCCTGCCGAAGGAGATTACGATCTGAACGACCTGGTTATCAGTTACCAATACAAGTTTGCTATGAACGCCGCCAATAATGTAGTTCACATGAACGGCTCTTACAAGCCACTCGCCGCTGGCGCAAGTTTCAGTAATGGCTTCGGTGTACAACTTCCTCTCGCACCGAACACCGTAAAAAGCGTCAGTGGCCAGATACTCAACAACAATTATATCCGGCTGTCGGCGAATGGAACGGAAAGCAACCAGTCATCTGCTGTAATCATTCCTTTCGACTCGTATAAAAGTTTGTTCGCTTCAAATTCCGGTTTCATAAACACCGTGCAGAACACCGCCCTGGTGAAGAGTGAGACCGCGCATATCACGATAACATTCAATTCACGTTTACAGGAGGACTTTACGGCCAAAGCTCCATTTAACCCGTTTATGATCAGCAACCAGACCAGGGGCAGGGAGGTTCACCTGGTCAATCAAATGCCTACCGATCTTGCCGATAAGAGCCTGTTGTCGACACAGTCCGATAACTCCAATGTTCAGAAAAACAGCTACTATCTCACCAAAGAGAATAAGCCGTTTGCGCTGGACATCTTTGGTTCGTTCGACTACCCGGTTGAAAAAAAGGCGATATATGATGTGTATACCTATTTTTCACAATGGGCACTGTCAGGCGGTCAAAAATATGCCGATTGGTACTCCGATAAATCCGGTTACAGAAGCAAAGAATTTATTTTTTCGAAATAAGGGTAAATCAGGAACCGGTGTCTACTTCCATCCCATTTTCTAAAACAAAATATTGCTTCAGGTCTTACTAATAACAGCGATTGGGCTGATAATAAGTGACAAGAAATGAAGAAGACAACAATAGGCATCATAGGACTTGGGAAAATGGGCGGCAACATGGCCTTACAGGCGGTTGACAAGGGGTATCAGGTTATCGGTTACGATCTGAACAGCTACCAGGAGCTTCAGGATTATGGTGTCCGTCAGGTTCCCGATATGGATACCTTTGTAGCAGAACTGGCTTCTCCAAGAATCGTGTTTATTTACGTACCCGCCGGCGCAGTCATCGACCGGATCATCGAACAGCTCACTACCAGGCTTGAGGAAAACGATATTATCGTTGATGGAGGTAACTCCTATTGGGGAGATTCCGTTCGCAGGGCCAAAGAGCTCAAAGAGCACCGTATAGCGTTTGTAGACTGCGGCACCAGTGGCGGAGTCGATGGCGCCAGAAATGGTGCGTGCTTCATGGCAGGCGGCGAACCTGAAGCAATGGTTCATGTGTCTCCAATCCTGCAGGATCTGGCGGTCGACAACGGGTATGTACATACCGGAGGTCCGGGCTCCGGACATTACGTCAAGCTCGTACACAACGGAATAGAGTTCGGAATGCTTCAGTCCATCGCCGAAGGAATGGATCTCTTGTCCAGTTACCGCGAGGATCTTAACTTTTCTGAAATTCTAAAGACGTGGAATCATGGCTCCGTTATTCGTTCATGGTTAATAGAGCTTATGGCCAAATCATATGACGAGAAACAAGGGTTTGAAAGCGTACCTTCCTATATAGAAGACACCGGCGAAGTTAACTGGCTTGTTGCCGATGCTATGCGCATGGAAGTACCTGTGCCGGTAATTGCACAATCCGTCATGCAACTTTTCGCCTCACGCAACACTGAGCGGATAGCAGACAAAGCGATAGCCATGATGCGTAACGGCTTTGGTGGGCACCCCTTCGGTCCGGATGATGTTATCCGCTATGAACGAAAATACGGGAAGATTGAGAATATGGAAAGCAGCTACCTGTATAAGAAAAAGTCAGAGAAGTAAAGCGCCGACTCACTTGTAGCGACAGTCTGCATTTACCCGTTCTCCAGGAATCCCGGGTAGAGTGTCATTCCTCCATCAACATAAATCGTTGTTCCGGTAATATAGTCACTCTCATCAGAAGCCAGCCAGACCGCGGCTTTCGCTATATCCTCCGGCTGCCCGATTCGCCTGTAAGGGATGAGCTTCAGGAGTTCCGCTTTCTTTTCCTCATCTTTCCATACATCATCATTGATATCGGTAGCAATAGCTCCCGGAGAAATGCTGTTCACACGAATCTTTTTTTGCGCAACTTCCAAAGCGAGCGACTTCATGAGCATGGAAATACCACCCTTCGAAGAGGCATAATTCACATGTCCCGCCCAAGGGATAATGTCGTGCACAGAGCTGATAAAAATGACGTTCCCTTTAGACTTCGCCTCATCGCCGACATCCGGCTTTTGCTCAAAAAGCCGGATTGCTTCCCGTGCACATAGAAACTGTCCCGTCAGATTTGTTTTTATGACTCCATTCCATTCATCCAAAGTCATTTCCGAGAATGAGCTGTCTTTCTGAATTCCGGCATTGTTTATTAAAACATCAATCGACCCATACTCTTTAACGGCTTTCTCATACATACTCTTCACTTCCTCTTCACTACTTACATCAGCCTGATGAATAAAACCATCTCCGCCCGCTGCTTTGATCTTGTCGAGGGTAAATTGTGCTCCCTCTTCGTCGCTGTGATAATTGACCACCACATTTGCTCCCTGTTGACCGAATCCGATAGCGATGCCCTGGCCTATACCTGAACTGGCACCGGTAACAAGTATGGTCTTCTTCTGTTGGTTATTCTTCATATTCTGCTTTGTCGTTAGGATAGTCAACAGCCGCCAAGTTTGAATGTTCATTTATATATTAATTTCTTAGATTTAACACCTTTCATTCATCCTGGATTTTTAACAAGTTAATGCCAAAGTGATATGATCAAGCAAGTACTTTCAGTCTTTGTAGCTTTTGCCCTCACCTTCGTGGCACCGTTCGAAGCGAGCTCGGATCAAAACAACGGGACCTTGCGCGCCTTAAACAATCAGCCATCGCCACAAGGGCGGTTAATATATTCTTCTGATTTCGCGGCACTCGACCCCAAAACCTGGGTTATTGAACTGGAAACACCGGATAATTCGTCTGTATATGTCAACAACAATACGCTTGTTCTCGATACTAAAGGAGGTGTCACCGTCTGGCTGAACAAAAAGCTAAAGGGCAACCTCGTAATTGAGTACACCCGTAAAGTTGTTATAGATAACGGCAGCAATGACCGTCTTTCAGATATGAATCAGTTCTGGATGGCTACAGATCCCGCAACATCCAACTTGTTCACACGGAAAGGGAAGTTTTCAGACTATGACAATCTCAGCCTTTATTATGCAGGTATCGGCGGAAACCACAATTCAACCACCCGGTTTCGGAAATATCACAAGGGCGAGAGGATTTTGCTTAAAGAAGACAAAAGCCAGGCAAAGCTACTAAAGCCTAACCACGAATGTCAAGTCAGAACAATGATCAAAGACGGGACCTCGAGCGTATGGGTAGACGGCGTACTCTATTTCGAATACAAGGATCCCAGGGCGCTAACAGAAGGTTACTTCGGATTTCGTTCGACCTGGTCAAGACAGGAGATAAGAGACCTAAGGATTTATAAGCTGTAAGCGTGGAGGGAAATCTCTCGAAATAACCCGTAGAAAACGCATTTCCGATCGTATTCCTAACATAATAAGTACCTGATCGCCTACATTGCCCACACCATCAGCTTACCGGTGTGTTCTCCTGAAAAATTACTATTAAGGTACATCTTACTATGGAGAATTCATTGCTAATAGGGTTTAATGGTGAAAAGATACAAGTCACTATTAAGGAACTCCTTTATCAGGATAACCCGGCCTGGCAGGTCGTGCTGCCCGACGGTAAACAGTTTGTTTTGAGGGAAAGCGAGGGAAAATGGGCGTTATTAACAGAAGGTGAGGCGGATCCTGATCTTGCACAAATCGTAGGGGAAGCCATCAACCGGGCCTCCATCACCGGAAGGGGGCCTTTTGCAGGTAACGACATTCCAGCACCGCCCCCTGAACTTTTTTAAGATCAGACAATCCGGATGCAAATTTATTTGTTCAACCAAGGAACAAGCATGTCGATTATGAAAGATCACAGGAAGAAGTTGGCTGCGAGGGCACCACTAAGCCAGAAGACAGTCGTAATAGCAGGAGCATCCAGCGGAATCGGTAGGGCAACTGCACTGGAGTTTGCCAGGCGGGGAAGCAGTCTTATATTACTCGCCAGGAGGATAGATACGCTTCAGCAGGTGGCAGAACAATGCCTTGACGCAGGTGCCAGGCTGGCGCTCGCCGTTCAGGCTGATGTCACTAAACCCGAGAACTTGCGGGATGCAGTGAAGATTGCGCTCGAAGCTACAGGAAAAATCGATGTCTGGATCAATAATGCGGGCGGTGGTGCTGTGGGAACCTTCGAAGAGATACCGCTGGATGTTCATCATAAGGTGATAGAAACCAATTTATTGGGGCATATCAATGGAACGTATCATGTACTTCCCGTATTTAAACAGCAAGGTTATGGCACCCTGATCAATACCATCTCGGTAGGGGCATTTGCACCGGAGCCTTATGTCGTAGCATACTCGGCGAGTAAGTACGGTCTAAGGGGTTTTTCAGAATCATTGCGCTGCGAACTGCTGCACTGGCCGGATATTCATGTATGCGATATCTTCCCTGCCTATATCGACACACCCGGTTTTCAGCATGCTGCAAATTACACCGGCAAGAAGATCAAGCCCGTTCCGCCCGTTTTTGAGGCCAGAAGGGTGGCCAAAGCCATGGTCAGACTAGCCAGGCGTCCTAAAGACGCAGTAAATATCGGTGAAACGGCTGGGCTGTATAAAGCTGCAAACGCGATCGCTCCGGCACTTTTCAGACGTGTTGTAACCGGCATAATGGACAACTATTTCCACAGAGCTAAGCCAGCGTCTATCGGTACGGGACACCTTTTTAAATCGGGAGAAAATGGAACCGGAATCTCCGGCGGATGGTTGCAGGAAACCAGCCCCGCAAAGAAGTCCCTGCTGTTTACGGCTGTTGCTGCGGGCTTAGGAGTGGGGTTTCTTCTCTTCAATAGACGATGAGATATCCAGCCAACTCGTTTCATCCATTCATCATACCAAAAAAGCAATGCACCAGATACCTAAAGAAAATATACTGGCAGGAGGCCTCGGACTGATTAAAGAGGGCTTCCCATTCATCATGAACAGACGGAATAAATTTAAGTCTGACATCTTTAAGATGAGCATCCCTGGATTCCATGTGATCTGTTTCGGAGGCGAAGACGCTGCACGAACATTTTATGATGCTGAGAAGTTCATACGCAAAGGCGCTGTGCCGCCACCGATTCAGAAAACACTTACAGGAGAGCAAGCGATCCACACGAAAGACGCCCAGGAGCATCATCACCGGAAAGCGATGTTCATGTCATTGCTAACGGACTCCAATATTGACAAGTTGCAGGATCTGGTAAGGGAAGAACTTGAAAAAGCCGTTCTTGTATGGCAAAGTATTCCGAGGATCGTTCTGTTTCGCGAATCAGCGGAAATCCTGTCAAAGGCAATATGCCGTTGGGCGGGTGTACCAGCAAGCGACGAACAGGCGGTTCACGCAGCGCGGAGCTTTGTGTCGATGGTTGACGCTTTCGGATCCCTGGGCTCCAGGAACTTCCGGGGTAGAAAAGCTCGAAAAGATATGGAGCAATGGATTTCCAGACTGATCAACGATGTCAGAAGTGGCAAGCTCGATGGGGATCGGCAATCCGCCCTTTATGTCTGCGCTCACTACCGTGATATGAAAGGAAATCTCCTCGATTTAAAAATGGCGGCAATCGAACTGCTGAATATCCTGCGTCCAACAGTTGCCATCGCCTGGTACGTTACTTTTGCCGCACTGGCACTTGAGCACTACCCGGATTGTAAACCAAAGATGGAGCAGGAGGATGACCAGTACATTTTGCAATTTATCAATGAGGTCAGGAGGTTTTATCCTTTCGCCCCATTTATGGGGGCGATAGTAAAGAAAGACTTTCAATGGCATCAATATCGTTTTGGCAAAGGCTCACTTGTATTGCTGGATATGTATGGCACGAATCACGATGCCAGACTGTGGGATCATCCTTTTACATTTAATCCTGATCGTTTTAATCATCGGCTGATCCGACCGTTCGATTTTCTTGCTCAGGGGGGAGGCGACCCGCGCAACGGGCACCGCTGTCCGGGTGAGCTGATTACCGTTCAAACACTCAGGACATTCCTCGTTTTCCTTACGCGGGATGTGAATTATCAGGTTCCGCAACAGGATTTGTCTTACAGTCTTGCCAGAATGCCTACGCTGCCGCATTCCGGTTTTATCATGGAAAATGTCTTACCAAAGTAAATAAACAAGATGATGTCTGATATCAAAATTATTCAAGAAGAAACGCTATCGGATAGAAAGTATCCGCTTAAATCATATACTTTTCAAAGAACAGGCAGTAAAGGGCAGCTTCTGAAGAAGAAAAACGAAGTCTACTTTCGTCCGGATGCTGTGACTGTCCTGCTCGTAGACAGCGTGAACAAGAAGTTTCTGCTCACCAGACAGTTTAGACTACCCACGTATCTGAATGGGAGCGAAACCGGCTATCTCGTAGAGGCTTGCGCCGGACTCATTGACGAAGGGGAATCGCCCGAAGAAACGGCTCACAGGGAAGTTAAAGAAGAAACCGGATATCCTATCCGTGATCTTAAAAAGGTCGCCAGCGTGTATACATCCGCTGGTGGAATCACTGAATTCCAGCGGCTGTACCTGGCCACCTATGATAGCAATGGTGAGCATAGCGAAGGCGGTGGGCTTGAAGAGGAGGGTGAGGATATAGAGCTCGTGGAGATCAGCTTTGATGAAGCGCGTGATACCTTACAGAAAGGGGAGTTCGCAGACGCGAAGACTATCATGTTGCTCCAACATTACTTTCTTAATTACCAATGATCTGACAAGATTGATATAAAGCGCATAACAACGCCACTTCCTGCCGTGATAAGTCCGACTATAGTACTTATAAGTCGGACTTATCACCCCTTTTGCTCAGCTGAAAACCGGGGAAATTGCGAGGATGGCCGGATCGATAGGAGATCCGTTTTGGTACAAAATTTTAAAAAACACCTAAAATTTTGTCGTTTTTGGACCAACAAAGCGTAGTCTGTTTCCACGTGCGTATCTTGCCTTTTTAAATTATCAGACAATGGCAAAAGTAAACAGCAAAGGGATGGTCAGCGGAACGGCCGGCCCGGTGGTCTACCGCAATTACCGCGGGATGAACATTATCCAGGGGAGACCCAAAAAATTCAAACAGACGGCAGAGAGCATGAAGTCAGCCACGGAGTTCGGGTTGTCTAGCTCTACGGCCGGCGTGATCCGCTCGGCATTTGAGCCGGCTTACCTGTACCGTGACGGAACGGCTGCAGCCCGTTGCACCCAGGCCGTGTACCGCAGCATCCGGGGCAGCCTGACCGGTTTCAAGGGGCAGCGGGACCTGCATGACGGGGATTTGAGCTGGCTGAGGGGGATGGAGTTCAACATTAAAAGTAAGCTCAGCGAGGTGTTGCAGGTTAATCATCAGGTGAGTCGCAACGAGCAGGGCCAGATCGTGGTGTCGCTGGGGGCTATAGCGGCGAAAACTGCTATCCGTCTTCCTGCCTGGTTGCAGCAGCAGGCCAGCCGGTACCGCATCCGCTTCAGTTTGATAGGCTTTAACTTCCGCAGGGAATACTATGAATACCTGGAATTCAGGGATGTGGAGATTTCCAGGCATGAAACGATAGAGGCGCAGCAGATGGTGTTTCAAACGGAGCTACCCAAGGATCAGATCCTGCTGCTGAGTATGACGCTCATGGCCTATAAGGGCATGTTGGCGGATCAGGAAAGTGCGTTGCTGAACTCCCGGGAATTCAGTCCCAGCGCGCTGATCGCCGCATTTGCGGCGGAAGAAGCGGCGGAATTTCCCGGCGAGCCGATGGACCAGGCACTGACGGGAATACCTGAGTTGCGGTGGCCGAATGTGGTACTTATTGGTTATGAAGGAAACAGACTGATTCGTGAGCTGGGGAAAAAGATCAGGAGCAAGGCGAAAACGGGCGTTCCGGAGAGCAGTGCGCAGGGTAACCGGAAGAGCATCCCGAAGATCAGGCCGGATAGCGGATCACCGGAAGATTTAACAGGAAAGCGCGTGTCCTTCGGCAAGCGGTGACTATTTCTGATAGTAGTCGAAAAGGGGGAACAAACAATAGCGCGTGAGTGGGTGTTTGAATGAAAGCTTACATGCAATCACTCAATGAACCGTTCACTTAAAACATTCGGACTCGTATCCGCAGGGCTGATACTGGCATTTGGAAGGTACCCGGTTTCCTGGCTCGTATCTTCCAAGAACAGACTGGCTGCCCCAAAACGATTAAAATCAATAGATCAGCGATATATAAGGAGCTCCACAGGAAATACGCTTTATGTAGAAATCGAAGGCCCGGAAAGTGCACAGCCATTGGTTCTACTCCACGGGCTCAACGGAAGCCGCGAACAATGGTTCTACCAGCGGTCCATGCTGCGCGGCAATTACCGGCTGATCATCGTCGATCTGCCTGGACATGGAAAGTCACCTGCTCCAGTAAGTCTTGCTGTAAAGGATCTAGCCAGGGATTTAGCAGCGATCGTCTCCGAGCTGTCTCTCATAAAGCCGGTTTTGTATGGTCACAGCCTGGGAGCAATGACCGCTATGGAATATTGCAGTACATATCCGAATGACGTAAAGGCGGCGATTCTACAGCATTGCAGCTATACCAACCCTTATACCACCTGTCAGGCATCATGGCTTGTTGAGTATTTGCAAGAGCCCGTGATACGTCCTTATTTAGAATATTCAAAGAAACATCCGTTGTTATTCCGTTTGTTAACGCGCCTTAACTACATGAACGGGTTAAGTATACTGTTTCATCGCTACATATTCTTTAAAGGAGAGCAAAGTGCTTCGCAGCTGAGGTTCATTTCCCGTATCGCGGCATTCTGTCCGCCCGAAGTTACTGCAGAGGGACTTCTCAGATGCATGGACTTTGAGATGTCAGCCCGCTTAAAGAAGATAACAGCACCTTGTCTGGTGATCGGAGCGGCAGATGACAGGCTAACACGAGCATACGCCGGTAAGCATATTGCTAAAAACGTAAAGCGGGGTGAATATGCACTGGTTGAAGGAGGTCATCTTAGTTTAATGGAGCATGCAGATAAGGTTAACGATTTAGTAGCAGGCTTTTTGGCAAGGAATAGGTAGCTAAAATAGCCGTATTTTGCATGTTTTTATTACTTTTAAGCATGAAATACGCTCTTTCTCTTGCACTATCTTTATCGCTGATTTTCTCTTCTGCATTTGCGCAACAAACCCCTAAAGGAAAGCTGTTTATCATCGGAGGCGGAAGCCGGTCAAAGGAGCTGATTAAAAAGCTCGTTGAAACGGCGGAGCTGAAAAACAGGGATTATATCGTCGTACTACCGATGGCCAGTGAGCTTCCGGTAGAGTCTTTTCAAGGCATCGCTAAACAAATCGCTGAGGTTATTCCGAATAAGATCACCTCATTCAATTTTAGCAAGGTAACGGTTGCTAATAAAAAATGGGTAGATTCATTGCGGAACGCCCGATTGATCTACATAGCAGGAGGGAGCCAGGACCGGTTTATGGACATAGTAAGGAATACCCCGGTCTACGACGCGATCCATGCCGCTTACCGGAGCGGATCAACTGTAGCGGGTACCAGCGCCGGAGCGGCCGTGATGAGTAAGGCCATGATCACCGGTCAGCAACTTGCGGGTGATACCACTTACAAGGAAACATTTGACAAATTATGGGATAAGAACATCGAGTTCAAAGAAGGTCTTGGCTTGATTGATTCGGTGATTATCGATCAGCATTTTCTAAAGCGCAGCCGGCATAACAGGCTTATTTCTGCTTTGGCGGCCCATCCGGATTATATGTGTATCGGGATCGATGAGAGTACGGCGATAATTGTGAGAGGGAAGAACCTGGAAGTTACGGGTGAAAGTCAGGTGATGACTATCTCTGAACCAAGGGGTTTGAAGATCAATCCGAAAGGTTTGATAGAGATGGAAGACCTTCATTTCGGATTATATACGGATGGAAGGAAATTCACTATCCGATAAAGGAAAAAGGAGCTCAGTGGCTCCTTTTTATTATTTATAAATTTCAACGGTAATCTTTCCGTCCTCCGTCACCATTCCCCGGTACATCCCTTCCGTGTTGAAAGGGGTCGCTACATGGCCTTTTCGGTCGAGCGCGATTACGCCGCCATCACCACCGAGCTTGCCGACTTTATCCATCACTAATTTGGAAGCTTCAGCAACGCTCAGGCCTTTATATTCCATTAACGCTGAAATATCATGAGCCACCACACTGCGGATATAGAATTCACCCCAGCCAGTGCAGGAGATACCCGCTGTAGCGTTGTTGGCGTAAGTTCCCGCACCAATAATAGGTGAGTCGCCAACGCGGCCATACTTTTTGTTGGTCATACCGCCGGTGGAAGTTCCGGCAGCAAGGTTGCCATCCTTGTCGAGCGCTACGGCACCCACTGTGCCGAACTTATTATCGCGGTTCTTTATGCCCTTTAGCATCGCCTTCTTGTTACCGTGATCGAGAACGCTCTTAGTAGAATCTTCTTCTATCGCTTTCTGAAGTCCCTGCCAGCGCTCTTCGGTACGGAAGTATGAAGGATCAACCAGCGTGAGTCCGGCTTCTTTTGCGAAGGCCTCAGCGCCCTGACCGACCATCATCACATGCTCCGATTTCTCCATAACCGCCCGGGCGGCACTGATAGGATTACGGATGGTGGTAACTCCGGCAACGGCACCCGCTTCGAGTGTCTTTCCGTTCATAATGGAAGCGTCCATTTCGTTTCGGCCGTCGTGTGTAAATACAGCTCCTTTTCCGGCGTTAAAAAGCGGGGAATCTTCCAGTACGTGGATCGCTGCCTCTACCGCATCAAGGCTGGGCTTGCCAGATTGGATGACGCTATATCCGCGCTGCAAGGCGGTAGTAAGAGCTGCACGGTAAGCTTTCTCCTTTTCGGCCGTCATACTTGACTTGAGTATAGTTCCTGCACCTCCATGGATGACCATTACATATTTTTGAGCAAATACACCGCTCAAACATGCGCTGGTAAAAACGACGACCAGGCCCGTTTTTACTTTCTTAAAATTCATCTTATTCATTCATATTTAATTTTCCGTGTTCAGCCCACCACCACTGCCAGGTTCCGCCTTTTGCCGCAGACTCAGCATACGTGCTTAGGTCAAAGCTTCCACTACCTTCGTCCGATCCTGTGATGGTATAGACCCTTACAGCCGTTTGTTTCCAGTTCCAGTCTAAGGCTTGTCCGCTTTCACAAACTTCCGGATTTTTATTTTGATCAGTCATCAGAAAGAAGGCCTTGCCTTTGCCGTAGACAGTAGCTTTACCGTCTGATGCTATACATACCGCTGTTTTTTCGTCGGCTGCAACACCCTTTGCCTGGATACCTTTATCTTTCAGCATCCTTGCAAGAAAGGCAAGGTGTCTTCCTTGCCGGCCTCTCGCTACATAATGCTGATCCGTCAATACCTCCTTCATAAACGGGGCCTTAAGAAAGTCATTGGCATATAGCGTCACATTAGGATGATAGGGGTTGGAAAGCGCTTCATCGGAAACCACGCTGCCATTTTCGCCGCTGTAATAAAGCTCACCGAGGATCGCACAACCCGCGCTTGTACCGCCTACAGGCGCTTTTTTTACGTTCAGCAAGTAGTTGATGGCATCCATGGTTTTAGTATTTTTCCAATACTTCATGTAATTGGATTGGTCGCCGCCTGCAATGAACAGCATCTCCGCATTTTTGATAATGGTAGCTACCCGCTCGTCATCTGCCAGTGTTCTTGAATCGATCTTAAGCGTCTCAACGGAGTTTACCTTTCCAAGCCGGCTGATATACGGGTTGTATGCATCGGCGCCTGAAGCGCGGATAATGACAACGTCACCGCCGCCGCTTCTGTCGATCATCCATCTGAAGGCTGCATCGACGTCCGTCCCACCTCCCATCAGGACTAAGCCGCCGCTAACCGGCGTAACGACGTCGGTGCTATCGCCCACAAAGCCAAGGGAGCCCGGCCGCGCGGCGGCCGGGTCTGGGTTGAGAGCATGCTCCTTCTGTGGCTTAGTACCCTTCGGGTCTTTTGTACATCCTGCTGCCGAATAGCAGAGGACAAATAGCATCGCCGCCAGTGAGTATCTCATTAGTAATTAGGGTTTTGTTCCATGTTTCGGTTTACTGAAATCTCTCTTGCAGGGATCGGGAAGGCATACTGTGCCTGAGTCGGCTCCAGCTTTACTGCACCCACCGCGTTGACAGCATCTTCCGGCAAACGTTCTACCGGCAGGTTTCTACGTCTGAGATCAAAGAAACGGTGACCTTCAAAGGCGAGCTCTTTGAACCGCTCCTGATAGATAGCGGTTATAAGGGCTTCTTTGCTGTTAAATGTTTCAGCAGCATAGTTCTGTATACGCGCTGAACGGAGTGTATGTAGGTCTGCGCTTCCAGCTGCGGGAGCGAGTTCCGCTTCTGCTTCTGACTTGATCAGGTACATCTCCGCAGTTCGGAACAGCTTCACATCTGCACGGCCAGGAGCTGTGGCGTCGCCGCCGATATACTTATTAACGAGATAAGCAGACTTGCCTGCGCCTCTGTTAGGGTAGTAGGATATATAAGCACTGTAGCGGATGTCATTTGCCGGGTCGAAACTATTGATCAGTTCAAAGGACGGAGCGTAAAGAACAATTCCACCGGTTTCACGGAAGAAGAAGGCGCCGATCCGGGAGTCGGCACCCACTCTTTTCAGTTTCCAGATCACTTCTGCATCACTTTGGTCGGTCCAGATCTGCGGAAATTGAGTCCTGCTGGCTAATGGAACCGCATTGATTACTTCAGTGGAATAGCTGACCGCGTCTGCCCAGTTGCGTTCGTACAGGGCTGTCCTGGCCTGAATGGCGGCCACTGCGATTCTGGTGATACGGGTGCGGTCGGTGAAAGACGCCGGGATCAGGTTTTTCGCTTCGAGCAAATCAGCTTTTATATTCGATATAACGGCTTCAAAGTTGTCTCTTGCAGGATAGCTGATGACAGAGGCTTTCATATAGGGAACACCTAAAGCGCCGTTATCATATGAGGAGGCGTAGGCCCGAAGTAATTCCAGATGACAATAGGCCCGAAGGGCAAGCAGCTCTCCCTGATATCGCTGTTTAAGCGCCAGGTCGGCGCCGACGGCCTCAACATTCGGTATGGCCGCCAGGACGCGGTTAAGACGATCAAGGGTAATATAGTAGTCATTAAAAGCAGAAGTTACTGACCCACTGCCTGAATTATAGAGCCAGCGATATGCTTCGGTATTGCTGACGGTGTTCTCGTCGGGTACGGTAATTTCATCAGAGACGATGGCATTGCTGCCCATCAGTGAATAATCCAAATAGGCATAGGCCCCTAACAGGCCGAGGTCAAGATCCTTCACGTTACGGAAGGCTCTCGATGGATCAATAGTGTCCGTCGGTTGGACATCGTCAAGCTGTTTACATGAGCTGAAGGTTACCAGCAGCACGCCAAGCAGGGATATATATTTA
Source organism: Arcticibacter sp. (assembly GCF_045629565.1). Lineage (GTDB taxonomy): Bacteria > Bacteroidota > Bacteroidia > Sphingobacteriales > Sphingobacteriaceae > Arcticibacter. The sequence continues at coordinate 14,928 of NZ_JAZQRL010000067.1, forward strand.
CGGGTTGATTTAAGTATCATGACTGTACTGATTAAAAGTTAACATTAAGACCTGCCGTATAGGTTTTTGCTGCGGGGTACTGGAAACGTCCGTAAACATTGTTGTTCTCAGGATCCAGTCCGCGCCATTTTGTCCAGGTAAACAAGTTCTGACCTTGAACAAAGACTTTCACACCTTTGATCACTTTCAAGCGCTCGGTGACATTTGCCGGAACAGAGTATCCGAGGGTGACATTTCTGAGTCGAAGGAACGATGCATCCTGGATGTCTTTGGAACTGAACTGACGTCTGATGTCTATTCGCTGTAGCGTAGCAATATCACCAGGCTTTTTCCAACGATCTTCGAGCATACGGATGGACTGGTTACTGGTCATGTAACGATCGTTTTCATTGTAAAGGTCTTCATTGTTCCAGCGTTTAACACCAGAAACAAAAGAGAAAAGAGCACTTGCGCTGAATGATTTGTATTGCACCCCTGTGTTGAAGCCTCCGGTTAGTTTTGGATACAGACTGCCCGATTCGGTAACAGCCAGTGCATCAAAGTCGTAAACCGTGGTGATCTTACCATCCTTATCATAGTACTGTGCGTCGCCATTTTCAGGATTTACGCCCGCCCAGTTAGGCGCATAATAAGTTCCTAGTGGGTATCCAACTTTCCAGATACGCGTATCTCCATCGGGTATCTCATCCAGATCGTCTGTGAGACGCAGAATTTCATTTTTGTTATAAGCAAAGTTTAAGCCTAAATTCCAGGTAAAATCCTTTGTTTTGATGACGTCACCCTGGATGTCTGCTTCCACGCCCCGATTTCTCATCTTACCGCTGCTCAGGGAAAGGACTTCAAAACCAGAGGTTATTGAAGGTGGTTGATCGATAAACATATTGGTGGTAATCTTATTGTAGTAATCAGCTGCAATACGTAGTCTGCCTTGTCTGAATAAGGCGATGTCAAAGCCGGTATTGAACTCGTTGACATATTCCCAGTCGAAATCAGCGTTACCTGCAGCAACCGGTCTCATGGCACTAGCGCCCCCGTAACTCGTATTGACCGAATAAGTGGCTAAATAGTCGAAGTTTCCGCCAAAGGGACTTGCCGTACTTCCATAACTGGCACGGAAACGGAGCTCTGGAATAAAATCGAGGTTCTTTAACATGTTCTCTTCTTTGGCATTCCAGTTCGCTCCCAAGGAATAGAACCCATGCCAGCGGTTTTTAGGTGCGACTCTTGTTGAGCCGTCGTAACGGTAACTACCTGTCAGGGTATACTTACCATTGTATGTATAGCGTCCTACACCCATATAGGAGAGCAGGGCAGCACTGGTTCGGCCACCGCCAATACCAGGGAGGAATGCAGTAGAAACCGTTATTCCCGCGGGTGTTTCGGGAAGACGTGCGTCTAATCCGTATCCGTTATAGTTAAAGGAGCGGTAGTTTTCGTAAACATACTCCAAAAATGCGGATGCCTCGATGTCATGCACGCTGTTGAAGGTTTTGGCATAGGTTAGCCCAGACGTGGACATGATGCTGAAGTTCCTTCTGCTACCTTCACCAAACTTTCCGCGGCCTCCTACCGTATTTGAATTGCTTCTGGATCCATAATAAGAGTCGGGGTTGATATAGATCTGGTCGGTGGAGTTTCGGTAGTCAATTCCGGTCCGCGTTGTCAACTTTAGTTCAGGCATGATCTGATATCCCAGGGATATCCCGGTAACCGTCTTAAACTGATCCGTTTTATCAGACGAATTCAGCAGGCGCTCCAGTCCCTGACTTCCTTCACGCTGATCCAGGATATCGGGTGTTCTGTTTCCCGGGTGAATGAGTGTTCCGTCAGGTGCGTATGGATATTCGTATGGTAGCGCGTAATATACGGACGCCATAGACGCTCCAACAGACGTACTTTCAACACCCTCAGTAAAGCTCGACGACGAGTAACCGAGAGAGAGGTTGACATTTCCGCTGAACTTACCTGAGCTGAAGTCCACATTGCTGCGAAGGTTATAGCGCTCCATCCCTGTACGTTTGGCGATACCATCCTGTTTGTAGTAGTTCAGCGAGTTATAGAAGCGGACATTTTCATTACCACCGCTCGCACTTACCTGCTGCTCCATGAACTGGCTTTGCTGAAAAAAGAGGTCTCTCCAATCTGTGTTGATGCTGCGAAGACTATCGAGGATCTGATCTGCCCGTCGCTGCTGCTCAGGGGTCTTGGTTGCGTAAGAAGGGTTCCTGGGAGAGTATACCCATCCCGGCCCAATATTTCTGCCTATCTCCAGGCCTACTTCTTCCTCAAAGCGGAGCCGCTGCTCGGTATTCATCATGGTGAATCCTGGCTTGGTGAGGTCAGACTGGCCGTATTGTGATTTATAATCTACCTGCATCTTTCCCGACTTACCTTTCTTTGTCGTGATTACGATAACACCGTTCGACCCCCGGGAGCCGTACAGTGCTTTAGCTGAGGCATCTTTCAGTACGGTTACGCTTGCGATATCATCGGGATTGAGGGTTTGAAAGTAAGAAGACTCAATTTGTATACCGTCCATCACGTAAAGTGGTGCACGAGAACCGCTGATACTGTTTATCCCCCGTATGGTAACGCTTGCGCTGGTTCCGGGCTGCCCGGAACTGGCGATTACGGACATTCCGGGGACGCGTCCTTGCAGGATCTGATCTATTGAGCCCATAGGCACCTGACCAATTTTATCGGATGTGACTACAGATGCAGCGTTTGCAGATTGTGCACGTGAATAATTGGTATAACCGGTAACGGTAACTTCTTCAAGTGTGCGGTTGTCTTCAAGAAGTGTGATGTTCAGGTCTCCACTCCCGGTAAGGGATACTGTTTGAGAGGCAAAGCCGATAAACGCGAACTCCAGAGCGGTTGCGCCGTCGGGTACGGTAAGCGTGTAACGACCCTGAATGTCTGTAGATGTGCCGATCGTGAGACCTTTTACCCGTACCGATACGCCGGGTAGAGGATTTCCCTGCGCATCAGTTACTTTCCCTCTGACAGGAATATCCGCCTGAGCTTCAGACCTGAAAATAATAACGAGCCCGTCTTCCTTAACCGAATAGCTGAGACCGCTTCCTTTTAACACCTTTGTCATCGTTTCTTCGAGGGTTGCGTCGCTGACCTCTACAGTTACTGGTTTATTATCAGGAAGAACGCTGTTATTGTAGACGAAGCGGTACTTGCTTTGTTTCTCTACTTCCTTCAACAGATGTTTAATGCCAACCTTTTGAAAGTTTGCGGTGATACGGTTTTGAGCATAAGTCGATGCAGTGACCTGAATGCACATGAAAAGTAAGAGGAAAGGGGTCAGCTTCATGGTGCGGATAATTTGCCGGACGAACATATTTTCGCCAGGAGGAACTGTAAGTAGAGGTTTTCTCATAATTGTGATTTGATTCGTTGATGAAGATGTTTCGATGATGCTATTTACTGATTATGATTTTTTCGTTTTCATGCTTTATCTTAAACGGAAAAGATAGCTGTAATGCCTCGAGCGCCCGAATGACGGTCTCGCTTTCGAATGTTCCGGAGTATCGGTAGGATTTCGGTTCATCGTCATCAAATCCTATCTCTATCCCATACCATTTTTCCAGTCTGTGGGCGATATCTTCCAAACGCTCATTGTTGAGTTCAAGCCTGTTACGAAGCCATGCTGTTTCTTTTAGTCCTGCGTTCAGCTCGCTTGTGGAAACAACGGTAGCCTTAAGTGATACGTCTGTCAAAGCCGCGTTATTCGCGGAGCGTTTGGTAACAAACTTATCATTCGGCTTAAGGATGTATTTGCGGGCGGGATCTGCATTTACTGTGACTTCCACCTTTCCCTTTAAAAGAACCGTCTCTGTTCCGGCCTTTGCCTGTGGGTATGCGCTGAGATGGAAAGTTGTACCGAGCACCTTAACTGTCACCTCATTGGTATGTACAAAAAAAGGATGGTCAGCATCATGACTGACCTCAAAAAGACCTTCGCCGCTTAGAGTAAGTTCTCTTTTGATTCTGGAGAATTCAGGATCAAGGGTGATGTTACTGTTCTTATTCAGGGTAACCATAGAGCCATCAGGCAGCAACACTGTTTTCCGCCCAGATGCAGTACTTGAATATTCCAAGTGCCTGGATCCATCAGAAAATATCAACTGGGGATTTTTGGAGTAAAGGAAATAACCGATTACTGCAGCTGCAAGACAGGCAGCAAGAGCTGTCAGGTATGTTTTGGGGGATATGAAATTTTTACGGGCGGGTGGAGTGCTTTCCAGGCTCGCCTCCAGGAGGTTTCGCTGTCGCAACCCTCTTTTAAGATGATAGAGTTGTTCCAGACGGTTGCCTTGACCAGCACTTAGAAACAGGACAAGCTGCTTGGCGCCGAGGATCAGATCAGTTTTCTCAGGATGCTGGTTAAGCCAGGTTGTCCAGAAGGCAACGGAGGAATCATTCTCCTCACGGCAGTATTGCTGAAAGCTATGGTCACAAGCGAAGTCTTCTGTGTCGTAATCTTCGATCTTCATTCTGAGTCTTTTATCGACAGACGGAGAAACATGCAAACTTTCCCTGATTTATTTTACTTTTTTTTGTGATGAGAAGTTTGGGAACGACGGAACGCCGTTTTGATTGCTATTTTTCTCTTATAGGAGAGCTAAGAGCTTTTTTTAGGCTCTTAATCGCATCGTATATCACGTTATAGCACGTTTTTACACTTTGAGTATGCTTTTCTGCAATTTCATCATACGTGAGCCCTTCAAAAAACTTGAGTTTGACAAATTCTTTTTGTTTTGGGCTTAGCTTTGTAAGTGCTGTGTGTAAGCGTCGATTCATTTCCTGATCACCCTGGTCGCGGATGAGGATTTCTTCGTAAGACGTGACATTCTGTTCATCCTCGGTGATCATCCTGCCGACTGCCGTGTCTATTTTAGACTGATAAGCGATCTGATCAAGAATAATTCTTCGGAGTGTGGTAAACAGATACGACTGCACTTGATGTACCGGCTGAAGCTTTTGCCTTCGGTCCCAGAGATGAAGAAACAGTTGGTTGACGCAATCGAATACGAGCTCGTTATCATTGCACATCTTCATGCCAAACCGAAGCAGATGAAAATAGGTAGCGTTGTAAAGATCAAAGAGGCACTGCTTATCTCCGTCCAGCAGACCATTCCAAAGTACTCTATTCTCCTCTTCCAGTGACATTCAAGATTAAAAATAAACCTATTTGCTGAAATTCCAAGCCTTTTCATTGAATAGAATGCTTTTTAGTGATTATTCGAGTGTTTTTAATGCCCTCTTGGGAAATTTCACACTTTTTAAAAAAAATAATGGAGCTCTGTAACATTCGCAACGTCAGCGTGTTCAAACCTAAAAGAGACAAATGAAATATAAGCTATTAGGGAACACCGGTCTTAAAGTTTCTGAACTGTGTTTAGGAACCATGACATTCGGAGGAAAAGGCTATTTTTCTGCAGTAGGAAGCCTTCAGCAGGAGACAGTTGACGAAATTGTGAAGACTTCAGTAGATGCCGGTATCAACTTTATCGATACTGCTAACGTCTACTCAGAAGGATGGTCAGAAGAGCTGACTGGGCAGGCCATACTAAACCTTGGTTTAAAGCGGGATGATCTGATCATCGCGACTAAAGTCCGCGGAAAAATGGGCGAGGGGCCGAATGACAGCGGTCTCACGAGAAAACATATCATGCAACAAGTGGACCTGAGTTTGAAGCGTCTGAAAACCGACTACATCGATCTTTACCAGATTCATAGCTACGATCCGCTCACACCATTGGAAGATACGATGGAGACACTGAACGACATTGTCAAGAGTGGCAAGGTACGGTATCTCGGAGCCAGCAACATGGCGGCATGGCAACTAATGAAAGCCCTGGCTCACTCGAAATACAGCCGACTTGCCCGTTTTGTGTCCCTGCAGGCATACTATACGATTGCCGGACGAGATCTGGAAAGAGAACTCATCCCCCTGCTGAATGATCAGCAGTTAGGATTGTTGATCTGGAGTCCTTTGGCAGGCGGCCTTCTCAGCGGAAAATACAGCAGAGCGGGGGAAAGTCAGGCAGGAGTAAGGAGGGCGAACTTTGATTTTCCTCCGGTTAACAAAGAGAGAGCATTTAACATATTGGACATATTACACCCGATGGCCGAAACAAAGGGGTGCTCGGTTGCCCAGCTGGCACTCGCCTGGTTGCTTCATCAGTCTGCCGTAACAAGTGTAATAATCGGAGCTAATAAGCTGGAACAACTACATGATAATCTCAAATCTATTCATGTAACACTCACAGATGAAGATCTGATACGGTTAAATGAGGTGAGCACGTTGCCGCAAGAGTATCCAGGCTGGATGTTGGAACGGACGGGACTGGACCGAAAGACTGACGCTTAATTTTTGATATATGCTAACTGTGCGTTTCGGTATTTCTGCTTCTTGAGCTCGACCTTCATTTGCCTGAATATATCCAGGGGGCCCTGGGTTGCGAACATATTGATGAGCCATGCCGGAATATTGCCCCCCGGATCAACGTGAAGGGAATACTCTACTTGCAGGTAGTTTCCGGGCTGTGGCGTCAGGATCCATCTTCCCTTCGAGTCGTTGACCCTAACAACTCCTTTTGCAACTGGAACCATTCCCTTTACGGATGGACCATCAATAGTGACAACTTGAGTATGAGGATGTTGGGTAACTGTCAGGTGCGCTACGAAATCACGGTTCTCTGCGGGCCAGGGCAGACTTACTTCTGAGTAATAGTAGATTTCAGCTGGCGATACCCGGCGAATCAATTTACAGGATTTGGTATGATAAATCCAATCAGGCGCTGACTCTACATCCATTAGCAAGGCGACTACCTGCGATGCCTTGGCCTCTAAGAGGCTCTGTACTTTAATTGCTTTGATTTTGGAAGTCGAGACGGTACTTGTATAAACTTTAACTTCTTCTTTTTCAACCACCAACTGCCAATTGTTCTGTGCGTACATGGAATTATAGTTTGCGGTTAACAGAAGAAAAGCTAAAAGTGTGCGGTATATGTGCATATGGTGGACCGAAAGCTGGTAAATGTATGGAGATTCAATAACGGTTTGCCAGGTAATAAGAAGTTTTACGTTAAGCCAACATTATATAAGTTTGGCAAATTCAAACTAACTCTTAAATTAGACTATGATATCCAGGGGTTATTTAAAGGCTGTTAATGTAGATTTCACCAAGATAGATCCTCATGCTCGTTCGGAATATCCCTATAATCTGAACTTTATAAGATCCCTGGCAAATCTTAAACTTCACAGGAGTGTGACCTACTTTGTTGGTGAAAATGGCGTTGGTAAATCTACACTTTTGGAAGCCATCGCAATTGCAAGTGGCTTTAATCCTGAAGGGGGTACAAGGAATTTTAACTTTTCCACCAGGGCCTCTCATTCGGATCTGTACGCAGCATTGAAGATCTCAAGAGGTATTGATTCGCTTAAAGATGGGTTTTTTTTACGGAGTGAAAGTTTTTTTAATCTGGCCTCCGAAATTGAAAAACTGGATAATGAAGGAGGGGCAGGCGGAAGAATAATCGATTCTTACGGAGGAAGGTCATTGCATGACCAATCGCACGGCGAGTCCTTTTGGGCGCTTTTTATGGAACGTTTTTATGGCAATGGCTTGTATATCCTGGACGAACCTGAAGCGGCACTTTCTCCAACAAGACAGATGGCTGCACTTGTCCGTATGGACGAGCTCA
>NZ_JAZQRL010000068.1:0-91260 GCF_045629565.1 Arcticibacter sp.
CGATAAACGACGGGACCTGCCGTGCCCCGTACCCTGCCTTTGTTGTCTACTTTTGCCATAATGCTGTTTCTTTTTTCAGAACAAGGTAGAGCAGCGGAAAGGCTGGTGACGATTTTTTTGCGATTTTTTCCAAAATCTTCCGGAATTGAGCCGATTTTGCACTAAAAAGACAAGGGGACCAGGATAGAACGTCTTTATATGCAGGAGTATACATCGTCGGTATGAAAGCGTATACAACCAGGGGAAAGCCAGTCAAAAGTCCGACTTTTCATACCCCAGGTCGGACTGATCCCGGGAGAATCTGCGCTTGTTATCGCCTGCATATAAACGTTGTCTTTATGAAGGTCAAGGAGTTTCACTTTCCTAAACCTGCTTTTTCTTTAAGCTTACACTTAAAGGGCATGAGGCATATTAGACACACACCAGCCAGGATGTTCGAAAATTATCGGTTATCTTTAACGTATGAAAGCGGCTATAATCAATCAGTTTGGCTCTGCAGACGAGCTGAAAATCGCAGAAGTAGAAAGACCGGAACCGGGTCCTGATCAGGTGGTCATTGGCATCAAAGCTGCCAGCATTAATCCGGTGGACACCAAAATCAGATCGGGGAAGCACATCAGCTGCAAAGACTTGAAACTCCCCTCGATACTGGGGAAAGATTTTAGCGGAACCATTGAACTTCTGGGAGAAAACGTAACAGGATTTCAGGTTGGCGATGCGGTTTTCGGTTGCAGCTTCGGAGCCGGGACATACGCCGAGTATCTGGCAATCGAAAGTTCTTACTTTGTTAAGAAGCCTGCAAACGCGTCTTTCGAGGAAGCCGCAGCTGTTCCCCTCGTAGCGTTAACGGCGTATCAGGCTGTACATGAGCATTTAAATATAAAACCCGATCAGCGTATCCTGATTCATGCAGCAGCAGGCGGAGTAGGACACCTGGCCGTTCAGTTTGCTAAACTAACGGGAGCCTATGTTTATGGTACAGCGTCTGAAGCCAATGCTACTTTTCTTAAACGGCTTGGCATAGACGAAACAATTGATTACAAAAATGAACAGTTTGAAGAACGGGCTTCTGATTTAGATGCCGTGATAGATGCTATGGGTGGCGATGTCTTATACCGCTCGATATCTTGTGTGAAGCCTGGCGGTACAGTGGTTTGCCTGCCCTCCTCCACAAAAAATGACCCGAAAGCGGTTGCTCTTGCGCTGGAAAAGGATGTAAGGTTAATATGGCCGATGATGCACCCTGACAGGGATCAGCTGGAGCTCTTCGCGCAGCTGATCCGGGACGAGAAGCTGCGCGTTCATGTAGACAAAGCGTATTCTTTAAATGACATTGCCCGGGCCCACACTGACATGGAGTCGCATAAGACCCGGGGTAAGCTTGTCGTCGTCATTGGAATGCCTTAAGGACTATTTAGATGGCTTAATCCGATCTTCAATCAGGCGCCAGTCGTAATAATGAAATACTTTACCGTTGCTCATCGCTACGAACAATCCTTTCGGAAAGCGAGCTCCCAGGTTGACCGATGTGACATCAGATCCATCACTTTCAAGCGTAGAGAAAGGAATGGAGGCTAGGCGAATATGCTGATGCGGATTGCCGGCACTTCCGCTACGGCTGTAAATGGAGAAGCGGTTGGCCTGTTGGTCGGATACCAGTATATATCCGTCTTTCTCGTTGCTTTTATAAATGGATATGCCTTCAACGTCTGATTTGAAATCTTTGTTACCGAAAAAGGCAAGCTCCTGATTTCCTTTGCTCACATCGGCGTAATATTTATGCACCCCGGCGCCTTCATCGGAATAATAGACATATCCGTTTTCGTTATCTACAGCTATGCTTTCTATTTCCTTTTTACCACTGAATGCCCCGAACTTCCTGACAACAGCACCTCCTACTACGCCGTTTCCCCGGTCTTGGAGGTGATATTGCCATAAATAACTGCCTGAGGGCCCGGTTTTACGACCTACGATAGCGAATATAGCATTATCATCCGGTCGTGTATAGAGGGCGATTCCCATCGGATCGCGCTGCGTTTCCCCTACAAATACATCTATCCCACCGTTGTCAATCGGCTTAAGGTCAGGCATGGAGAAAATGCGAATCTTATTTGTTTCACGCTCTGTAAACACAGCAACATCAGTTGGATTTCCTGCTACCATGAGGCGGTAGGCGATATCAATATTATTAGGACGCTGCAGGCCTGTTACTTTATTGACGATTTTCCCGTCCAGATCAAAAACATAGATACCGCCATTCGTTTCTTTGTCGGTTCCTACGATCAAACTTTGTGAAGGATCTGTCGGATGGATCCAGATGGCAGGGTCGTCTGTATCAAATTCTACCTGTTGGGTAGTCACTGTAGGCTTGACCGCATCGGGAGCTATAGACCGGGTGAGGCTGCACGAGCTGAAAATTGAAACGGCTATGATAATAGAAAATCTGTATGTCATAATTATTGATGAGAACTGAGCCCCGTTAGTTATAGAATTGATGGACGTTTTTTATAGATCAAACTTAATCCCTAAGTTATACCGTGGCCGGTAAAACTCCGCCTGCATGGTGCGGCTCTTTATGCCCTGATAAAAGCGTAGTGGCTGATTAGTCAGGTTATTCGCTTCTCCAAACAGTCTCAGCGCGCCCGTTATCTTGTAGGATGCGTTTGCATCAAGGAAGAACTGGCTGTCATAATAGCTGTCTTCGAAGTTATTGCCGCCGAGTTCGAAAACGTAGGAGTCTGCGTAGTTTGCAGATAGCCTTGAACTGAGCCGCTTCGTTTCGTATGAAAGGGAAAAGTTAAACAGGTTAGGCGAAGTACCGGGAAACTTGACATCAGTACGTTCCTCTCCCTCTTCGTTAAAGATACCGTCTGTATCGGAACGGGTAAAGGTATAATTCGCGTAAACACCAAAGCCTTTCAAAAATCCTGGCAGGAAATCAAGCTGGCGTTGAATAGCTACCTCGAAGCCATAGACATTCACTGATCCGCCGTTTCGTGGTTGTATCAGCGTAAACTCTTTTCCGGCTGGGATTGGATTTCCCTGATCGGGAAAGTCTGATGCAAATTTTTCGGTAGTATAGGATCCGTCTCTATAACGATATATAAAATCCTGGATGTTCTTATAGAAGGCGCCTCCGGATACAAGTCCTACAGAGCGGAAATAATTTTCGACCATGAAATCGAAGTTCCACGCATAAGCCGCCTTTAGGCTTTCATTTCCAATAAGCAATTCTTCATCCCCTATGCGGTTATCAAAGTAAGGCACAAGATCGAAATAGTTAGGGCGCGCTATGGAGGTTGTGGCAGCTAAGCGAAAGATCAGGTTGTCAGATGCGCTATATTTTAAAGTTGCCGAGGGCATGACGTTGAGGTAGTCATTCTTATTGGTCACTTCTCCTACGATATCTTCTTCATCTTCTACCACGTAGCCCGTATAGCGAAGGGATGTATGCTCCAGCCTCGCTCCGAGAATCATGGATAGGCGGGTATTAAAGTCCTGGTCCCAGCGTAAATATCCTGCGGTAATAACCTCACGGGCATCGTAGTTCCCGGCTGCATATTCGTCGGGTTTATCTTCTTGCTCAAACAGGGAGCCGTTGCCCAGATGGAGACCGCCCAGGTAACCGGCACTAACAAATGAGCCGGCGACATACTGCTCGCCAGGTTGAAAGTTGCTTCCGCTGAAGGTGCGGGAGGGAATCTGACCGAAATTATTGAAAATATCCTCATTGGATCCCAGAGGTGAATAGTTAAAGAAGTTATTTTGACGCTCTTTATTTTTCAGACGGAGCCTTCCTCCAAAACGAAGTCTACCCTTTTGACCGTTCACCACACTTAGGGGGACCCTCAGATTGATCTTAGCACCCGATTCGCGCTCCTTCGTATAATTTCTATTTTCACTAATTTCGTTGAGGCTGAAGTCTGACAGGGTAGCAGCGCTCGATGCCAGTGGGCGCTTAGGATTAGCCAGGTCGAGGCCGATGGCTTGATCTTCTGCGGCGAAGCTGATATACCGCTCGTTTGGACGCAGTTCACGGGCATCAGAATAGGAAAGTGTCCAGTCGAGATCTAATGCAGCGCTTATCAGATGCTCGCCTTTGAAGGAGAGGTTCTTTACGCGCTGATCTTCGAGGCGACCGCTCTTGTTCCGGCTGTTGTCAATACCTCCCTTTGTTTCGCGCTCAACAGTACCTTTATAGCCGTCTCCGTCTGGCTCAATGTCGGTAAAGCTCAACCGGTAGCGATTTTCCCGGTCATCTCTCCAGTTATACATTCCGTTAAAGCTCAATCTGTTCCTGTCGTCAATCTTAAAATCTGATGCAAGTGCTACACTTCGTCGGATACGTTGCACAAAATAGTGACGAATCTCCTGTTCTTCAAGGAAAATTTTCCCGTCTTCTTCTTTCCATTTGGCCTCAACATCGTCAGATCCATAGTCATTGTTATTATAGGAGCCGCTTAACACCACACCCAACCGACCACCGGCGAAGCGGCTTCCGGCGACAAATGAACCGGTATAAAGGGCTTTCTCCCGAATAGGGTTGTAGCCTGAAGATAAAGTACCGGACAGACGCAGACCATTTGGCGCGGCTCTGGTGATGAGGTTTACGGATCCTCCGATGGCATCGGCGTCCATGTCGGGGGTCAGCGTTTTGTTAACTTCGATGGTCTGGATCATATCAGAAGGAATAAGATCCATCTGGATGCGGCGGTTGTCGCCTTCTGCGGAAGGTATACGGTCGCCATTTAATGACACTGAGTTTAGCTCAGGCGCTAACCCGCGGATGATGATGTCCCTTGCCTCCCCCTGATCGTTTTGCATCGTTACACCAGGCACGCGTTTGATCGCATCGCCGATATTAGCATCCGGAAACCGGCCCATTTGATCGGCGGATACGATGTTTGTTATATTGGCGTTGTTTTTCTGCTGGTTAAGTGCCTTTGCTTGTCCCCTCAACCGATCGCCCATAATGACTACTTCTGACGCCACAACAGCTCCGTCTTCCATCTTAATAACGGTGTTCACAGCCCTGCCGCCTGTAACGGTCACCTCAACTGAACCTGTTTTATATCCGAGGTACGAAACGCTGACGGTGTAAGTGCCTGCCGGAACGTTAAGAAATTCGAAATTACCCTGATCATCGGAGATGGTATAGCGGTTTCCACCGCTCAGCCTGAGGGTTGCACCGGGGAGGGAAAGGTTCTGATCTGCATCTGTGACCTTGCCGGTAATCAAACCTGATTGCGCTATTGAAAGATGTGGCAGACAAAGCGAAAAAGTTAAGAAAAGTGAGAAACGTAAAAAGATCTTCATAAACTCTATTTATGCACAAGGTTAGGACGCCTGTGTTAAACGAGGATGAAGAAGACATTAAGTTACGATATTGATCTGGTACCTGGCGAGTAATCCGGCCAGACCGTGATGGGAGAAGCTCGCCTTCTTAATGATATTCAGTTCAGGATCGATAACGAAGCCATAAGCCGAAACCAAATTTGCGGAACTCAGATTGGTTGCTTCGAAAAGGGCTCCCGACAGATCCGTCTGATCAAAAAAGGAGTTTGAAAGGTTGGTCTTGTTGAAATTCACCTCCTTCATACTGGTCCGGATAAACTTGGTTTTCAACATCTTCTTTCCCTGGAAAGAACTGTAGTCGAGGATACAGGAATCAAACATGACACTGAACAGAAAATCCTGGCATTCACTGAAATTCACTCCGAGAATCTTGGAGTTACTGAATTTGACATTATTGACAGTGGACTCACTTAATTTCATCATGGACAGGTTACAGCCATCGAAGGTGCAGTCCATGAACTTACTGTAGTAGAACTCGCTGTTTGAGAAATCGCAGCTGATAAAAGAGCAGTTTTGAAACTCACGCCCCTTGACCACCTTTTCTGCATAGACTACCTTTTCAAACGTTTTATCTTCGTGTACTATTCGTTCCATTTCTGCCATTTAGTGTTCGGTCAAAAGTAGAATAATTCGCCGCAAGGCGGATAAATCAAAACCATGTTCTTCGCATCGTGTTGATAAACTGTGCAGAAAAATGCACATAACGAATTAAATGTGATGAGAAACGCAAACATTTTTAAATCCGGAGTGATTGTAGCAGCTCTCCTGGTCTCTGCAAGACTGATGGCCCAAGAGCCACAGACAGGAACTGACTATGTAAAACCGTTCCAGCCTGAGGCCTTCCGGACCTGGTCCATAGGGGTGAATGGCGGAGCCATGTATTTAGGGTCCTTTTTCGGACAAGACGATTATAAGGGACGAAAAACAGAGCTGGGGTACGGTGCTTATGTAAAGAAGCAGATCCTGCCTTCTTTTGGATTGCAGGCAGACTACTTCAGGGGAAAACTTTCTGCCAATACGAGCCACCTGAACGGACAGGATCAGGCAGGTCCTAATGCATCCTTTTCGACTGACCTCCACTGGGCGGCCAGTATCAGTGGTAACTTCACCTTTGCCAATATCAACTTCAGACAGCGAGAGAGCGTAATTCAGCCTTATGCTACGGTTGGTGCAGGTATGGCAGAATACCGGCCTACCTATACCACCACTGCCGGTGCAACCACAGTGTCGCATAACATCCCCGAACTAATCATACCGGTTGGTGCAGGGGTAAAATTCAGGGTTACCGATGGAGTAAACCTGGACCTGGGCTATAAGGTAACGTTTGTTAATTCAGACAACATTGATGGGTATACCAGGGGCGTGAACGACAAATATTCGTACGCACATGCCGGTTTGGAATTTGCCCTGGGTGATAAAAGCAGACCTCAACTGGCCTCTCATAATATCGTATCGGATATCGAGAGGGACTACTCGGGCCGCTATGATCAGCTGAAAAGTGAGCTTGATGAGCAGAAGCAAAAAAATCAGCAAATGGAAGATAAGTTTAACCAAACCCTTGTCGATACTGACAAAGATGGTGTAGTGGACCTGTTCGATAAATGTCCGGGTACACCGGCAGGAACTGCGGTAGATGGCTCAGGCTGTCCGCTGCCAGAGCGCAAGCCTGAGGTGAAGGTTTACATCACGGAAGAAGACAAGAGAGTTGTTGCAGAGGCCATCAAGAATCTGGAATTCGACTTTGGAAAGGCAACTATCCGAGAGAGCTCATTTGCGAGCTTAACCCGGGTAGCCGACCTACTAAAAAGCAAGAACTTTAGCTTGAAGCTTGCCGGTCATACCGATGATGTAGGTAGCGCAGCGAGCAATATGAAACTTTCAAAGGCCAGAGCAGAATCTGTTAAACAATTCCTGATAAGCCGGGGAGCCAATCCGTCACGTATTGAAGCTACCGGCTACGGTGAAGATCAGCCGATTGCTTCTAATAAGACGGAAGCCGGAAGACAGCAAAACCGCCGCGTAGAGTTTACGTTATTTTAAGACGGCATCGTATTTTGACTGGAAGGGCATCTCCGCTGGGGGTGCCCTTTCTTATTTATCTGCAAACATTTAGTTTTATAAACTTATTCTATCTATATGCTAAAAGCAGTTTGTTTTGGTGAGATCCTTTGGGATAAATTTAAAGATGAAAAGCGTGCAGGTGGTGCGCCCTTGAATGTTGCACTGCACCTGCACAAGCAGAATGTTAGATGCGGACTGATCAGCAGCGTGGGCGATGATGTCGCTGGCCGTGAATTGCTGGAGGTTATAGCTCATCAGAATTTCCCGACAGACCTTATCCAGAAGCATCCTGCCCTGCCAACAGGAATGGTAGAGGTGGTTCTCGATGAAAAGCATCAGGCTACCTATACGATTGTAGAGCCGGTAGCCTGGGATGCGATTATCGCCACAGAAGAGGGAAAGAAAGCAGTAGCTGAGGCTGAAGTGTTTATTTACGGAAGTCTTGCCTGTAGAAGCGCCACAAGCCGGTCTGCACTTTCAATTTTGCTCCCGTTGGCAAAAAAGCGTGTGCTGGATCTTAATTTGAGAGCTCCTCATTATTCCGCTGCTGTCGTGCAGAAGCTCATTGAATCCGCAGATATCTTAAAGATTAATGAAGATGAACTCGCTTATCTGGCGGACTTATATCAGCTTACGGTTCGGGATATTGACGGGATGGTTTATAATTTGAGCACTCGGAGCGATACATCTGTGATTTGCGTAACCCTT
Source organism: Arcticibacter sp. (assembly GCF_045629565.1). Taxonomy (GTDB): domain Bacteria; phylum Bacteroidota; class Bacteroidia; order Sphingobacteriales; family Sphingobacteriaceae; genus Arcticibacter. The sequence continues at coordinate 8,125 of NZ_JAZQRL010000068.1, forward strand.
GGAGATAAGGGTGCTATGGTCTTGTATGAGGGTGTTATATACCGGCATTCGGGATTTGCGGTTGAAGTAGCCGACACCGTTGGTGCTGGTGATTCTTTCCTGGCGACTTTTGTCAGTGGCCTCTTAAACAAATCACCGATCGACAAGATCTTGCAGAACGCTTGTGCTGTAGGCGCGTTTGTAGCGTCAAGGCGCGGAGCAAATCCTGATTATACGCTCGAAGAAATTGAGGGAACGGATTTTTACACTAGTTAAACATCTTAGCAGGATGAAAATTTTAACTTAGATTTTACGTTTACCATTTAAGCAAAGGCGATTATGCGGGGATATAATTTTTCTAAGTTCATTCCGGAAAAACTTCAGAACGGTGGCTTTGATGGTTTGCTGAATATTTTTACTCAGCTCCTGAATTACACAGCCGGCGATGCTAATGAAGCGCTGGCCTGGATGAACGAGCTGGATAAGCAACATCATTTTACGTCCAATGAGTATGGCATGGGCGACTTTATCGATGATCTTAAGGATAGAGGCTATATCAGCCAGGAGGATCCTCAGGGAAACTTCTCTATTACTGCCAAAACAGAACAGACGATCCGTAAATCGGCGCTGGAGGAAATTTTTGGCAAGTTAAAGAAGTCGGGAAAGGGAAGCCACAACACGAACACATCCGGACTGGGAGAAGAGAAGAATGCCGACAGGCGGGAGTATGAGTTCGGCGACAGCCTCGATCAGATTGACATGACGGCCTCGATTCATAATGCCCAGCTGAATCACGGAATCAACGACTTCCATATGACGGAAAGGGATCTCGAAGTGGAGGAAAAAGATTTTAAAACGCTTACCTCTACCGTACTGATGATTGACATCTCCCATTCTATGATTCTTTATGGCGAAGACCGTATTACACCTGCAAAAAAGGTAGCCATGGCCTTAGCGGAGCTGATCAGAACTAAGTATCCGAAAGACACGCTGGATATTGTTGTTTTTGGTAACGACGCATGGCCCATAACGGTGAAGGACCTCCCTTATCTTCAGGTAGGACCTTATCATACCAATACCTATGCCGGGCTGGAGCTGGCTACAGACATTTTAAGAAGAAGGAAAACATCAAACAAACAGATCTTTATGATCACCGATGGAAAGCCGACTTGCTTGAAAGAGGGTAACCGCTATTATAAAAACAGTATCGGTCTGGACCGTAAGGTAATTAATAAAACGTTGAATATGGCGGCGCAGTGCAAACGGCTGCATATTCCGATAACGACTTTCATGATTGCCAGGGATCCTTACCTGCAGCAATTTGTCAGACAGTTTACAGAAGTAAACGGCGGAAAGGCTTTTTACAGCTCGCTTAAGGGTTTGGGCGAGTATATCTTTGAAGACTACATTAAAAACAGGAGAAAGACGGTTCGCTAAAAGGGGCTGTCTGAATGAAAAACATGAGCGATTTGTTAAACATAACAACTTTCGGAGAGCTGAAGGCCTCCGGTTATACGTCACGCTCTCTCAAGCAAGAGCTGAGAGAGAATCTGATCGTCCAGCTAAGAAATAAAGCAGAGGGCTTTGAGGGCATTATTGGATATGAAGACACGGTAATTCCGGATCTTCAGACTGCAATTCTTTCTCAGCATAATATCCTGTTACTCGGACTGCGCGGCCAGGCAAAAACAAGAATTGCACGACTGATGGTTAACCTGTTGGATGAGTATGTGCCTTATATAGAAGGATCTGAACTATTTGATGATCCGTTTAATCCGATATCATGGGTTGGGCATCAAAAAATTGAACAACTGGGAGATAAGACACCTATCGCATGGTTACACCGCTCAGAGCGCTATACGGAAAAGCTGGCCACCCCGGATGTTACCGTATCGGATTTGATTGGCGATGTAGATCCTATCAAGGCGGCTACGTTAAAGCTTACTTATTCAGATGAAAGGGTAATTCATTTCGGATTAATCCCACGGGCGCACCGGGGTATATTTGTCATTAACGAATTACCGGATCTGCAGGCACGTATACAAGTGGCACTTTTTAACATCTTGCAGGAGAGAGATATTCAGATTCGGGGCTTCAAGCTGAGGCTTCCTCTGGATGTGCAGTTTGTCTTTACTGCTAATCCTGAAGATTACACGAACAGAGGTTCAATTGTGACTCCGCTTAAGGACAGGATAGAAAGCCAGATTCTTACCCACTACCCGCGCAGCATTGAGATTTCCAGAAAAATTACACAGCAGGAGGCCTTGATCACTCCGGAGCAGAGGCTCAAGATTGAAGCGGACGGACTGGTGAAAGATCTTATAGAACAAATTGCTTTCGAGGCCCGGAATTCTGAATATGTAGATAAGAAATCGGGGGTATCGGCCCGTTTGACTATCTCTGCTTATGAAAACCTGATCAGCACGGCGGAAAGACGGATGTTGATTAATGGTGAAGAAAGCACTTTTGTGCGAATGTCGGATTTCGCGGGTGTCATCCAGGCGATCACAGGGAAGATTGAACTGGTATACGAGGGTGAACAGGAAGGTTCTGCGAAGGTGGCGAACATTCTGTTGGGCAAGGCGATTAAATCACTGATGGCAACTTACTTCCCTGATCCTGAAAAACTGAAACGAGGAAAAGGAACGAACCCCTATGCCCCTATCATCAACTGGTTTGATGGCGGCAATACGATCAACATTCTGGATGAATACCTCCTGGAAGACTACCGGCGCACGCTGGAAGAGGTTCCTGAACTTGCAGCGGTGATTAAGAAGTTTCATCCGACGCTTAGCAAGAACCAGCAGTTACTTCTGATGGAATTCTTGTTGCATGGTCTCTCTGAATTTTCGCAGGTAAGTAAGTCGACCCTGGACAACGGTTATACGTTTAAGGATATGCTGGGCAGCCTTTTCAATAACGAATTTGATGATGAAGAGGATGACTACAACGAAGATAACCGCTATTAATTCTTATTATTTTAATAATGTCCAACCGTATTTTTCCTTTATTTTTTCTTTGTTTCCTACTTCTTGTCTTAGATCTTTATATTTTCAGAGCGATAAAGTCTGTCAGTCATAACGCCTCTGCACGCAGGTTTAAAATATTCAGTTATCTGTGGTGGGGATATACCGGCTTGCTGATTGCCGGTGTTTTCACAGCCCTGTTCTTCAATATTTTCCTGTCGCTGAGGGCGATTATATTGGTGGCGTTCTTTCTGACCTTTGTTACGAAGTTCTGCTTTATTCTCTTCCTGCTTGCGGACGATGTACGGCGGGGATTTATCTGGCTGAAGCGCCGGATAGTGAAGAATAGACGGACCGAACAGCCTATCAGCAATGCGGAGCCAATTACACGTTCAGAATTTATAGTAAAAGCGGGTATGGCAGTAGCTGCGGTTCCGCTGGCCTCGCTTTCCTGGGGCATCATAAAAGGCGGCTATGATTACCAGCTGCGGAGGCAAACATTGTATCTTCCTCATTTACCCAAGGCGTTTGACGGAATAACATTCGCGCAGATTTCTGATGTGCATTCGGGTAGTTTCTATAACCAGCGGGCTGTACTGGGTGGTGTAGAGATGCTGATGGCAGAGAAGCCGGATTTCGCATTTTTTACTGGTGACCTGGTGAATAACGTGGCTACGGAGATGAAAGATTATCAGGACATATTTAGTAAACTAAAGGCACCTTTGGGGGTGTTCTCGGTGCTCGGCAATCATGATTATGGCGATTATTATTACGGCAAAGAGGATTCGCCGCTTAAAAGGAAGAACCTGGCGGATATAAAAAAGGTGCATAAGTTAATGGGCTGGGACCTGTTGCTGAATGAGAATCGCCGTCTGAAGGTAAACGGAGAGGAAATAGCAATTTTGGGCATTGAGAACTGGGGAGCGGGCAGGTTTGTACGCCATGGCAGACTCGATCTTACGATGCAGGGTGCGGAAGATGCCCCGGTTAAGCTGCTCCTTTCTCACGATCCTTCTCACTGGCGGGCGCAGGTTCTTGGCCAGACCGACATTGATGCCATGTTTAGCGGACATACGCATGGGATGCAATTTGGAGTGAGAACCAAGGAGTTTCAGTGGAGCCCGGTAGAGTATATTTACAAAGAGTGGGCGGGATTATACCAGGAACAAGGACAACAACTTTATGTGAATGTAGGTTACGGTTTCCTGGGCTATCCTGGTCGTGTTGGTATTTTACCTGAAATTACGATATTTGAGTTAAAGAAATCTTAACAACCTAACGTTGAACTGATTGTATGCCGTCTGACTCCAAGCCTCCGTCGATAAAGAAAAGCATCAGGCATATTGCTGACTTTCTGCTCTTCAGCAATGTGTTTATCGCCATCTGCGCCGTTGCTCAGGGATTGGTTACTTATCATTTGCTCGAGATAAAACCAGATAAGCATGTACTGGCTTTGCTATTCTGCTCTACGCTGGCTTTGTACAACTTCAGTATGCTGATGTCTAAGCCCGCGGATGCAAGGCGGTCGCCTTTCAGAAGGGTGCGCTGGATCTTCAGTCACTACCGACTGACCATCACTCTGACGATCATCGCGATTGTTTCGGTAAGCGTACTGGTGTTCTTCCTCAAGATTCCTTCCATCATTCTGCTGACTTTTCTCGCATTAATCTCCATCGCCTATAATCTTCCTTTGTTCACTTTGAATGAGCGGAGGTTCGGATTGAGGAATATTCCGGGACTGAAGCTTTTTCTTATTGCTATCATATGGTCCTTCAGCTGTGTCCTGCTTCCAATTGTAGAAGGATCGGCAAGGCACCTGGTGGATATTAAGGTAGAAGATACGGTGCTACTGGTGGGAAAACGCTTCTTGTTTATTGCCGCCATTACGGTTCCCTTCGATATCAGGGATCTGTTTCAGGATAAGTATTTTAATCTAAAAACGATACCGGTGATGCTTGGAGAGCACAAAGCCTATCTGTTTTGCCAACTTCTGCTGGTCATCTATGTATTGCTCTTGCTGATATTCACTCGCGATTTTAACGCAGATTTTTGGGCGTTGACTCTTACCGCAGCAGTGTCTGGGTGGCTGATACTAAAATCCGAAATAAAGAAGGATGAGTTCTATTATTTCGGATTTCTGGATGGTACTATGCTGTTACAGTATCTGATGATTTTGTTGTTCAACCTGTTTTAGCGGACCTTAATCGGCTACGAAACGATACCCTATTCCGCGAACGGTTTGAAGGTAATGAGGTGTATCCGGGTTGTCTTCAATTTTCTTACGCAGGCGGACGATATGCATGTCAAGCGTGCGCGTATTCACATCTGAATTGTATCCCCAGACGACCATCATCAGTTCTTCTCTTTTGATGACTTTGTTGACGTTCTGCAGGAAATAAAGAAGAATACGGTTCTCGAGGATCGTGAGCTCGATTTTCTTTCCGTCTTTCACAAGTGAGTGGATGTTGGGAATATGCTCCATGTCGCCAAACTTATTTACATCTGTTTTATTGCTGCTGACAATGAAGTTTACTTTGTTCTCGAGCAGTGCTACTAAAACATCCATGTTAAAGGGCTTGGTGACATAATCAGATACGCCAAACTGATATGCGTCGATCTTGTCAATGTCCTGGGCCTTGGCAGTCATCATAATGATGATTTTCTCAAAACCTTTCTCACGGAGGCTGGTGCAAATTTCGGATCCTTGCTTGCCTGGGAGCATCCAGTCAAGTAAGACGATATCTGGTTGTTCTCCGAGAATTAAGGCTTCTGCCTCTTCACCGTTACCACATTCAATTACCTGGTAACCCTCACCACTTAAACGGTGAGCAACTAAGAACCTTAAGTTTTCATCGTCTTCAATGATAGCAATCTTTATTTCTTTACTCATATCTATAATTCAAATGGTAATACAACTGTAAATTCGGAACCCTCCCCTACTTTACTTTTGACCGAGATTGTTCCGTTCATTAAATTGATCAGTTCTTTGCAGAAGGCAAGACCGAGGCCTACGCTGCCTTGCTGATTGTACTGGCTCTGTATCCTGTAAAATTTTTTAAACACATTCTCCGTTTCATTGCCCGGAATGCCAATACCCTGATCCCTAAATTTAAACACAATATTTCCCTTTTCAGTATAAACGAGAATATTCAGCGTCTTTTGACCGGGTAATGAATATTTATAGGCGTTATCCATCAGGTTCTGAAAAATGCTCGAGAGCAGCACCGGGTCGGTGCGAAACGTGGTTACCTCTTTTGTTATATACTCGACCTTAAAATCGGGCAATTTGATCTGGTAGGAGTCTACCAGATTCTGAATAAACTGCGGAATATCGATCCTTTCTTTCTTGATGTGGATAGACTGGTTCTCGATCTGGGTAAATGAAAGAAGCTTGTTCATCAGATCGTTAAGCTTGTCGGCTTCTTCATCCAGGATTTTACCGTAGTGAAAGCGTTCTCTGTCTGAGAGCTCTTTGGCACTTTTGATATTGTTGCCTGCGATCTTAATCACACTGACAGGCGTTTTAAACTCGTGAGTTAAGTTGTTGATGAAATCGTACTGCAGGCTGTACATCTTTTTATTAATGTTCAGGTTTCGGTAGATGAGGTACGCGATAAATAGCAGGACAGTATAAATTATAACAATGGAAAGGGCAACAGGAACAAGCCTGTGGTATATTTCGCGGATGATGTGATTTCTGGAGGAGCTGAAATGCAGTTTATAATCTGCAAAGGCGCCTGTCAGCGGTAGTTCGGTATTGAGGAGATCCGGATCTGTATTGAGAGATTCGTAGACAATAGGTGTGATGTGAATATACTGGTAAAGTTCTCTGTGGGTGTTGCGGATATTCAGCTTCTCGGGGTCCAGGATGAAGGAAACAATATCTTGCTGGAACACAGGCGACTTTTCTTGATCTTTCAGCATCAGATCTTTATAGGTAAGCATGTCTTCCTCCCTCGGGATGTTCATGAACGTGATACGGTTATGGGTAACATGGTAGAAGATGCTGATGAAGTCGGCCGATTGAAGAGGTTTCCCTTCTTCTAAAGACTGAACGTAAAGGCCGAACTTAGCAGCCATGTTATTGAACTCTTCCATATTTCCGAATGAACCGGAACTATTCGGATTTCGTTTCTTGTATACTATGGTATCCGCTTTCGGGCTCCTTGTATAGTCGTATATAGCTTGGGGGGCCATCGAAAAATGATTGATACGAAACGCACCGGGGACGCGGTGGTTGCTTACCTCTGTGTCATAGAACTCTATCTTCTTTACAAACGGATATTTACGAAATACGGTGTCTACGTACTTAATGGCAGAGGAACTGTCTAAGTATCCCTGGTAAAAGGATATCTCCGGAACACGGTTTTGAAAGAACTCGGTATAAGGTTTAAGGGTTTCTTCAAGTACATCAATCTTTCTGGTTTCAAACTCGTTTTCGACATATTTTTCGGTTAGACGATGGGCAAGAAACATGGCTACGACAAATGAGACTCCTATTAATAGAAGAAAAATAACATTCAATGCGCTGTTATGGCGATACTGAAATCTTGCCTTACGCATGAGTGGCTATTTTTTTAAGTTATCGGAGAAGAACGTTTCAAGCTGGCTGTAAAATTCCATCTGCTCATCTTGCGTGCGTTGGTCATGCTGCCTGACTACGTAAGTGATTGGGACCTTCCTATTCTTCAACTCTTTTACGAATTGATTTGTTTCACTGAGATTGGCACGTGGGTTCTTTATGTCCTGAGATATGAATACAGGGTCGGAAATTTTGTCGGTATGAAAAACAGGTGATACGGCTCTGAGGTAATCAATCTGCTCCTCCGGATTACCGACCATCTCATAGTACATTCTCAACACCGGCTTGTAATAGGGGGGTACTGCCTTGATGTAGGTGAACAGATTGACGAAACCCGATTGTGATGCGCCGCAGCGGTAAAGCTCAGGTTCGAAACAAAGCCCGGTCATGGCACAATAGCCGCCAAACCCCGTCCCGTAAATGGCGATTCTATTCTTGTCTGCGATACCCTGCTGAATGAGCCATTGCACACCAGCCGTTATATCTTGCTGAATATCAGTGCCCCACTTCTGAAATCCGGCAATCCAGAACTCCTTACCATACCCTTTGGAACCTCGGAAGTTGGGCTGAAAGACAGCGTATCCGCGGTTTGCGAAGAACTGTACTTCTGAATTGAATCCCCATGATGCGCGGGAAGACGGCCCTCCATGTGGAAGTACTATTACGGGCAGATTCCTGGCTTCGAAACCCTTTGGTACCGTGAGATAGCCGTTGATGGTGAGATTATCGAAAGTTTTGTAGGAAATGTGTCTCATCGCGGACATCTGATCCTCGGGCAGCGAAGGGTTGACCTTGCTTAGTTCTGTTAGCTTTTTTGCATGCAGATCGTAAAGGTAATAGGTGCCGGAAGAAACGTCTGTAAAGGTCTTGACAATGCATTTCCGTTCTGCAAGATCAGTACTCGTGATCTGTATTTGTGTCTGAGGAAGAAGCCTTTCTAAATGTTCGAACACCCTGCGCGTGGAGTCGTTCAGAAAGAACTTTTCCTTGCGTGAAGTTTCGTATCCCGCAAACAGGAGCTGGTGACTTAGTGGAGAATATCCGGCCTCTGAGACGTCTACTGAATCGTGCGTGAATATTACCTGCTTCTCTTTTCCTGAAATGCAGTCTATTTCGACAAGTGCCATCTTGTCTCTTTTATAGTTCGACAGGGCATAAATGGTATGATCTCTACGATTAGAAAATCCTACAGGCGCGATCTTAGACTTAAAACTGTAGGTAACGACGGGCTTAAAGGCCAAAGATTCGCTTTCTCGGTATAAGAGTGTTTCGGTATCGCCGTCGCTGGCAATCGCAAGCTTTAACTTCCCATCCTCATCAGCAATCCACTGACTGATATTTCCGGGGTTCTTCTCCGCAAGTTTCAGGGTACCCGACGCTATGTCCAGCTTGTAAGCATCGAAAAAGGTCGAATCTCTTTTATTCAAAGCCAGGAGTATCTGATTGTTTACGATCCGGGATGGATTAATAAATTTCAAGCGGAGCTGACCTTCGGAAAGGACTTGTCGGAAGTTCCCTCCTTCTTTGTTGACGACATACAGGAATGGGCCCTTCTCAGGGTCGTTCTTCATATATACAATTTCGTCGTTGTTTCCCCAGCAATGATAGGATATATTATAACTTGTTTCTGAACTGATACGTGTTACTTTGCCTCCCTCTACATGTTGCACATAGACGTTCATGTGATTTTTATAAGGCTGCAGAAAGGAAACGTACCTTCCGTCGGGAGAAAGCTGGAAGGCAGTTTTTTTAGGGTTCTTGAAGAAATTCTCCAGGGGAATCCTGTCTGCCCGTTCTTTTTGGGCACATGATGCAAATAGAACCAACCACACTAATCCATAAACTATCTTAAATTTTATTCGCATATCAATTATTACATCCTGAATATCGGTTTTCAGTACTAAATTATGACTTTAAAAGACCCAATTTGGTAACAAATAGAATACAGCTGGCGTTGAAAATTCAGCAGGAAAAGGATAAACATCGTTTTTAATAGCTTTATCTTAGCTAAAAGGAGTGATATAAACGGATGAGAAGATTATGCTTATGCCTTACGATGCTTATTTTGAGCTTATCTGCCCTTTCTCAGCAAGAAGCGGATGAACGGAGGGCAAGGGACTACTCTGCAGGTGGCGACTTCGATAAAGCACTTGAACTATATCAAAAGCTTTACAACGAGGGAGCGAATCCTGAGTACTATGACCAGTATATATCTCTTCTGCTGCAGACAAAAAGATTCGCCGAGGCGAAAGAACTGACTGCTGAACTGATGGCAGGCGACCCAACATCCCCTGTTTATCCTGTTGATCTGGGAAGGATATATCAGCAGGAGGGTTTTATGGAAAAAACAGATTCGCTCTATAAATCGTTGTTTCGCAAGCTGCCTGCAGATGAATTTAGAATACGGGAGCTTGCTGCGGCCTTCTACAGGGCAAACGCTTATGATTACGCGGTGACGACCTTTACGCATGGCCGCAAGCTATTAGGCAATGAACAGGCCTTCGCTTTTGATCTTTTAGCGCTGTACCGCTATAAAAAAGATAGGAGGATGTTGATCTCAGAGTACATCCATGTTCTTTCTTTCAATCCGGATGAGACGATACTGCACCAGGCGAAGAACAGCTTTGCTACGTTGTTCGAATCAGATGAGCACTACGCATTGCTTGAGGAGGCGCTGCAAAAAGGCATTAAGAAGCGCGCTCCACAACCTGAGCTGACGAAGCTGCTGTCATGGGCCTACTTGCAGCAGGAAAAATATGTTGAAGCACTGAACTTACTGATTAACCTGGATAAGAAGACGGGCTCCGGAACTGATCTTATTTTTAGTACAGGAGCTGCCATACTGGAGAAACAGGCATTGAAAGAGGCGCTTCCTGCTTTTGAATATATTGCGACAAAGGGAACCTCTGATCCCCTGTATATAGCTGCCAAAGCTCACATCTTGTATTGCAAAACCGAAATATTAAGCCTTGATAAATCAGATGTTGCGGATATCGACAAGCTGACGCAGGAGTATCGAGCGTTTCTGAATACCACTCATGACGTCGGAATTAAGGCGTTTTTGCTAAGTAAGCTTGCTGCCTTCCATGCTTACGATCTGGGACGTCATGCGGAGGCCGCTGAATTGCTCCAGGAAGCCCTCACCTTACCGGGCATTGGTCCGGAGATGAAAAACAATATAAAGCTCGAGCTGGCGGACGTTTCTATTCTGATTGACGATGTCTGGGAGGCTACGCTTATTTATTCGCAGGTAGAAAGGGATGCGGAACAGGTTGCGGTCAAACAAGAAGCACGATTTCGGAATGCAAGACTTTCTTATTTCAGAGGTGACTTCGTCTGGGCACAGGCACAATTAAGTGACCTTAAAGCCGCAACTGACCAGATGTTGGCGAATGACGCACTTAACTTGAGCCTTTTAATCTCGGGTCATACGCAAAACAAACCGGATACGCTCTCACTCCGGGCATATGCCAGAGCGGATATGATGTTATTTTCCAAACGTTATGAAAGAGCGTTTGCAATTCTTGATAGCGTTGAGTCTGCGGGCATAGCCGGATCTTTAGCCGATGACATGCTCATGCTGCGCGCCAGGATACATCTCGGCATGGCTGCTTATCCGAGGGCATCGGAGGTCTTGGAGCAAATCGTTGAGAGCAACACCCCTGGCATATGGGCAGACGATGCGTTATTTTTGTTGGGGGATACTTATGAGAAACTCAAAAAACCTTCCCAAGCCAGAGATTGTTATGAAAAAATCATCAAAAACTATCCGGGAAGCCTGTATATATCTGAGGCGAGAATACGATTTCGGAAGTTACGGGGAGACTCGCTTGGATAGCTCGCTACTTGGATGTAACTTCGCGGAATGGTTTTATATAACTTGACGATCATAGTAGACGAGACGATAAATGCGGAGTGGCAGAGCTGGGTAAAGACTGCATTTATTCCGAAAATATCTGAAACGAATTTATTTATTTCCCACCGCCTGTTGAAGGTTCTTAATTCTCCTAACGAAGGAGTAACTTACTGCCTTCAGTTTGTGGCTGAGAATGCAGTTAAATATGAGACATTCGCTTCTGATCATGCACCAGCGATAATGGAATTACATGCCCAAAAATTCGGTAATCAATGTGTATCCTTCAGTTCTTTAATGGAATACATGGAGTGACGGTGTTTCGGCCCTCCGTTGTAAAGGCTTCCACGAAGGTCTTGAGTGAGATCTCATTGATGGAAACTACATCGCGTTCATCTTTCTCGGGATTGAAGATTATTCTTTCGAAGGCATTTAGCTTACTATAAATCAGATCTCCTTTATTGCTGCTGCGCTGCAGTGAGCTCTTAAAATTAATGGATAAGAACGTTCAAACTGGTCAGAATCCCTTGTGCTAAGCAGGCAACAAACAAATAGCCCTAATCTCTTCTTAAGCAGCTCAGACAGATTCCTTTTGCAGAATAACTGAATTTCTTTCTGGATGCTACCGTAATGAATGGAACCTCCTATGATGACGCCGTCAAAGTCTTTGATATCGGGATGAGTGTCCTCTGCCAGGTTGAAGACACCAACATCACCGTCAAAAGATGTTGCTAATTGCCGGGCAAGCTTCTCGGTGCTGCCGTGTCTCGACATGTATATAAGTGCTAGTTTCATTATATCGTATTACTAGAAAACACGATATAATAGCAAAAGGTTATCAATTGAATAAAAAAGCCGCTGTAGCGGCTTTTTTATTCATCTACTTTATAAGCTCGTATAATTCATCAAGCTTCGGCGATAGAACAATTTCGATACGGCGATTTTTACTGCGCGCTTCTGTTGTGTTCAGATCTTCGATCGGCTGGTATTGTCCTTTTCCGGTAGCTGTAATACGGGTATTTTCTATTCCCTGCACTTCGGTGAGGAAACGAACCACAGAGGTTGCCCTTAATACACTTAAATCCCAATTATCTTTTATTTGTCCAAGGTTATATACCCGTTGGTTGTCTGTATGACCCTCTACTGATATATTGATTTCTGGCTGCGTCTTTAACACCGTTGCTAATCCAGCCAAAGCTTGCTTTCCTTTTTCGTCGATAACAATGCTTCCGGAGTTGAAAAGAAGCTTGTCGGTGAGAGATACATACACTTTTCCATTCCGGATCTCCACAGATAGCCCGCTTTGCTGAAATCCCAGGAGAGCTTTTTGCAGTTTGTCCTTAAGTGCGTTAGTTGCCTCATCCCGCTTACGAAGAATAGACTCTACTTCCTGTAAACGTGCCTCACGTTTTTTTAAATCATCTGACAGTTTACTGGAGGACGCCCTAAGACTTGCGTTGTTCTCATTTAATCCTCCAATCTTCGATGTAAGATCACTGATTTGGCTACGAAGATTTGAAATCTCCCGGTTCAGTTTCGAAACTTCATCGTCAAGATTCTCAATCCTGACCTGAGCGCCGTTTAATGTAGTAGCCAGTGAGTCTCTTTCAGCGACCAACGCCTTGTATTTCTTTGGAGATAAAACCATACAAGAGCTAAGAAAGAGTAGTAATAGCGAAAAATAAAGAAATTTGTTCATAATGAAATGTTAAGAATGAGCACTCCGCAAAAAGTCCATAAATGGATACAAAGTTCTAGCGGTTTCCGTAAGTGAAGCTATCGATGCTTCAGAGCTCAGCTGTTTGTTACTGAGTTGCTTACTTACCACGAAGCTTTTAAGTTTTAAGTATTCTATACCGGGATGATCTGAAGAATAGCCTTTGGGAGACGTTTTGAGCCTATCTTCGGTATCTAAACCACCAAACTCAGTTTTAAAATCTTTGTTTTCAAGGATAGACAACCACTGGGAGAAGTTATAATCGATCTCCTGACGGATGTTTCTGAGTTCATCCGCTGCAGGATGCCAGGTACCACCGCCAACAAATGAAACATTCGGCTCTATATGAATATAATAACCTGGACCCGGGAAGTTTTTACCTGCTGCAGAAATCCCTATTCCAAAGTTGGTTTTGTATGGTAGTTTATTGAGGCTGAATCTGACGTCTCTATAAATCCGCATAACACACGCTTTTGCATCTAAGGCTGAGGGTATAGTAGGATCGAATGATCCGATTCCTTTTATAAGCTCTTGTGTAAACGCAAGTACGTTTTCCCGTGCGGCTTCATAATCGTCCTTGTGCTGCTGAAACCATTCACGGTTGTTGTTCTCTGATAGGGAATTAAGAAACGCAAATGTAGACTGTTCAATTTTCATTGTGGACTAGGAAAACACATCTTAGTGGTTTACTGCTTCACTCTCAAGATCCCGATTGTCCGCTTTCTTTCGATAATTCTTATACCAAAGATAGCCGATGCCTGCAACCGCCAAATAGGGCGCAGCGAGAAGGTAAAGTATACCATCATTCAAACCATCTCCTTCTGTGTTCCCATTGGCGACAGAATTCTCAGCAGTCGCAGAACACATTGAACATTGAGAGAACGCAGCATCACTCAAAAGCAATAGTGCGACCACGGAAAGCATAAGGGAAAAATACTTAAGAAACCTCATCTTTTATTAATTAAAAGTATAATAAGGGGAAATCATAATATAAACAACCACCCCCGTTATCGTCACATAAAGCCATATTGGGTAGCTCCATCTTACTAATCTGCGATGTCGTGCTATCTTCATACTCAGGCCGCTGTAAAAGCTAAACAATACTAACGGTAAAACTACGGCTGCAAGTATAATATGAGTAATTAGTATGAAATAGTAGATGTACCTGATTGTCCCCTGCCCTCCATAAGATGTCTGTATACCTGTAGCATGGAAGATGATATAACTCACGAGAAAAAGGGAAGACAGAACGAAAGCCGTTATATTCAAGCTTTTATGTGCTTTAACATTTCCTTTTTTAATCTGGTAGAATGATATAATTAGAAGGACTGTGCAGGTACCATTGATGATAGCGTTAAGTCTGGGGAGAAAAAACACCCAGGACGGAATAACGGTACCGTCTGAAAAGAGTGTAAAGACTTTAGCCTGCAATACACAAACTACCAGGAAGACAACAATGGAAACAACGGTGATTAAGCGGAAAGCAAATTTATCATTCATTATGTATGTTATTAACGATCGGTAACCATGCGAAGCTCTTCTGCAATAAGCACCTTTATTTCATCGTTCAGCTTATTCATCTGGTCTTTATTTCCAGAATCATAGAAGCCTCTGATCCGCTTTTGAGGATCAACCAAGACGAGGAGTGGACTGTGGACAATTCCCTCTGGCATTGGCTTAGATGAGTAGGCATCGAGAAGGAAGTCTTCTCTGGCGATGTCATGTATCAGATTTTTATCGCCTGTAAGGAAGAACCACTTCCCGGGAACCGCATTGAACTGGGACGCATAAGTTTGTAAAACTTTTACGCTATCATACTCTGGATCCACAGATATCGAGGCAAACTTAATCATCCTGTTCCCTGCGTATTCCTCTGCAAGAAACTGCACTCTGGCATTCATCTCAGAACAAGAATTAGGGCATCGGGTGAAAAAGAAATTAAAGACAACGATTTTATTACTGTCCAACGGAAATACGAAATCCTGACCTGTCTGATCAATAAGCTTAAAATCCCGTATCTGATGATAAAGAGTATCAGGAATCTGCTTTCCACGCTTAGTATGAAAGGTACCACTAAGTTCCTTTGGTCCATAAATACTTAGAGGTCTATAGCGGTTCTTGCCCTTATCCTGAAGCAAATAATACAAAAATCCTGGTACCATTAAAATGATGACCAGGATTATTATTTTTTTCAACGAAGATGTGTTCCCCATTAGTTCATATGAACGTGTAAATAAGAACCTTCTGTAAGAAGTAATACGATAAAGTACACGATAAAGATAAACCCTACAGTAAGTGATGTAACAAACGCCATCTTTTCAAACTTAAGGTGCATAAAATATGCTATGATATAGTAGGCCTTAAGTAACGTCAGGACGATATATATAAAGTTGCCAAGGCCATGATTCATGCCCATAGGCATGAGCACTAATGCGATAAAAAATTCTAAAGCTGTGATTCCAAGCAAATAGAAAAACACCTGCCAAATTTTCTTCTTCGTCATGCCTGCGTGATCAGCATGCCCGTGTTCTTGTGTATGTTCAGTTGCCATTTTTATACTTTTATAATTTAAACCAGGTAGAAGAATGTAAATACGAAAACCCAAACCAGATCAACAAAGTGCCAGTACAGTCCGACTTTCTCCACCATGATATATGTACCCCTTTTCTCGAAAACATTTGCCATGGTCATGAAGAGTATGATAACATTCAACATAACCCCGCTAAATACGTGGAATCCATGAAACCCAGTGATCGTGAAGAACAGATTTGAAAACTGCAAAGCACCTACTGTGTCTTTACCGGTATACGAATCGGGGATGTGTCCCCAGCCATAGCCTTCGTGAAAAAGGTGAGTCCATTCAAGAGCTTGACAGCCAAGGAAAGTAGCACCTCCAATGATGGTCCAGATCATCCACGTTACAACTTCCTTCTTTGATCCGCGGTGACCCGCTTCAACAGCAAGGACCATAGTGACAGAACTTACAATCAGAATAAACGTCATTATACCTACAAAGACCAGAGGATAACCGTGATCTGCAAACCCGGGAATTGATTGAAAAACAATATCCGGATCAGGCCAGGTAAGTTGAGTAAACCGCTGAGCCCCGTAATAGATGAGTAAGGCCGAAAATGTAAACGCATCTGAAAGAAGGAAAAACCACATCATTATTTTCCCGTACTCCGCCTCGAAAGGGGATCTTCCTCCGCTCCATGGACCGGTTTTAATTTTGTCTAATTGTGAAACAGTAGTACTCATTTTTAGCTTATTGATTCAAAAGTAAGAAAACATATAAATAAATCCATAGGATATCCAGAAAATGCCAGAACAGGGATGTAACTTCCATATGGAACATATTTCTGGCCTGCGTAATCTTTCCACCTTGTCTGATCATAGTATAAACTATCATACATATTCCGGCAAGTATGTGGATCACATGAAAGGCCGAAAATACGTAAATAAAGGATTCAGACGCGTTAGAATTGACGAACGGAGCACCTGCTTCAAACAATGCGTTCCACGCACTATATTGAGAGTAAAAGAATGCAAAGCCCAGAGCGGCAGTAACACCCAAAAATATCCGTTGCTTTGAACCGTCCATGCGCTGCGCCGCTTTAAAGGCCAAATGCATAGTAACACTGCTTATTACGATCAGAACCGTACTGTATATAAATTCTACAGGGAGCTTTACCTTGATGCCCCTGGATGGATCTCCTCCTGTATACACGATATATGCACTTGTGAGCGCAGCAAATAACATACAGGATGTGATAATAAAAAGCCACATAAGAAATTTCTTAGGCTTATAATTTTCTGTGTCCTGTCTTAAGGGGACCTGTGCCATATATAACATATTATGCAATAAAGTCAAACAACATGATCAACTGTACCAAGGGTAGATAAAAGAAAGAACAGAACATTACCTTCCTGGCCATCGCGATATCTAAAGTCTTGAACAACTGAATACTTAAATATAAAAAATATAGCCCTGCAAGTAATGAAACCGCTCCAATAACATAACCGCCAAAGCCCATAAATGTTGGTATAAGACTTACCGGAATTAACACGAGCGCTGACACTACGATAAACCCGGCACTTACCCTGTCACGCTTCTTTGTTGGTAACAGTCTAAAACCTGCCTTCTTATAATCATCATCCAACACCCAGGCAATGGACCAAAAATGGGGGAACTGCCACACAAACTGAACTAGAAATAATATAATAGGAATCCATGATATTGCAGGCTTGTCAAAAGCGGCGAAATAACCGATCAGCGGAGGTAGTGCACCGGGAAACGCCCCAATGAAGACAGCAATCGGTGATTTTCTTTTCGATGGTGTATATACCATGGCGTATAAAAAAATCGAAAAAACAGAAAGCACTCCGGTAATCATGTTCAATCGAAGAAGAATTAGTGTCCCCGCGATTGCCATAAACAAACTGAGTACCAAAGCCTGTCCGGTTGTCATCCTTCCGGAAGGGATTGGCCTGTCGCTCGTCCGCAACATCAGCTTGTCCAAGTCCTTTTCGATAATCTCGTTGAAACCGTTTGCTGCACCCGCAACCAAAAATCCACCTAATGTTAAAATCGCCCAGTTTATCCAATTAATTGATTCTTGCTCTTTGCTGCCTATCAAAAAAGACACAGATGCAGAGAAAACAACAAGAAGGGTAAGCCTGAGCTTGATTAACTTTTTAAAGTCTGATATAAAAGATTCCTCACTCACTCAAATATTCCAAAAGATCAGGGCTCACACCCTGATGATGAATCAATATGAAAAGGGGTATCTGTAAGTAATACTTAGTGCAGATACCCCCTCTTTCTATTGAGATGACTAAGCTTTATTAGCAGCTAGTCGTTCTGCTTCCTGATTTTTCTGCCACTCCAGCTGAATACGTTCAGCCTCTGGATTTCCTTCGAAGTCATGAGGGAAATTTGAGCTCATTGTTTCAGAGAATGGCACAGTCTGAAGAATAAAGTCTTCATCATGCCCAGGTTTACTATAATCGTATGGCCAACGGTAAACAGTAGGAATTTCACCTGGCCAGTTGCCATGTAAATGTTCTACCGGAGTTGTCCACTCAAGCGTGTTGGACTGCCATGGATTTTGAGTAGCCTTCTTTCCATACCAGATAGAATAAAAGAAATTCCATAAGAAGGCGACTTGACCAAGAGCGGCAATAATAGCGGCCCACGACACAAAAGTATTGACAGTTAACCATTCTTTCATGAATTCGAACTCTGTAAACGCATAGTACCTTCTTGGAACTCCGTCAAGACCCATAAAGTGCATGGGGAAAAACACAAGATAAGCTCCTATAAACGTGAACCAAAAGTGCAAATATCCCAATTTGTCATCCATCATACGTCCAAACATCTTCGGATACCAATGATAAACGCCACAAAGCATACCGCAGATCGCTGCAGACCCCATTACAAGGTGGAAGTGAGCAACAACAAAATATGTATCGTGCAAGTTGATATCTAAAGCTGCATTTCCAAGGAAGATACCTGTAAGACCACCAGAGATGAAAAAGGACACCAAACCAATGGCAAATAGCATAGCCGGTGTGAAACGAATATTCCCCCTCCACAAAGTCGCGAGGTAATTAAATGTTTTTACCGCTGATGGAACCGCAATGATCAATGTGGTGATCATAAATACCCCCCCTAAAAAGGGACTCATACCAGTCACAAACATATGGTGTCCCCAAACGATGAAAGACAATACAGTGATACCAATCAACGAGTAAACCATGGCGTGGTAACCAAAGATAGGTTTACGTGCGTTCGTCGCGATTACCTCAGATGTGATCCCCAGCGCAGGCATAATAACAATATAAACCTCTGGGTGTCCAAGGAACCAGAATAAATGCTGGAACAAGATCGGACTACCACCTTGCTGAGGCAAAACCTGCCCCTGAACAACAAGATCAGAAAGATAAAAGCTAGTACCGACGCTACGGTCAAATATCAATAACACAACGCCTGCAACAAGCACGGGGAATGATAAAGTTCCCAGAACCGCTGTCAGAAATAACGCCCAGATTGTAAGAGGCATCTTCCACAGATCCATACCTTTGGTACGCATATTTAAAATCGTAGTGATATAGTTAAGTGCACCAATCAAGGACGAAGCAATGAAAAACACCATACTGATCAACCACAAGGTCATCCCCGTTCCGGAACCTGAAATCGCTGTCGGTAATGCCGATAAAGGAGGATATATAGTCCAGCCCGCACTGGCAGGTCCGCTCTCGACAAAGAATGACGCCATCATAATAACGCAAGCAATAAAGAAGAACCAAAAGGAAATCATATTCGCTATTGGTGATGCCATATCTCTCGCCCCAATTTGAAGAGGGATCAGCAGGTTACTAAATGTTCCACTTAATCCTGCAGTCAATACAAAAAATACCATGATGGTACCGTGAATCGTGACAAGTGAAAGGTAAAAGTCGGGTTTAATCCTTCCTCCTTCTGCCCATTTCCCCAGGAACGTTTCCATTAATGGAAAACTCTGATCCGGCCAGCCTAGCTGAATACGGAACAGAATAGAAAGAAGCATTCCTATAACGGCCATAATGATACCCGTAATAAGGAACTGTTTTGCGATCATCTTATGATCCTGGCTGAAAACATACTTAGTCAGGAAAGATTGCTCATGGTGACCATGGTCATCATGTGAATGCCCTGAATGTTCTAATGTATGATTAATCGCTGTGCTTGACATATTATCGATCTATCTGATTTACTAATTATTTAATGCTAATTTGTTATCTACCGCAACCTCTTTTACCGAAGATGCTACTTTTTGTTGCATTTCTTTCTTCACATCATCGTTGAAGAAAAGAGGCTGCTTGGTAATCCACTCATTATATTCTTGCTCGCTAACAACCTTAACCTTATACTGCATGTTATAGTGTCCGGATCCACAGATCTTAGCGCACAATAAAACGTAATCGAATGCCGGGTTACCTTTCTTCTCACGCATTTCTTCAGTAGTCAACTTTGGAGTGAACTGGAAGTAGGTGGGCATCCCGGGAACAGCATTCATTTGAACCCTGAACTCAGGCATGTAAAAGCTATGAAGAACGTCTTTGGAGTTTATAGTGACACGCACAGGCTTATTGACTGGCAATACAATCTCAGGACCTAAACGATCATCCCAACTCTTCTTATCGGCATAGTCAATACCCAGTGTGTTGGTCGGAGTGGTTAACTTGTAATTACGAACACCCAGCTCATTATCGGCTCCAGCATAACGAACATTCCATTTAAACTGTTCTCCAGTTACTTCGACGGATAATGCAGCCTTCTGATCGGCCTCCGGTGGATTAGTGATACTTCTCCAGGTGAAAAATCCGAACACAACAAGAATCGTAAGTACAAACGCCGGAACGATAGTCCAAAGGCGTTCGATGGCATTGTTGTGTGGATAATAGTATGCTTTTCTGACCGTGCTTCCGCGATATTTGAAAATGAACCAGAATAACAGAATTTGTGTAATAACAAACACCAGTGTCGTGATCGCTACGGTAGTAAGCATCATACTATCAATTCTGTCTCCATGAACTGATGCTGATTCGCCAGTTACAACATAGCCCCATACATCATACGTCCAATACGTTCCGTACAACCCTAAAACCAGAAATGCTATGAAGATACCTCCCTGGATAGTGTTCCAGTTAAGAGCGCCTTCTTTTCCCTGAATTTCCCGTGTCAGCTCATAAACTCGTAAAATCTTTCCGATAATAGCGAGGAAAATGCATACCAGTAAAAATAGGATTGTATAATACGCAGCTGTTTTATACAGCGTACTGTTATCAACTACCTCGTCAGCAGCAGCCAAAGTACTAGCGTCATCAGACGTAGCCGACTCACTCACTTTCACTAGCTCACTAGCAAATGCATCCATATCGGCTGCATCTGTTACCGGTGCCGTTACCGGAGATGCTGCCGACGTTTCCGTTGCGCTCGCAGCAGCGGTAGAATCCTGTGCGGAAACCGAAGCACCAGCAGCCATAAAGCCAATGGCAAGTACAGCAATTAAGTTTCTGATCTTAAATAATTTATTAAAACGCATTTCTTATACAATTCTAATGTGAATCCTTGTTCTTGTCTACTTATATAGAATGATGTAAACTCTCTTCAAGGAATGGATGATTTTTTGCAACCAACGGTTTCTTAGCTAGCTGAGACAGCATTAAAAAGCTGAATAAGCCCGCGAAACCGATCGCTGTTCCAATTTCAGTAATTCCGAAGTCCCTGTGGCTTTCAACCGTTCCAGGCATTATCATCAAATAATAATCCAACCAATGTCCGCAAAGTAAGACAATACATACAACTAGTAGCGTGTTCGTACGTCTCTTTGAATCGCGAGTCATTAAAATCAACACAGGAGCAAGGAAGTTGATTACAATATTTAACCAAAACCATGGCTTATACTCGGGCTCCCACCTCTTAAAGAAGTAAACGGTTTCTTCGGGCATGTTAGCATACCATATCAATAAGAATTGTGCAAACCATACGTACGTCCAGAAAATAGAGAAAGCAAAAATAAACTTACCCAAATCGTGCAAGTGATTATGATTCACCCAGCTCAGATAACCGCCCTTTTTCATCAGGATAATAGTGATGGTGATTGCGCACAGGCCGCTGACCCACATGGCCGCAAAGTTATACCAACCAAACATGGTGGAAAACCAGTGAGCCTCTAATGACATAATCGTATCAAAAGACCATATAGGCGTTGTGAAGCCAAAAATCACCAGAAATATAGCTGACGTTTTAAAGCTTTTTTTATAATTCCCAAGACCGCCGACGGTATCTTCATTATTGGAATACTTAGTAAGCATTACAGCAAAAGCAGAATAAATAGCCAGAAAAATAACAAGTCGGATTAAAAAGAAGGGGGCATTGAGATATACTGCCTTCTTAGCAATGATCGGATCGTAGTTTGCATGCCCCACTTCGGCAATACCTTCATGATGCCAATGATGATACAGATTGTGAGAGAATAATCCTGCTGCACAGATGATGATCAATATAATTGACGCCACAGGCAGAACGTTTGCAAAAGCCTGAGGTATGCGGATTAAACCCGCTGACCAGCCCGACTGTGTAACTAGCTGCAATGCGACGAAGAACGCCCCTGCTGCACATACACATGTAAAGTAATATCCCATTAAAAGGAGATTGGCAAATGTACGCTCGGTATGATGCTCGGAAGGATCTAGCAAAAAGCCATATGCCAATGCTACAACGCCTATCAGAATCGCAACCAAACTCCAGGTTTTTGCTTTACCCGAGAATTCGTATTGCTGTGTAAAATTATGTGTGTGATGATTGTGAGTTCCCATTTCGCTTAAAACATTAACTTATTGAAGTTTTTGCAATTCTTTTACGTACATAACAATTTTCCACCTCTCGGTAGGATTAAGCTGTGCACGGTGAGGTCCCATAAGGTTTAAACCGTATGTGATCGTGTGAAAAATCTTTCCGTCAGTTAAGTCTTTCATAGCACCGCCCCTGGAAGAATTACCTTTCGAGTAAGACGGTGGAGGAGGAAACTTCTCCAACGCAACAATCGTTCCGTCGCCATTTCCTTGAGGACCGTGGCACTGAGAACACATATGAAGATATAAATTCTTACCCTCAGTCAAGTTTTGCTTATTTCTTGTCAGCGGGTTAATAAGATTGTTACTGGCAGCCAGATATCCCTCATTTGTATTCGGATACTCATCAACCTTATCATAACCGACCGGCGTAGTGCCTGATGGCGGCAACTGTGCTGTCTGACCGTTTGGAAAATTCTTATTAGGCTGATCCGGATTATATGCAATCGGATCGTACATATTACGGGCGAATTCGAGTCCCGGATTCTGCTTATCACCACCACATGAAGACACCACAGCCGATCCTGCCACGGCTATCAATGCAGCGCTAAATATCCTGAGCTTATTCATAACTAACATACTTCCTTTCGTTGTGCATAACTTCAACAGCGCCTGCATCTTTTAACAAGTTTTCAATTTTATCCGGATACGGGTTGGTCTTTGCATCAATAGCAATGACAAAGCGATCATCCGTAGCCCGCAAGTCCATCACCCGGGGCGCACGGCCTGGGAAGAAGTGATTTGCGTAAAAGAAGGTAAACATCATGCCATATGCAGCAAATAAAATCGTAAGCTCAAACATGATAGGAATAAAGTCTGGCATGGCAAATGCCGGCTTTCCTCCGATATTCATAGGCCAGTCGTAAACCAACATATAATATATCATTGAAAAACCTAGAACTGTACCGGTGATTCCAAAGCAAAATGCAGCAATCGGAAGCCTGGAACGCTTATAGCCTAACTTATCTTCTATCCCGTGAATCGGCATCGGAGTATACACATCATAAATTCCGATATTATTCTCCTGTAGTTTGTCGATCCCGTGCATCATCTCATCAGGATCTTCGAAATGACCTAATATATATTTTACGTTGCTCATTGTCTAGCTTTTAGCGTAATCACTTTTTGAAACACTATCATATTTTTCCAAAGACTCCTGGTAGTACTCACCATGAGACTTTTCAACCTTGCCATCTCTGATCAGCTTTTGCTTCACCTGATCGCTTGAGCTCTTCAGAATGAGTTTCACCTCTGCCATTGCAATTCCAGGAAGCACACGAAGGAACAGAAGAAACAGAGTAAAGAACACACCGATAGATCCTACGAATAACAAGATGTCGATCGTTGTCGGGTAGAACATAGCCCAGCTGGATGGAAGATAATCGCGGTGAAGAGAAGTAACGATGATAACGAAGCGTTCAAACCACATACCGATGTTCACAACAATGGAAAGAACCCATGATGCCCAGATACTGGTACGGATTTTCTTGAACCAGAAAAGCTGAGGAGAAATAACGTTACAAGTCATCATACACCAGTAAGCCCACCAGTATGGACCACTGATACGATTCAAAAATGCATATTGTTCGTACTCCACTCCTGAATACCAGGCAATGAATAACTCAGTCAGATAAGCTACACCCACAATCGAACCAGTAACGATAATAATAACGTTCATCGATTCAATATGAAACATGGTAATGTAGTTTTCCCATTTCATCACCTTGCGGGCAATCAGCAACAGCGTTTGCACCATCGCAAAACCCGAGAAAATTGCTCCGGCAACGAAGTATGGCGGGAAAATAGTAGTGTGCCATCCCGGCTCCAGTGAAGTCGCAAAGTCAAAAGATACGATAGTGTGTACCGACAATACAAGTGGAGTAGAAATACCCGCCAGGATTAGCGATACTGACTCAAAACGCTGCCAGTTCTTTACCGATCCCGCCCATCCAAAAGAAAGGATGGAATAGATTCTGCGTCTAAAACCGGTAGCTCTGTCACGGATAGTCGCAATATCAGGAAGCAAACCAGTGTACCAGAAAACCAGGGACACAGAAAAATACGTAGAAATCGCGAATACGTCCCAGATCAGCGGCGAGTTAAAGTTAACCCATAGTGACCCGAACTGATTCGGCAATGGAAACACCCAGTAAGCTAACCACGGCCTACCCATGTGGGCGATAATATAAGTGGCGGCACAAATAACCGCAAAAATGGTCATAGCTTCTGCAGACCGGTTAATGGAGTTTCTCCAGTTCTGTCGGAAGAGAAGGAGTACCGCGGAAATAAGTGTTCCCGCGTGACCGATACCTACCCACCAAACGAAGCCGGTGATATCCCACGCCCATCCAACAGTCTTATTCAGTCCCCAGGTACCTAATCCAACCCAGAAAGTATAACTTATGGTTACAACCCAGGTAAGTGCTAAAGCTACGGCAATACCAAAGCCGATCCACCATGCCTTATTGGGCTTGTTCTCAACAGGAACCAGAACATCCTCAGTAATCTTAGAATAGGTTATATTCTTTCCGGTGATTAATGGTTCTCTTAATATTGATTCGTTATGTGCTGACATAATCTTTTTAAAATTCTATTCTGAAATCAATTACGCTTCTACTATGTTTCTAACCTTTGTCTGGTAGCCTATACCTGGCATAGTATTGATCTCCTCCAGCACATAGTATGTACGCTCATTACGCAGAGCTTTACTTACTGCTGATTCAGGATCGTTCATATCTCCGAAGATAATCGCGTTTGCTGAACAAGCTTGCTGACAAGCCATCTGTATTTCGCCATCCACAAGAGCACGCTTTTCTAACTTAGCCGCTAATCTGCCGCCCTGAATGCGCTGAATACACATAGAACATTTCTCCATAACACCCCTTGAACGAGTAGTTACGTCAGGGTTCAATAGAAGTTGAGTGAATTCATTGTTCAGATAGTTATCAAAACGTGAATCATTCCAGTAGTTAAACCAGTTGAAACGACGAACTTTATAAGGACAGTTGTTTGCACAGTAACGAGTACCCACGCAACGGTTGTAAGCCATATGGTTTAATCCGTCAGATGAATGCATGGTGGCAATAACCGGGCATACTGTTTCGCATGGAGCATGATCACAATGCTGACAAAGCATCGGCTGGTGAACAACGGATATATCATCCATATTCTCTAGCTCGCTTATCTCATCTTCCTTTGTAACCGATTTCCCACCGTCGTTAAAGCTGTAATAACGGTCAATTCTGATCCAATGCATGTCACGACGGTTTCTAACCTCGTCACGACCCACCACCGGAATATTATTTTCTACATTACAAGCAACAATACATGAACCACAACCAGTACAAGCGTTCAAATCAATCGCCATAACCCAGTTATGACCAATCTTTTTGTGCTCAGGCCACAAATCATAGTTGTGGTGCGCAGCGCCGTGCGCCGTCGTTCCTGCATGAGGATCCTTTTTATAATCTGCAAAAGTCGTCTCACGAACGATATTTCTTCCTTCGTAAGAGTGATGGGTTTGAGTCTGAGCCAGCTCATACTTTCCACCAGTCTTGCTGATAGTAGCGGTAGTGTGGAACTGTACAGAACCATTAGCCACCCTAGCTAAAGGATATGCGTTCTCTCCTACTTTGCCAATTTGTCCAGCCTTTGTGCGACCGTACCCAACAGCGATGGAAATAGTACCTCGCGCTTGTCCAGGCTGAAGAAGCAATGGCAACACAATGGTATAACCATTTTCGCCTTTAATCTCAACCAGGTCAAATTCACTCCATCCTTGCTCTTCAGCAAACTTTGGAGCAACAGCTGCATAATTATCCCAGGTTACTTTCGAAACAGCGTCAGGTAACTCCTGAAGAAACGCGTTATTGGCATAACGACCATCCTTCATCGCACCGTTTTGGTATAAGTGTACTTCTATATCCTTAGCAAGAGATTTACTTTGTGAAACGATAGTTTGAGCAACACCCGTCAGATCACCTGCGAAAGAGTAGCTGCCTGCAGGTTTCTGTCCCGTATAAACGAAACCAGTTTGCAACAGATCTTTCCAGGATTTCCCCGCAGTTGGCAGAATATTTTTCTCCCAATATGACTTCACATACTGGTAGTAATTCTTTTGCGGGTTTTCAGACCAGGCTAGCAAGCTCTGCTCTGCTTGTCTCGTGTTGAAAACAGGGTTGATAGTTGGCTGAATGATTGTATAGTAGCCTTCTACTGCACTTTCGTCACCCCATGATTCCAGGAAGCACGATGTCGGTGCTAGAACAGTACACAAACTTGCTGTTTCATCCTCTCTGTCAGAGAAAGATACGCGCAAAGGCACTTTTGCAAGCGCATCAGCGAAAAGCTTAGGATCCGAAAAATCATATGCCGGATTGCTACCCATAAAGAATACCGCACCAACCTCGCCGTTGTTCATCTCCTTAACGAAAGAAGAAAACGCAACGTCATTACCGGCGTAGCTGTTAATCTGGTTATCCAGATCTATTGTCGTACCGTAGCTGCCCAGTGCAGAGTTGATGGCGTTAACAACCGTTTGTATAGAAACATCATTTGATCCTGAAACAACCAACGCA
Source organism: Arcticibacter sp. (assembly GCF_045629565.1). Taxonomy (GTDB): domain Bacteria; phylum Bacteroidota; class Bacteroidia; order Sphingobacteriales; family Sphingobacteriaceae; genus Arcticibacter. The sequence continues at coordinate 35,198 of NZ_JAZQRL010000068.1, forward strand.
CGACCTCTAGCCTGCAGTAATTCTTTCGCTGCAAGCTTAATGGCAGTGTTGGCAAATGTATTTGACGCCAACGCCTGAGCACCTGGAAGTTGCCCACCCGTCACTTCGTTATACAACGCGATGATTGCAGGTCCTTCTTCAGATGGCTTAACCGGAATACGGGAATCCGCATTTGTACCTGTCAGACTCATACCAGTCTCAAACTGGATATGTCTCGACATCTTACCTTTCTTGAGGGAGGCGGAATTACGATTACCAACATATTGTTTGGTAAACTCCTCACCAGAGATCCATGTACCCAAGAAATCAGCTGACACACTCACTATAACGTCTGCCCTGTCAAATCGGTAACTTGGGATTACTGCCTTTCCAAAACTGTTTGCATTTGCCTGAAGAATTCCACTATAAGAAACGGCATCAACCTGTACATGAACCGTATTCGGATATTGTGTAATAAATTCAGCAATAACACTTTTCGCCGAAGGGCTTGAAATGCTGGAAGATACTATGCGGATCTTCTTACCTGAGGCTTGAAGCTTATTTAATTCCCCTTTAACGAAAGAATCGACTTTATCCCAGCTCGCCTCTGCACCGTCAAGTTTTGGTCCTTTTAGCTTAGAAACATCATATAGATCCAGAATCGCTGCCTGAGTAGCCGCATCTGTTCCGGTATTACCAAATACGCTACGCTCATTTGGCTCGATTTTAATCGGACGACCTTCTCTGGTCTTCACTAAAATACTTTGACCGTTATAACTGGAAACATAATAATTTGCAACACCAGGTGTTACGTCTTCAGGTTTAACCAGATAAGGAATAGACTTATGCACAGGAGCTGTCTGACATGCAGCCAGAGAAACAGCACCTAAACCAAATCCCAACGCTTTTAAGAAATCACGTCTCGGCGCAACCGTGTTCAAACCTCCTTCACTTAAAACATCTTCCAACGGAATCTGCTCAGCGAATTCATTTTTATTTTTCTCTACAAATTCAGGAGAGCTCTTCAGTTCTTCTAAACCTTTCCAGTATTTTTTATTGCTCTTCATTTAAGCTATATGTAACTGTATCTGTAAGTTTTATATTAATAATGACATTTACCGCACTCAAGACCGCCCAACACTGCAGGAGTAACTTTCTTCCCTTGTTTTAGTAAGTCATGAACCTCTACCACCTTATCGTAATACCCATTACCTTCAGTGTTGACATCGTGCTCACGGTGACAGTTAATACACCACTTCATTGTAAGAGGTGAGTACTGATAAACTTCCTCCATAGTCTGGATTGGACCGTGACACTGCTGACACTCAATACCTGCTACAGAAACGTGCTGCGAGTGATTGAAATAAGCAAAGTCTGGAAGGTTATGGATACGCACCCATTGAATAGGCTTCTGATTTGGACCGTATTCTTTGGTATCAGGATTGTAATCCAATGCCTTATATATCTTCATAATTTCAGGAGATATTTCGCCATTATATTTATCAGTTGCCTGAACATAATTATGACAGTTCATACACACGTTCAAGGAAGGTATAGTCGCATTTTTTGATTTATATGCGCCCGTGTGACAATACTGACAATCAATCTTCAGCGTACCCGCATGCAATTGGTGGGAGTACTTAATTGGTTGCTCAGGCTGATATCCCTGATGCACCCCTGTATTCCACATGGCTTTCCATCCCCACGATCCCAATAAGATCATCACAAGAAGAATTGTAAAGAACACAAGCTTCTTATTTTTAGACAATCTTCTGATCTTCTCGTAAGCAGTTTCTCTATCCGAAACAACCCCATCTTCTTCAACAGCCAGTCCCTTCTTCTGTAGGATTACTCTGTCGAGAGTTTTGATAACGCGATTTAAAACCAGGATAACCAGTAAAGTGATTAACACAACCAGAATTAATCCTCCCAGCATAAAATTGCTCACCTCACCAGAGTCTCCGCCCGCAGCACCTTCAGCTCCTGTCGCTGCACCTCCTGCCGGAGCCGCAGGCTTATCGCCTTCAGCTTGAACATACGCGATGACATTGATAATATCGTCGTCTGTCAATTCCGGAAATGGTGTCATCACCACTTTATTGTATTCTTCGAATACTTTTACCGCCATTGGATCACCCGAAGCCACTAAAGCCTGAGAATTTCTGATCCATTTGATCAACCATGCTTCATCATGTCTCTCACTCATCCCTTTCAACGCAGGACCAACCACAGCGCGGCCGATCGCGTGACAGGAAGTACACTTTTGTTTAAAGATCGCAGCACCTGCACTCGGATCGCCCTTTGATGGAGCCGCTGCAGCCTCAGCAGGAGCCGCATCCGCAGTTGCAGATTCTTCAGCCTGCAACGCTGGAACTTCTTGTGCAAATCCCTGAACACCTAAACTTAGAGCAGAAATAAAAATGAATGGTTTTACAACACTTCTAAAAATCAATGAGATGCTTCTCATATTACTATTTTACGCTTTAATTTATATGTAAAATTGAAATTCATGCTTCAAATCACGAATTCGGATGACAAAAGTATAATTAATTAAATGATCTGTGACACTTTTATGACCTTGAAAATTAATTTATATTCGTTCTAAACAACGGCATAAAACGCGTCTTAGAGTATTTCTAACGAAACTTTTCGCAGCGAAAATCTGCAGGTAGATCCCGTGTCAGAACATAACTATTGCTTCAGTATCCAGGCGAAAATAAGTGGAGCCACTATTGTAGCATCAGACTCAACAATAAACTTCGGCGTATTGATGTCTAATTTGCCCCATGTGATCTTTTCATTTGGCACTGCTCCTGAATAAGATCCGTAGGATGTGGTCGAGTCCGAAATCTGACAGAAATACCCCCAGAACGGTATATTTTCCATTTCGAGATCTTGGTAGAGCATAGGAACAACGCAAATCGGGAAGTCTCCGGCGATGCCTCCGCCAATCTGGAAAAATCCAACACCTTTACCGCCCGAGTTTTTGATATACCAATCCGCTAAATAACCCATATACTCAATCCCGCTTTTCATCGTAGAGGCTTTTAACTCCTGCTTAATGACATATGACGCAAAAATATTACCCATAGTAGAATCCTCCCAGCCGGGTACTACGATAGGCAGGTTCTTTTCAGCAGCAGCCAGCATCCATGAATTTTTTGGATCGATCTCGTAGTACTGCTCCAGCACACCGCTGTTCAACAGCTTGTACATGTACTCATGCGGAAAGTAACGTTCTCCTGCTTGTTCTGCATCTGCCCAAATCTTATGTATATGCTGTTGAATCCTTCTGAAAGCCTCTTCTTCGGGAATACATGTATCGGTTACTCTGTTGTAATGATTCTCTAAGAGATCCCACTCGTCTTGTGGACTAAGATCACGGTAGTTAGGCACCCTTTTGTAATGGGAATGAGCGACCAGATTCATAATATCCTCCTCCAGGTTAGCACCTGTACAGCTGATAATAGCTACTTTGTCCTGACGAATCATCTCAGCCAAAGAAATTCCTAGCTCTGCTGTACTCATCGCACCGGCTAGGGTGATCATCATTTTTCCTCCTTCTTCCAGATAGTCTTCGTATCCTTTGGCTGCATCTACTAGTGCTGCAGAATTAAAATGCAGATAATTTTTCTCAATAAACTTTGAAATAGGTCCTCTTTCCATTTTTTCTATTTAAAGATGCAAAAGTAGCATTTTTAACCTATGAAAACTATATTCGCAGCACATGAAGAAAAGCGCCGCATTTGTATTTTGTTTTTTATTGTTGAAGATTTCAATTTGTTCTGCTCAAATGCGGCTTATCAAAAAGATTCTTGCTAACGATAGTGATACAAGCCGAAGAACAAGTGTCATTGCATTGCCGGCTGCGGCCTACTCTCAGGAAACAGGACTGGAATTCGGAGCTCTCTCCATCATATCTTTTTATACGGATAAGCTGGACACAACAACCCGCAGTTCAACGATCAACGGCATCATTACCTTTACAACAAAAAAGCAAAGCAATTTCGTTTTAAAACCGGATGTCTGGACCTCAGGCAACAAATATCATTTCGCCGGAACCTTGCGCTATAAAAAATTCCCGTTCGACTTTTACGGAGTGGGCAATGGAACCCTTCAGTCGCAGAAGGATCCTATCGAACAGCGCCTAATCGTAGTAAGTGCAGAAGCTGAAAGAAAAATCACCAGCGGGATATACGCAGGTTTCAATACCGGCTTTGAAAACTACGAATATCGCGACAAGCAATCGGGCGGTATCTTCGAAACGGGCGGCTTTGATTCACGAAGTCATGGAAAGGTTATTTACGTCGGCACTTCAATCATTTTGGATACCCGCAATACAGTTAATTACACCACCAAAGGGAACTATTTGAGGATAAATTATTCGTATGCGCCCAACCTGTTTGGATCCAAAAACTTTACAGGCAGCTTAATAAAGGCAGATTACAGGAACTTTAGGAGCCTGAACGAAAAAATGGTCCTCGGATTTCAATCTACCTTCCAGGGTCTATACGGTAAGACCCTTCCGTTCTACCTGCTTCCACAATTAGGAAATGATCAGATTATGAGGGGGTATTATACCGGTAGATACCGGGATCAAAATCTCCTGACAGCTCATGCTGAACTGAGATACAGGCTGGTAAAAAGGTTCGCGGCCGCAGCTTTCGGCGGGACCGGTACAGTATTCAAAAATAATGATTTTCGTTTTTCCGATCTAAAGCCCAATTACGGAGCTGGAATCAGGTACTTCGCGGATCCTGGACGCGGACTGACTTTGCGGATGGACTATGCCGTGGGTGAAAAACGTCCGGGCGAACCGCGTCAGACTGGCTTTTATCTTGCACTCGCAGAGGCTTTCTAAAACTTGATTTTCTAAAACTTAACCTTAAAATCCTCCTTCACCTGACCTTGTTTGAAGTAAATAATTCCAATCCAGAAAAGATCGACGCTGACAGTAACCTGAGGATGCGCCTTGATTTTTTTCCAGGCTTCCTCCATCCCCTTGCTCCAGTAAATATCGTCGAAGATCAGCACGCTTCCTTCATGCACTTTTGCAAGGCACCACTCAAAATAGTTCAGCGTCGCGTCTTTTCTATGGTTACCATCAATGAAAACAAAGTCCAGCTTGTCAACTTCGCCTAGTAATTCAGGAAAACGCTTATCAAAATCACCCGTGCGCACTTCTGCATTCTGCACTCCCAACGCTTCAAGATTCTCTTTTGCAATGGAGGCCGTCTCCGGGCAACCTTCTATACTAATCAGGTCTGCTCCCGCCCCGGCTTTCGCCATATAAGCAGTAGTCAACCCCAAACATGTTCCTAGTTCAATAATATTTGAAGGCTTATGCTCGTTAACTAGTCTGTATATTAGCTGTGCTAATTTAGGCGTCTTCAATGCGTTTTTGGCGAGCTGTTTTACCTGCTTCTGCTTATTATTGTTAATATGAGAACCTGCACCTAGGTCAGTTATGGTTATATAGCGTTCATCTTTCTGCAGTTTCTCTCGTAAAAGCTCGATATCCCGGTATTCTTCCCGCGGTTTGAAGTTATAGATAACCTCGTCAATTAGCCGGTATACAAAAGGTGAATGTACACCATGACGGGTCTTGGCTGTCAGACGATGCTTAATATAAGATTTGAGTAGCTGAGTATTGATCATGAGGGCACAAAATTAGCTAAATTCGATTTAAAACACAGATATAGTCCATGAATAAGGAATTAGAAGCACTGGTTAAGTTGCTGGATGACCCGGATGAGGATATATCCAGGCATGTGGAAGAACGGTTATTATCTTACGGCAGTGAAATAATAGGGTTCCTTGAATCCTCCTGGGAGAATTCATTCGACGTGCTTGTGCAGCAGAGAATAGAAAATCTTGTACATAAAATACAGTTTTCCGACGTAAAAAACGAGCTCAAACTTTGGTATCAGAGTGGAGCCTTCGATATCCTGGAGGGAATGATCATCATTAACCGGTATCAATACCCGGATATGGATCCCCAGAAAATCATTAACCAGATTGAGGAAATTAAGAGGGAAATTTGGGTGCAGATGATCTATGAAATGAGCCCTGCAGAAAAAGTAAAGCTCATCAACCACGTATTTTATCAGGTCTTTGGCTTCTCCGGCAACACAAGCAACCATCAGGATCCGAACAATTCCTATATTAGTCAGGTCCTGGAAAGTAAGAAAGGCAACCAGATATCACTCGCAGTAATCTATTCGATCATTGCTCAGAAGCTGGATATTCCTATTTATGGGGTAAACCTGCCTCAGCATTTCATCCTCGCCTTTGTAGATGAATCTGAAGAGATACCTGCACACGAACAAATCATTTTTTATATCAACGCTTTTAATAAAGGCTTCATTTTTGGTAAAAGAGACGTCGATTCTTTCCTGAAACAACTGAATCTAAAGCCAGAAAAGCACTATTATGAGCCTTGTTCAAATATAGATATCATCAGGAGGGTACTGAGAAACCTTACATCTTCCTATGTGAAATCGGGTAATGAAACCAAAGTTCAGGAAATTGCTGAACTCATCGAGGCTGTCGAAGGGCAAGCCCCAACCCTCTAATCGAGGGTTGACACTTAAAATTCCATTAAATACGCTTTAAGAAATTCGTTCAGGTCGCCATCTAAAACGGCCTGAGCGTTAGACGTCTCATGATTGGTGCGAAGATCCTTAACCAGTTTATAAGGATGCAGCACATAATTTCGAATCTGCGATCCCCACTCAATCTTTTTCTTGGAACCTTCAATAGCAGCGGTTGTCTCCATACGTTTACGCAGCTCTGCTTCATATAATTGAGATTTAAGCAAACGTATCGCGTTTTCCTTATTCTGCAACTGCGACCGGGACTCCTGGTTTTTAATGATTATACCAGATGGTTTGTGATATAGACGAACCGCAGTCTCTACCTTATTCACATTCTGTCCTCCTGCCCCACCCGAACGAAAAGTTTCAAACTCAATGTCAGCCGGGTTGACGTCTATTTGGATCGTATCGTCAACCAGTGGATAAACATACACGGAGGCAAAAGAAGTGTGTCTTTTGGCATTAGAGTCAAAGGGAGAAATCCGAACCAACCGGTGCACACCTGTCTCACCCTTCAGATACCCATAGGCAAACTCGCCGTCAATCTGAAGCGTAACAGACTTAATACCCGCTACCTCACCCTCCTGCAAATCCTGCTCTGAAACCTTGTAGCCGTTTTTCTCTGCCCACATGATATACATCCGCATAAGCATATATGCCCAGTCACAGCTTTCTGTTCCACCTGCACCTGCAGTAATCTGCAGGACCGCATTAAGCTGATCCTCTTCGGAGCTGAGCATATTTTTAAACTCCAGCTCACCTAAAAGCTCAAGCGTTTTCGTGTACTGCTCCTTCAATTCAGCCTCATCAGCTTCTCCGGCCTGAAAAAACTCAAGCATCACAGCAGTATCTTCAATAGCAGTTTCGACTTTTATAATACCGTCTGTCCAAACTTTTTTAGATTGTATAGAATGCAAAACCTTTTCTGCATTCTTGGGATTGTCCCAGAAATCAGGTGTTAATGACAGTTCCTGTTCCTGGTGCAATTCATCAAGCTTCCGGTCAATGTCAAAGATGCCTCCTCAGGGAAGCTGCTCTATCCCTCAAATCCTGCAATTGTTCTTTAGTCATGAAGCAAAGGTAGAAATTAAAAAAGGAGTTTTATATTCGCTTAAAATAAAAGCCTATGCTTCCTAAAGTAAACTTCACAGATACAAAATCTTACCAATACTTGTCTGATCACCTGATCGATATCAGCGAAAAACATTTAAAAGAGCTGTTCCACGAAGATCCCTCGCGTTTTGAAAAGTTCTCCATAGAGTTTAACGACATCCTGCTTGATTACTCCAAAAACCGTATTACAGACAAGACAATGGCTTTGCTCATCCAGTTGGCTAACGAATGCCGATTAGAAGAGGCTATCAACTCGATGTTTAACGGCGAAGCGATTAACGAAACAGAAGGGCGTGCCGTTCTGCACACCGCCCTTCGTAATCAAAGTAACTCCTCCATAATAGTCGACGGACACGATATAATGCCCGACATCAACGATGTCCTTAACAAAATGGAGCAGTTCACCGATTCAGTAATATCCGGCTCATGGCTGGGTTATACAGGAAAACCTATAACAGATGTGGTAAACGTCGGTATCGGAGGTTCTGATCTCGGTCCTGTCATGGTCACCGAAGCGCTAAAAGCATACAAAAATCACCTGAATCTCCACTTCGTGTCTAATGTGGATGGTACGCATATCGCCGAAACGCTAAAATCGCTGAACCCCGAAACAACTCTGTTTCTTATTGCTTCTAAGACCTTTACTACACAGGAAACGATGGCCAACGCTCACTCCGCGCGTGATTGGTTTTTAAAATCCGGCGCTTCTGAGGCTGACGTCGCCAAACACTTCGCTGCCCTCTCCACTAATGCAAAGGCAGTTGCCGCTTTTGGGATAGATACCGACAATATGTTTGGGTTTTGGGATTGGGTAGGTGGCAGATATTCACTTTGGAGCGCAATAGGAACCTCTATAGCCCTTGGAATAGGTTTTCAAAACTTCAAGGCCCTCCTATCTGGCGCACATGCAATGGATAAGCATTTCCGTGAAACCGAGTTTGAACAGAATATACCTGTAATCCTGGCACTTTTAGGAGTTTGGTACAACAACTTTTTTGATGCGGAAAGTCATGCCATTCTTCCTTACGACCAGTACATGCACCGCTTTGCAGCATACTTTCAGCAAGGAGATATGGAGAGCAACGGCAAATACGTCGACCGCAACGGGAAAGCAGTAAGCTACGAAACAGGCCCGATTATTTGGGGAGAACCTGGAACAAACGGCCAGCATGCTTTCTATCAGCTCATCCATCAGGGCACTAAACTGATTCCTTGTGATTTCATCGCTCCCGCACAATCACACAACCCACTTGGCGAGCATCACAATCTACTGCTTTCCAACTTCTTCGCTCAAACCGAAGCCTTGATGAACGGCAAATCCGAAGAAGAAGTCACCGCCGAATTTAAAGCCGCAGGGAAACCGGATGAGGAAATAGCCAGATTGGCACCTTTTAAAGTATTCCTCGGAAACAGACCTACAAATTCATTACTTGTTAAGAAAATTACCCCTGAGACACTTGGATCATTGATCGCGATGTATGAACACAAAATCTTTGTTCAGGGAATCATCTGGAACGTCTTTAGTTTCGACCAGTGGGGTGTTGAACTAGGAAAACAGCTGGCAAACAAGATCCTCCCGGAATTGAAAGACAACCAGCCGGTAGAATCGCATGATTCATCTACAAACGGCCTCATTAACAGGTACAAGAACTGGAGATCCCAGTAGTGTTACAAAAAAGGCCAGATTTGGACTGCAAATCCGGCCTTTTTACTTATTGCACTTCCTTAAGCTTTATTTCAAACATCGTATTCCACTTCTTCCCTGTAACAAATAAGCGTTGGCCTTTGACATCCCAGGCTATGCCGTTCAGCACATCCGTGTTTTCCGAGCGATCTTTAGAGGGAAGCAACCCTACCATATTAATATCAGCAGTAACAGCACCTGTGGAAGGGTCGATCCTGACGATCCTGTCCTCCTGATAAACATTGGCGTAGATCTGCCCATCAATCCACTCCAGCTCATTCAAGCTATCCACCGGTCCATTCTGGTCGTATACCTGTATATATCCTTCCTCTACGTAGCTATCCTTGTTAAGCGTATAAATCCGGTTTGTCCCGTCTGATTTGTAAATCTTACTACCATCGAAACACAGCCCCCATCCTTGTTGACTCTCCTGATAAGGAAATTCAGCGAGCTTCTCAAAGCTGTCTTTATTATAAACAAAGCCAATTCGGTTCTCCCAGGTCAGCTGAATAAGCTTATCACCTACTAATGTAAGCCCCTCAGCAAAAACATTATCGGGCATATCCAGCTTCTTCAATACTTTACCGCTTGTCGGCTCGACCTTTCTCAGGCTTGAGCCTCCTATGTCACCTTGAGAGGCATATCCGCCATCACTTTCATAGAAAATCCCGTCTTGGTATTCTAATCCCTGTGTATAGGCAGATGAGTCATGTGGAAAGGTGTTCACAACCTCATAAGTATATCGTATCGGATCCTTCTCTGGCACCACAACAATATTAGTTGTTGTCTCCTTCACTTTTTCACCGGTATAAACCTTAGCTGTCAACGTCCGAATCCCCAGGCCCAGGGCTTGTGATGAAACCTTCAAGGAAGTGGTATCCTGCTTACTTCCAACATACGCGGTATCCAGCAAGTACTGCACGGAATCAAAGGATCCCGCTTCTCCTGATAATTTCAACGTAATTTCACTGCCTCTCTTCACCCTGCTCCCCTCTTCCGGAAGCAAAAAATAAGCTGAACTGGTCAACTCTCTTTTACATGAAGCGAATACCGAAACAAACAAAACAAATAGAATAACAGCTTTTCTCATCGAGTACTAAGTTAAAAAAGGATTTAGCCCCAAAAGGCGTCCTCAATATGATTAATTTTATATTTACCCTTCTCGTCAAAAAGAACCGATACAATATCAAAACGCACTTCACCCTTGTAATCGTGCTGATGAATGTAACCCTCGGCGGCCCATTGCAAGCGCTTCTGTTTGGAAGACGACACAAAGTCCTCCGGCAATCCAAAGTCTGTCCCCGACCGTGTCTTAACCTCCACAAACACTATATAACGACCGAAAGAAGCGATTATGTCTACCTCCGCCTTCCCGAATGTCCAGTTCATCGCTATAATCCGGAACCCGGCATCTCTCAGATAATCAGCAGCAAGCTCTTCTCCATATTTCCCAAGCTGATTATGAAGTGCCATTACTTTACAACTACAGAGCCCAAAAAATTATTAATTCCTTTCTCTACCTCCTTAACCCTCAGATATCGCTGCATTAAAATCATCTGATTATCTTCATCTTTTTCGTTTTGTATCTCGTCGCGAATACTCTTTAGAATGTCGTCGACTTTCCTCTTTTTCAGGTGAAATATCCCCCCCAGTATAGTCGCCCTCATATTTTCTGTCTCGTTCTTGACATAGATCTTCCGCTTTTCATACCAGTTATCGCTGAGGACATATGGGGAGGATATTAGCGAAACCGCAAGGTCTGCAACCCGTTGATCCTGACTTTGGATAAAATCCTGAACCGTAGGCAACTCACCCTGCTCAATACGCGAAGCATATTCATCGATGATGGCTTTACATACCGGATCCTCAAAGGATACATCCGCCATATTGGAGATGACATAGGGGGCTATATATGTATCTGTTATCCCATCCCAATGCACCAGTTCATGTCCATAATTAAGCAGGAGACGGACAATTTCTCTTTCTTGAAGCTGCTCAACGGCACGTACCTCGCTACCGAAGTCCATCTCATCGGGTGGTGGTAGTGGAACGGGCTCTTCATGACGCGGAGTCTTCAGCTTGCCCTGTCTAAGCTTGTTCAGTTCTGTAATCAGCGAGCGCTCATCAATCTGCATGAGCGAGCTGCATTCCCTGACAAATACAGATGCTTTGATACTATCCGGAATCTTGGCAATACTCTCTACCACTTCCCTGATCACTCCCGCCCTTTTTATAGGATCGTTTCCTGCATCTTTTAATAAAACCGAAGTCTTAAATAAAATAAAGTCTTTCTGATTTTTTTCAATGTGACTTTTGAAAGCGGCGTTCCCCAGTTTATGCACATAGGAGTCGGGATCATGTCCATCGGGAAATAACACCACCCGCACATTAAGCCCTTCTTCCAGAATCATGTCAAGCCCCCGCAAAGACGCTTTTATACCCGCTGCGTCGCCATCATAAAGGATAGTGATATTTTTAGTAAATCGTCCTATTAACCGGACCTGCCCGGACGTCAGTGAGGTCCCTGATGAAGCAACAACATTTTCGATCCCCGCCTGATGTACAGAAAGCACATCGGCATAACCCTCAACGAGATAACAGTTATCTGCATCGCGTATAGCCTTTTTTGCAAAATAAAGACCGTATAGAACATCTGACTTATGATATATCTCACTCTCAGGCGAGTTCACATACTTCGGAACCTTTTTGTCAGTCTTCAGGGTTCTTCCACCAAAGCCTATGATTCGCCCCGTAAAACTATGTATCGGAAACAGCACCCGGGCCCTGAACCTGTCATACAGTCTCCCCTTGTCGTTCCTTATCGCAAGTCCGGCTTCTTCAATAAAATTCTCTTTGTAACCCTCTTTGAGAGCCGTCTCAATGAATGCATCCCATGAATCGGGAGAATAGCCAAGCTCAAATTTCTTCAGAACCTCGTCACGAAAACCTCGTTCCCGGAAATAACCCAGTCCAATGGTCTTCCCCTCGTCACTGTTCCACATCGTGTCCTGGAAGAACTTCCCGGCGCGCGCCGTAATCACATAAAGACTTTCCCGACGCTGGTCGGCTTCTTGCCGCTCGGGAGATTGAACAACCTCCTCTACTTCAATATTATACTTATTGGCTATATATCTTAAGGCTTCCGGATAGGAAGCCTTCTCATGGTCCATAATGAATCTTGTCGAATCACCGCCCTTTCCACAGCCAAAACATTTGTATATTCCCTTGCTCACAGAAACGTGAAAAGATGGGGTAGCTTCATTATGAAACGGACACAAGCCGATGAGACTCGTACCTCTTTTTTTGAGATGCACAAAGTCACCCACCACCTCCTCAATCCGCGCTGCCTCTAGGATCTTATCGACTGTCTCTTTTGGAATCATAGAAAAACTTACTATTTCTCTTTCTTATAGCCCTTATGGAGGATCAGAAAGCTTGCTCTTTCTTCTTTTTTTAATGGAATATCCCAGTTACCCTGATAAGATATCTTGGTAGGGAGGATCGATTCACCGTTGTCAAAGTATCCCATTTCAATGTTCATCTTCACGTCAAAATCAAACGCCAGATTTCCATAGTTCATGTCTACTGAACGACCGAGGATCTGCATGTTCCTTTTGTCGAAAATTGTATTCAGTTCCTTAATCATCAGACCGCGTTTGGTCCATCCCGAAAGATCATCCTTAACCTTGACCCTGAAAGTGTAAATGGGGATGGAGTCCAGATAGGTTCCGTTGAAAAAGGTATAATCGTAATATTGCCTCATGTTGGCACTGAAGATCTGCGTCTTATCACCGATAATCGGAACGCCCTTTACGGGTTTTCCGGGAGTAAAGAGAAGCGTCTTAAGCTTATCCTTATAAGATTCGTTGCCCTTTTTTTTATCATCACCAGAAGACTCCGCTTTTACAAAGTCCGAATTGTATGCATTCATGAAAATATAATCAAACATCTCCACGGTGTACAACTGATATTTACCGTTTTTCTTCAACAACTTGCCACTATCTTGCTTAGCCAGGATCTCTTGCCTATACTTTCCAGAATTGTTATGAAAGATCTTACGATAAATCTTGCCTTCTGTTCGGTTCTTCTTGTCAAATGTAAACACACGATTTTCCGCGGTAAAGCTGTAACGCTTCATATTTCGGAAAGCTTCATAGAAGCTGGTGTCAGAAGTAACCTTGTTAATAAACATCTGCACATTGATCCGTTCGCCCACTATGCTCACCGCAGAGTCCAGCTGCACGGTGAGTACCGTGTCCGGATTAAAGCGCTTAAATTCCTGCGCCTGTACTGCACCAACAACAAATAAAAAAAACAGGATCAGTCTCTTCATCATTCTAATTTCCTAAACGCTTCACCGCCAGATAGGCCATCAAGCCTGTGCTGCATACTAAAGCAGTCTCGTCAATATCAAAAGTAGGGGTATGCACAGAGGAGGTGATACCTCTTTCTTCATTTCGAATACCGAGACGATAGAAACATGCATCCGTGACCTGAGAGTAATAAGCAAAGTCTTCTGCAGCCATCCAAATATCCAGATCTTCAACGTTTTCTTTCCCGAGATAGTCTTCAGCATAACCACGAACCTCCGCAGTCAGCTTTTCCTCATTGATCAAAAACGGGTAACCGTTTACGATATTAAACTCACAGCTTCCGCCCATCCCTTCTGCGATAGACTCAGCCATCTTCTTCATCCGTAGATGAGCTTCGGCACGCCACTTTTCATCCAGCGTCCTGAATGTCCCCTCCAGGTATACCTCATTTGGTATCACATTGGTCGCACCATTGGCAATCACCTTTCCAAATGACAAAACAGTCGGTAAACGCGGGTCGGCTGCGCGACTGACAATCTGCTGTAGCGAAACAATAATATTCGCGGCAATAACCACTGGATCGATGTTTTGTTGTGGCTGCGCACCATGCCCACCTTTCCCTTTTACGGTGACATAGATCTCATCCGTAGATGCCATATACTTCCCGGCTCGCATACCTATCTTACCAGCCTTAATCAGCGGCATGACATGCTGACCTAAAATAGCCTGAGGTTTGGGGTTTTCCAGTACACCTTCCTGGATCATCATATTGGCACCCCCTGGAAGCTTTTCCTCACCCGGTTGAAATATCAGCTTAACAGTTCCGCCGAACTCTGCTTTTAAACTTTGAAGAATGCGCGCCGTTCCCAGGAGCGAAGAGGTATGGACATCATGCCCGCAAGCATGCATCACACCCTCATTCTGTGATTTATATGGCACATCGTTCGCCTCTGTTATCGGCAAAGCATCCATATCACCACGAAGTGCAATTACCGCATCAGAAGGCTTGTCCCCCTTGATGATACCAACCACCCCGGTACCTGCAAGAGGATGCCAGCTAATGCCCAGCTCATCGAGGCATGACTTTACAAATGCAGAAGTATGGTATTCCTGAAACGACAGTTCAGGGTTAGAATGCAGAAAACGGCGATGTATGATTACATCGCCGTGAATATTCTCCGCCAATAGCCGGATCTTGTCTTTTAGCATCTTATTTATTCTAAGCCCGCACCATGACAGTTTTTGTATTTTTTGCCACTTCCGCAAGGACATGGATCATTTCTACCGATCTTTTGCTCTGCACGTACAGGCATCTGTTTTTGAGGCTCACGGGTATCTTCCATACCCGGCATACCGCTTGGATCATTTGCCACTGCTGCGAGTTCCGGTTTCGAAACTTTCAGATTGGACAAATCTTGCTTTGGCTGAGGCCTTGCTTCACGAACATCCTCAGATTCCTGCATTGGAATACCGCCTTTATACAAGAAGCTTACAACATCTTTATTCACAGAAATCAACATCTGCTTAAAAAGATTGAAGGCTTCCATCTTATAGATGACCAATGGATCCTTTTGCTCGTAAACAGCATTCTGTACAGACTGCTTCAGTTCGTCCATCTCACGCAAATGCTCTTTCCACGCATCGTCAATCAGAGCCAGAACAACTGTCTTTTCAAATACCCTGAATACCTCGCGACCATCGGTTTCTACCGCTTTTTTCAGGTTAGCAGTAACCTGTAGTCCGCGGACACCATCGGTAAATGGAACAATGATATTCTCAATCATATCGCCACGCTCCTGATATACCTGCTTCAATACCGGCAATGCCTGCGCAGCTATCGCTTCTTTCTTTCTGGCATAATACTCAGAAACCTTCGCAAACACTCGATCAGTCAGTTTAGCAACAGATGTTTCGGTAAACTCTTTATGGTCGATTTCAGCATCCAAAGAAAACACACGGATGATCTCCATCTGGAAACCTTCGTAGTTTGCTGTCTCTTTATACTCAGATACGATATCTTCTACCGTATCATAGAATGTATTGCTCAGATCCACCTCCAGACGCTCACCATACAAGGCATTCCGACGTTTTGTATAAACTACCGTACGTTGAGAGTTCATTACATCATCATACTCCAGCAAACGCTTACGTATACCGTAGTTATTCTCTTCAACTTTTCTCTGCGCTCTTTCAATCGAACGGGTAATCATCGAATGCTGAATCACTTCACCTTCTTCAATTCCCATCCGAAGCATAATATTCGCAATCCTTTCAGAACCGAACAAACGCATCAGGTTATCTTCCAATGACACGAAGAACTGAGATGATCCCGGGTCACCCTGACGTCCCGCACGACCACGCAACTGACGGTCAACACGTCTCGACTCATGACGCTCGGTACCCACAATAGCCAAACCTCCAGCGGCTTTCACACCTTCTCCCAGCTTGATATCCGTACCACGACCAGCCATATTGGTAGCGATCGTAACGGTTCCTGCAGTACCTGCTTCGGCAACGATATCTGCTTCTCTTTGGTGAAGCTTCGCATTCAGTACGTTGTGCTTGATCCCTCTAAGCTTAAGCATTCGGCTTAATAACTCAGAAATCTCCACTGATGTAGTACCAACGAGAACCGGTCTGCCAGCCTGGGTCAACGCAGTGATCTCGTCAACAACCGCATTATATTTTTCACGCATGGTACGATAAACCTTATCCTCCATGTCTTTACGCTGATTCACAACATTCGTTGGAATTTCAACCACATCCAGCTTATAGATCTGCCAAAGCTCACCCGCCTCAGTAACCGCTGTACCAGTCATACCACAAAGCTTGTGGTACATCCTGAAGTAGTTCTGCAAGGTGATCGTCGCGTAAGTTTGCGTAGCATCCTCAACTTTCACATTCTCTTTCGCTTCAATGGCCTGGTGTAAACCGTCAGAGTAACGACGACCATCCATAATACGGCCTGTCTGCTCGTCTACAATCTTGATCTTACCTTCGTCAATGATATATTCAACATCACGCTCAAACAAAGTATAAGCCTTAAGCAACTGGTTAACAGAGTGTATACGCTCCGATTTGATAGAGAAATCACGCATAAGCTCATCTTTCTTAGCGATCTTCTCCTCATTGCTCAAATTTGATTTCTCAATATCAGCAATCTCAGTCCCTACATCCGGCATCACGAAGAAATTAGCGTCTTCACCAGAAGTAGTGATCAACTCGATTCCCTTTTCCGTTAACTCAACCTGATTATGTTTTTCGTCAATAACAAAAAACAACTCAGCATCCGCCTTAGGCATTTCCTTACTCTGATCCTGCATGTGATAGTTCTCACTCTTCATCAGGATCTGCTTGATACCAGACTCGCTCAGGAATTTGATCAGCGCCTTGTTCTTAGGCAAACCACGGTGAGCACGCAATAACGCCAAACCACCCTCTGTCGGGCCCGTCTTACCTTCAGCGATAAGTTTCTTAGCCTCATTCAAAACTCCTGTTACATAGTTCTTCTGAACGTTCACTAATCTCTCGATCCTTGGCTTAAGGTCGTAAAACTCATGCTCATCACCTTTAGGAATAGGTCCTGAAATGATCAAAGGTGTACGGGCGTCATCGATCAATACCGAGTCAACCTCATCCACCATGGCAAAATGCAGTTTGCGCTGTACCTGGCTCTCCCTGTTCTGAGTCATATTATCCCTCAGGTAGTCAAATCCGAATTCGTTATTGGTACCAAAAGTTATATCTGCCAGATACGCTTTGCGGCGCTCCGGGGAATTGGGTTGATGCCTGTCAATACAATCTACAGACAACCCATGGAATTCAAACAATGGGCCATTCCATTCAGAGTCACGTCGCGCTAAGTAATCGTTCACCGTCACGATATGTACGCCATTTCCTGCAAGCGCATTCAGATATGCAGGCAATGTACCAACCAGGGTCTTACCTTCACCTGTGGCCATCTCTGCTATCTTACCCTGATGCAATACAACACCACCTATGAGCTGAACATCGTAATGGATCATATTCCAGGTAACCTCTGTTCCTGCTGCTATCCACTTGTTATGGTGAATAGCCTTATCCCCTTCAATAACAACATTGGGCTTGCGCGCAGCCAGCTCCCTGTCAAATTCAGTAGCCGTTACTACAATCTTTTTGTTCTCTGTAAACCGGCGGGCGGTTTCCTTAACGACAGCAAAGCCTTCAGGAAGAATATCCATCAATACCCGCTCCAACTCCTTATCGCGATCCTTAGTGAGCCTGTCGATTGACTCATACAGATCAGTTTTGGCGTCCATGGAAATATCTGAAGCCTCTGCTTGTTCTTTGAGGTCCGCAATTTCTTTGTCGATCTCAGCAAGAGCTTCCTTGATAATATTTTTGAACGTGAATGTTTTTCCCCGCAGCTCATCGTCCGATAAGATCGCCAGAGTTGGATAAACCGCTTTGATCTTTTCAACAATGGGTTGAATCTGTTTTATATCGCGATCAGATTTACTTCCGAATAATTTATTTAAGAATCCTAACATGTGTAATTTGATAATGGTCTCCATTGACCAACAATTGCGCCATCGTAAAGCGCATCAGCCAATTTGACATAATAATGAGCGAAATTAATGATTTCGATTGATTTAGAAGAGGGTTATCACCATTAAAAATAGGCACGTTCTCCAAACTTTTAAAAGCTCCCTAATTAAACGTAAAAAAAGAGCACATGCTTCAAAGAGAGTAACCTCCTCAAAGTTTGCACGTGAACATATAACGGCGAATTCCCAGCCAGTACTTTATCTGGAAAAGGTTTCAGGTGTTGACAAATGCGGTGTAGGCGGTAATATGCATGTTCACTTTTGTCATAATGGTGGAAAAAAGCAGAACTTCCTATAACATCCTGTATGCTGCCTTGAATATCATTTACATCCGCATCCTGAATAAACCACTTCATACTTTGCTCATTTCCTATATCTTTGCTACATGAACATTCTTTTACTTGGTTCAGGCGGAAGGGAAAGTGCTTTTGCCTGGAAGATAACTCAGAGCCCGCTCTGCAACGAATTATTCATAGCTCCCGGAAACGCCGGAACTGCTGCATTCGGTCAGAATGTTGATTTGAACCCAACTGATTTCAAAAGCGTACGCCGTTTTGTTCTGGAGAATGACATAAACCTGGTTGTGGTCGGACCCGAAGAGCCGCTTGTAAAAGGCATTCATGACTTCTTCCTTGCGGATCAAGACCTGAAGAACATCCCTGTGATTGGCCCGCGTGAAGAAGGAGCAAAGCTTGAAGGCAGCAAAGAGTATTCAAAGGCCTTCATGCGCCGTCACTTTATTCCAACTGCGGCCTCCGCATCCTTTACGATCAATACACTTAACGAAGGACTTTCATATCTGGAGACACATAAACTCCCTGTTGTCTTGAAAGCAGACGGCCTAGCTGCCGGAAAAGGTGTGTTAATCTGCCAGACAACTGAAGAAGCACAAACCGAATTAGTCGCTATGCTTCAGGATGCTAAATTCGGTGAAGCAAGCAGCAAAGTGGTCATTGAAGAATTTTTAACAGGAATCGAACTTTCCGTTTTCGTTTTAACAGACGGACACACTTATAAAATCCTGCCCGAAGCAAAAGACTACAAACGCATCGGCGAAGGCGATACCGGCCTGAATACAGGTGGTATGGGATCCATCTCTCCAGTTCCTTTCGCTGATGAGGCCTTTATGAAGAAGGTTGAAAATGACATTATCCGTCCAACGATCAACGGATTAAAAATCGATCAGATACCCTATAAGGGCTTTATCTTTATCGGATTAATGAATACAGATGGTGAACCATACGTAATTGAATATAACGTACGCATGGGCGACCCTGAAACGGAGAGCGTTATCCCCAGGATTGAAAGTGATTTTCTTGATCTGTTACTCGGCGTTGCAAACGAAAACCTCGCTGAGAAAGAACTGAAGATTTCTGAGAAGACTGCCGCAACGGTTATGCTTGTCTCTGGGGGTTACCCAGGAGAATACATGAAAGGCAAGACGATATCCGGAATCGAGAACCTGAGAGATTCTCTTGCATTCCATGCAGGTACTGTCCTGGAAGACAACCTGGTAAAAACCTCCGGTGGACGCGTTCTGGCTATCACATCCCTACAGGACAACCTTTTTGATGCAGTACAGCAAGCCGTCGCAGATGCAGGCAGGATATACTTTGACGGTCGTTACTTCCGTGCCGATATCGGATTTGATCTGATCTGATATCAAAACCTTTGAAAAGAAGAGGTGGCTAATATCCAGATTAGCCACCTCTTCTTTTTTATCATTTACAAAAGCTCAGCAAGCGTCTTTTCAAGGGCAGCTCCTCTAAGATTCACCGCTACTATCTTTCCGCTTGGATCAATCAAATAATTCTGAGGAATCGAACGGATATTATACATCCTGGCCACCTCATTATTCCAGAACTTTAAGTCAGAAACCTGTGTCCAGGTTAAACCGTCATCCTTTACCGCCTTCAACCACGCATCACGCTGATTCTGACGGTCTAATGAAACGCCTAGTACCGTAAAATTCTTGTCTTTGAACTTATTATATGCCTGCACCACATTAGGGTTTTCTTCTCTGCACGGACCACACCACGAAGCCCAAAAATCAAGCAATACATATTTACCTTTGAAATCGGATAATTTCACCGGCTTTCCATCAGGGTCATTCTGGGTAAAATCCATGGCCATAGCCCCAACAGAGGTCTTCTTCGAAGCCTCCATGCTCATTAATAGCGGCTGCAAAGCCGCGGCCTTCTGAAGAGCAGGACTAAGCGACTTAACCAGTGGATCGATCTCTCCGAACTGAGGATCACGACCGGCGATAGACAGGATTGAATTTACACTGACGTAACTTCCTGGATTTTCCTTCACAAATTGCGTCAGTATCTCCTTCTGCCTCACTTGTAACTTCTCAAGTCTGCTCTGTAAACCACCAACAAACTCCTGTGAACCCTTTTGCTCTGCCGATGCAGCCTGATATTCGGCATCAAGTGCCCTGAACTGAGCCGACAGATCTTTAAGTCTTCCGTTTAGAATCTTATTTTCTGTATTCGCCTTACTCCCTTTGATTGAGGCAGTAGACAAAGAATCATTGCTTTCAATAGAATACTCTCCCTTATCCACATAGATCATCAAAACATCAGGTTGCAAAGTTGATTTCAATGAATCCAGTCCCACCCCTTTCGGGTCCATGATCATAACTCCTGAACTTGGTTCTGAGATAGCTCCTTGAAAACTAAAGCTCCCATTGCTAATCAAAGCAGAGTCTGTGACGGAAGTCTCGCCGTTCTGATATATCAGGTACACTTTAGCTGGCGAGTTAAAAGAACCGACTTTCCCGTTAATTTTGTATGGCGTGTCCTGCGCAAATAGCATCAACGGCGATAAAGCCAATGCTGTAAATAATGATTTTTTCATTCTGATAAATATAAAAGGAAACGCATGATTCCCTTAATTAGTGTTTTGCCGAAGATCGAAACTTTTTGGAACTCCGCAAATCACAGGATGGAACATGATGGATTTATCCTCATTATACTATAAATTAGTAAGAACCAATTATCTCTAGCCCCCCATCTAGCCGGGACCACAAAATTATGTTTAATAAAAATCTGGCAAACTGCTCAGAAGAAGAGCTGATTGAAATGATCAGGCAAGGCAACGAGCATGCTTTCAATGTGGTGTACAATATGTATTGGGAAGAGATATTTATATATGTGATCAGGGTTATAAAAGATGAAGACATGGCACAGGATATTGTTCAGGAGATTTTTGTCTCGTTTTGGGCAAAGCACTCTGAATTAATCATTCATAAATCCCTGAAAGCGTACCTGTTTACTTCAGCAAGGTACAAAAGCCTTGACTTCCTTCAGGAGGCCGCATCCCGCCACAAATATAACCTCCAACATCTCTTGTTTGTCAACTCCACAGACAATTCGCTGGTTGAAGCCCAGGATGCAAACGACCTCCGAGAGAAAATGGAGATCTGTCTCGACAATCTTCCTCCAAAAATGAAAGAAGTATTCGAACTCAGCAGATTTGAATTCTTAACTCACAAGGAGATCGCCACTAAGCTTGGTATATCCGACCAAACCGTAAAAAAGCATATCCATAAGGCGATAAAAGAATTCCGGTCCAGACTTAAAAGCTTGGGATGCTAATTCTGGCATGACATTTTTTTTACTGTGAATCAATAAGTTATGAACTTTTATTTTCTTTCAATACCCCCAAAGCCCCTATTTTCAGACATCTATATATTAACCTGTTATGGAATCCGATGAATTAAAAAGACTACTTCAACGCCGCAAAGAAGGCAGGTGCTCTCAAGAAGAGCTTAGTCAACTTGAAAATTGGTTTGACAACACTTCCCATGCTGGCAATTGGGAATGGTCAGATGCCCGCAAAGCGGAAATAAAATCAGAGATAAGAAAAAATATAAGCTTGAGGCTGAACCGGCAAGCGAGAGAAAGTATGTTCAACATGTATATTAAAATCGCTGCCACGGTTTTATTGATTGTCTCTCCTGGACTATATTTTGGCTTAAACTATATAAATAGCAACTCTCCATATACTGAGATAAATGCTGCTTCAGGAAAGACGACGGAAGTCTTATTGAGCGACGGATCTACAATTATCCTTCAAGCAAAGAGCCGGCTCAAATTCCCGAAGAAATTTAGCGCTGAGGACCGGCAAATATTCCTTTATGACGGCGAGGCTTTTTTTGATATAGCGAAGGACCCTGAAAGGCCATTTATTGTCACGACGAACAACGTCTCTACGAAAGTCCTCGGGACTGCCTTTAATATTTCGTTTTATGAGAATCAACGGGAAATGTGCGTCACAGTAGTAAGGGGAAAGGTCTCCGTAAGTAGCTCCGATGGAAATAAGGTATTACTGAATCCAAACCAACAAGTCGTGATCAACAAAACCTCGGGATCCTTTAAAAAGAATATGGTGGACGCTAGCGAAACTATTGGATGGATTGAAGGAAGATTACAGTTGAATAATCATACCATGCTGCATGCAGCTAAACTACTGGAAAAGAAATATAATATTAAAATAAGGTTTGCTGCCCCCGAAATACATAGGATAAGGTTTACGGCAACCTTCGATAAAACAGACAGCCTGGTATCCATTCTAAACGATATCAGCCGTATTAATCAGCTAACATATACAATGAAAAACAAGGAGGTAATATTTAAAACCGAAGAAAAATAAAAATAAAAAAGACTGGTCTGATTCAGAATCAGACCGGCCCCGTTGGCTCTGTACTGGCATACAGAGCCGACCCTGATCTTAGTAAACCAATTGTAAACTAAAACAAACTTAAAGGTATGAAAAATTATACCACCCGTGCACCTATTGCCCTAAAAAAGACACTCTGCCTGTTAGCCGCACTCGCATCCCTACTATGTTCATTGTCCGCTAAATCTCCGATTAATGAATCGCAATCTATACAGGATGTCAGAATTACGTTAAGTCTTAGAAATGCTCCGTTAAAACAAGTACTGACAAGTATTCAAAAGAAGAGTGACTTCCGATTTGTCTACAACGATATGGTCGTTAATAACTATTTGAACGTCACGCTAAATGAAAAAAGTCAAACGATAGCAAAGATCCTTGATGAGGCGTTGAAAAACACCAACCTGTACTACGAAGATGAGAATAAAAAGATCCTCATACTGGAAAAAACCAACCCTGTGAAGCCAGAGAATCCGGTAAGACTGCCCAACAAACAGACCGGACTAAGCGGGAAGGTTACCGACGAAAGCGGCGCCCCCTTGCCAGGAGTAAGTGTGATGCTGAAAGAGGACAGTAAAGTGATAACATCGACAAATGAAAACGGTGTATTCAGTCTAAATGTTCCGCCCAACTTGGCTGAAACTGGCACATTGGTGTTCACCTTCATCAGCTTCCGGAGACAAGAAGTGCCAATTGGAAATCAACGAACCTTTACAATAAAGCTCTTGCCTGATGTTAAACTGTTAAACGAGGTCGTTGTCGTAGGTTATGGAACACAAAGCAAACGCAATGTATCTACGGCTATCGCAACAGTTAAAGGCGAGGCGCTGGCCGACCTCCCGGTATCTAATCCAACTCAAGCACTGGTTGGGCAAGTTTCCGGAGTACTGCTACAACAAACAAGCGGAGCTCCTGGAGAAGCACCGGTGGTCCGGATAAGAGGCAATGGTTCTATCACAAGCGGAAACGGACCGTTATACGTCATCGACGGATACCCCACCAATGATGCTTCCCTAATCAATGCTATCTCTCCGCAGGACATTGAAAGCATGGATATCCTAAAGGATGCAGCCTCCGCCGCTATCTATGGCTCTCGAGCGGGAAACGGAGTAATCATCGTAACGACAAAAAGAGGTAAGACAGGAAAGACCAAATTTTCGTTTGATGCAATTACAGGCTTCGAAAACATCATGCAAAAATATGGATTGCTAAACAGCGCCGAATTCGTTGAAATGGCGAAGGAAGGGTTAACTAATCAAAACAGAGCAATCCCCGATTTTCTCAACCAACCGGAACGCTGGGCTAATACAGACTGGCAAGATGTTATCTTCAGAACAGCTCCTTTCCAGAATTATCAGATAAGTGCCAATGGAGGCACAGATAAGGTGCAATTTGCCATTTCCGGCGGCCTGGTAGACCAGCAGGGCATCCTTGAGAATACATATATGAAAAGGTATAACATCCGCGGAAGCGTAGATGCGAAACTTACTGACAAGGTGAAGGTTGGGCTAAATGTTCAGCCATCCTTCACCGAGAGACGGGTTCAGCAGACCACGGGTGGAAACACGTCAACAGGCGTAGATGGGATACTGGCAGAAGCACTGACAATGCCTCCTATCCTTCCGGTCTGGAGAGACAATGGTGACTACTTCGTTATTGTGCAGGATCCTGAAATGAAAACGATATTCAACGATGAGCTATCCAATCCGCTTATTAAACTCGATGCCAATAAAGATATTTTTTATACGTTCAGGCAAACGGGGAATACCTATATCGAATATAGCCCGATCAAGGGTTTACGTTTAAACTCGACTCTGAACATTGGTCTGGTGTCTGAAAAAGAAGAATGGTTTGTCGAGCCTTTTCTAGCAAGGGGCAATGGCAATACCGGCAACATTTCAACTCCCAATCTGGCTCAAATAAGAGCCCGGAGAAATAACACTACTAATCTCAACTGGTATTGGTCGAATACAGCAACCTACGACTTCTCCATGAAAGGGAACCATAACTTCACTGCACTCCTTGGTTATGATGCCGCCAAACAAAATGATTTCTACGTCACACTCCAACCGCGGACAGACAGGGATAACCCTGTAGCCTTTGTTAATGCCAATGTGAAAAATGTACAGGGTGCCGTATTAACACAAGGAACTTCAGAAAGAAGGGAATACGTTTTTGATGCCGTATTTGCCAGGTTAAACTATAACTACAATAGTAAATATCTATTGTCAGCGTCAATTAGACGCGACCGCTCCAGCCGGTTTGGCCCGAACAACCGCGCGGGAATATTCCCCTCTGTATCAGCCGGATGGAATATAAGTGAGGAGCCTTTCATCAAAGACAATTCGACCATCAGCATGTTAAAACTCCGGGCTAGCTACGGAGAAACCGGCAACGATCAATTGGCCGGATATTATCCCTGGATAACTACAATGCAACGAGAGTATTACGTATTCGGCACCACAGATGCTCAAGTCGTAGCATACAGACCGGGTGGCTTCTCCAATGCTGACCTGGGATGGGAGAAAAATAAACAAGTAGATGTCGGTCTAGATATCGGATTGCTGAAGAACAGAATAGAACTGTCCGCAGACTTCTACAATCGAAACAGCAATATAATCCTCAATGCGGACCTTCCAAGCCTGAACGGCAAAGCCTCATCCGTCATACAGAACGTTGGTAACGTGAGAAATCGCGGAATCGAGTTCTCCCTCAACACGCTGAACTTCAATTCTAACTTCAGATGGAGTACAAACTTCAATATCTCCTTCAACAGAAATAAGCTTGTCCGACTGGCTAGTGGACAGACGCAATTGAACAATCAGGGTGTTGTAAGAAATTATGTCGGCCGGCCAATGGGTGACCTGTACATGTATATTGTGGAGGGAACATTCAATAACGCCGATGATGTCGCCAAATACCCTAAATTGGGCTCTCAGGGAATAGGAGATCTCAGATACAGAGATGTATCGGGTCCGGATGGGGTGCCTGATGGTGTCATCAATGCAAACGATCAAACGCATGTCGGCAACTATCAGCCTGATTTCGTTTACGGACTAGGCAATACATTCTCTTTTAAAAACTTTGATTTAAACGTCCTTATAGACGGAACGCACGGATCTGAGATCTTCAGAAGTCAGGAATTACCGCTCGGTTTAAGCCGATGGCTGGAAAATGGCTCCAAAGAGTCGCTTGGCAGATGGAGATCCGAGGCAGAGCCCGGTAACGGAAGATATCACAGAGCTGGGTCCACCAATCTATCATCTAATATCAGCTCCAGCACCCGCTACTTGTATGACGGCAGCTTTTTAAGGATCCGTAATGTAACTTTGGGTTATTCACTTCCCACCAAAGGCTTGAACAAGCTAGGTATTCAACGTCTTAGGATGTATATCGCAGGCCAAAACCTGCTCATGTTTTCAAAAGTCGAAGGCTTTGGAAATCCCCAAGGTAACGGATCGGGAGACAACGCGACAAACAATGGCGTAGAAACAGGAACCTACCCACTTGCACGCAACATATCCCTCGGACTCAATTTAACCTTCTAAAGATACAATTATGACACATAACATAGTTTCACCCGCTAAATCTCTGATTTACGTTGTGCTTGTATTTCTCAGCACATCATGCAGCAAGGAATACTTCGATAAGTACCCTACAGATCAGCCGACAGAGAATACATTTTATTCGGATGAGGTGAGTGTAAAGCAAATGCTCAACGATGCATACTTCTCGCTCCGAGAATCCTACAGGTACTGTTTTGCATTCGGGGATCTTGCAGCTGATGATGTATATAATAGCAAATTCAACAATTCATCAGACCATATAACGATTAATGAATCGAACGTTGTCGCTGATAACGGAATTATCAATGAAATGTGGACCCGTTCCTATGCTACAATAGCAAGAGCAAATTTGGTATTGGAAAACATCGAAAACATCACTATCGATCCAGCTCGGAAAGCGCAGTATATTAATGAGGCCAAGTTCTTAAGAGCTTTGATGTATTTCAACATGGTCAGAATATATGGTGATGTCCCTTTAGTTCTTAAAGACGTAAAAACTCCGGCAGAGGCGCTGTCTTATACGAGGGAAAGCACCGAAAAAGTCTACGAACAGATCATCGAGGATCTTAAAAATGCAGAACAGCTTCCAGCCTCATACACCGCTAATGCAGACATCGGCCGGGCCACAAAATGGGCTGCCAAATCCCTGCTTGCTAAGGTCTATCTTACACGGAAGCAATATAATGAAGCTGACCTGAAACTTGCTGAAGTACTTGCTGGCCCGCCTGCTTCGGGAGCTAATGCATTTCACCTGTTAGCTAATTATGCCGATATCTTTGACGCAGCAAAACCGAATAATAGTGAAGTAATTTTCGCCGTCCAGTACGCCAGAGGATTTGATCCCTTGCAAGGAAATCCATTCGTCAATTATGCTATGGCAAATGAAGATATCGGAACCGGAATCTTGAAACGGGGAACCGGAACCTTTCTTATGACTGAAGCCCTTCATGCACAATTTGATTCTGATGACGCAAGAAGATCAATGATCTCGGAACTCACAGGTTCAAGACGAAGATATGTCTTCACAAAAAAATACTATGACAACCAGATGACTTCAACCATAGATGCCGGAAATGACTGGATCGTCCTACGCTATGCAGATGTAGTCTTAATGTATGCTGAAACTCAGAACCAATTAAGCAACACTACGATTGCTTTTAACTATTTAGAAGCAGTCCGCCAAAGGGCAGGCCTTACAACAGATCAAAGCTTAAGGAATAACCAGACGGCAATGAAATTGGCAATAGAGAATGAACGTCGTCTTGAGTTGTTTAATGAAGGGCATAGATGGTTTGACCTAAAACGTACAGATCGACTGATCCCCGTAATGAACGCTCATTTCGCCAGCGGTCTCTCGAACGACGAAATCGGAAGCGGTAATTCAGTGGAGGACTTTGAACTTGTCTTTCCGGTACCGAGATATCAGGTAAATTTAAATCCAGATAAAATCCAGCAAAACACTGGCTACTAAACCTCAAATTGCACAACTTATCTTCACTTACAAAGCAACAATAAGAATATGTATATAAGATGGCTTCATACTCCACTCGTTTTTATATTCCTGGGTTTACAGATGTCTCTCCAAGCCCAAGGTCACGATGACCATCTCAAAAACTTCAAAAATCCGCCGGAGTCTGCATGGCCCAGAACCTGGTGGCACTGGACAAAGAGCAACGTCACGAAAGAAGGCATTACAAAAGATCTTGAATGGATGAAGCGAGCAGGAATCGCTGGGTTCCAGCTCGCTGATGTAGCGGCTGGAAGCGGACAAGAGGTAGAAAGCAAGATAGTCTTTGGTTCAAAAGAGTGGCTGGAGGCTGTCGGCCATACCGCTACTGAAGCGGAGAGACTGGATCTGGAAATGGCCGTCTTCAGCTCTGCCGGCTGGAGCTTAACCGGCGGTCCGTGGGTGAAGCCTGAAGAGGCTATGAAGAAGCTGGTATGGTCTGAGATATCTGCAAATGGTGGCAAGCTCATCCAAACGCAACTACCCAAGCCACACGCTCCTCTCGGGCCCGGTCCGAACAATGTGGCCTCCAATATGGAGGATAACTTTTACCGCGACTTCTCTGTGATCGCCTTTCGCACTCCCGAAGACGAAATAAATGCTGAGGAAGCAAGACCAACAATTACAAGCAGTGGTTCGACAGCAGGAGCCGACCTCTTGCTTGACGATAACATCGGCACAGTATTCAATATCAAGCCAGAGAAGAACGGTGAAAAAGCCTGGATTCAACTCAGTTATCCCGTCATTATCACCGCCCGGGCTATCACCATCAATGCCGGCCGTCGCGGCATTCCCTTCGGAACGGTGCTTGGCAGTGCGGATGGTAAAAACTTCAAAACACTGACGTCCCTTCCGGGCAAGTCAGGATACAGGGGCGGTAATACCCGGACTTATACATTCCCTCAAACGAATGCAAAATATATCCGCATTGAATTCACCAATGCACCTCCACGCCCTGCGGATATAATTTCAGAGGCTACAACCCTGAAAGACACGGCCTATACCATCGCAGATATAAAGATCCACTCAGGAGGAAGGGTCAACCGTTGGGAAGACAAAGCCGGATTTAACCTCCTGTTTGAATACAGTGGAGTCTCCACTCCTGAGCTTCCATCTACCGCTGTAATCAAGCGGTCAGATATTATTGACCTTACAGAAAAGATGAGTACCGACGGTAAACTAAGCTGGAATGCACCCCAGGGCAAGTGGACAATCATGCGCTTCGGATACGCACTCACCGGAGCAAAGAACCGTCCTGCGGTGCCGTCCGGACTGGGTTATGAGGTAGACAAGCTCAGTCGAAAGCATACGGAATCGTATCTCAAGGGATACACGGAGCCAATAGCGAAAGCCCTGGGACAACTTTACGGTAAGCGCCTCCTTTACGTCATGCTCGACAGCTGGGAAGCAGGAATACAGAACTGGACTGAGGAAATGATCACCGAATTCGAGCAGCGTCGGGGCTACGATCCCACCATCTATCTTCCTGTACTTGCCGGTAAAGTTGTGGGTAATTCCCAAATCAGCGACCGTTTTCTCTGGGACTTCCGCCGGACGCTTGTGGACATGTTTGCAGAAAACCATTATGGTGTAGTTTCAGAATTCTTTCATAAACAAGGCATTAAAACCTATGGCGAAGCAGGTGGAGTCTCCCTCGAATCCATAGAAGATGCTCTGCTAAACAAGAAATACATGGACATACCCATGGGCGAATTCTGGGTAAAGGACCTGCACCCTTCATCCATGTATTATGAGGATGTCCGTGGGGCCGCTTCATCATCACATGTCTATGGTAAAAAGCTGGTAGCTGCTGAAGCCTTCACGGGAGGAAACTATGAATCACCCAACACATTAAAAAAGATAGGCGACTATTGGTTCACCCAAGGTATCAACCGGCTGGTGTTCCACACCTCTGCACATCAGCCTCTCGACACCAAGCCAGGTAACACAATGGTAGGAACCCATTTGCACCGGAATATCACCTGGGCCGAACTGGCAAAGCCTTTAATGACGCATTTCGCCCGTAACTCCTACATGTTACAAAGAGGCTTGTTTGTTGCAGATGTTGCCTATCTGCTAACCGAAGGCGCACCTTCAACCATGCCTTTCTGGCAAAGCGGATTACAGCCGGTCATGCCTGACGGATACGACTTCGATTACATCAATACCGATGTACTACTGAATCGCATGCAGGTAAGCCCCTCCGGAAAGTTAGTTCTTCCTGATGGCATGACCTATTCCATACTCGTATTACCCCAAACGAGCGAAATGACGCTTCACACATTAAAAAAGATAGAACAACTGATCAGCGGTGGAGCAACTGTGATCGGACCGAAACCTATAGTGGCATCGGGATTATCAGGATACCCGCAAGTTGATGCCGATCTCCATGAGCTGGCATCAAATATATGGGGAGATCTTGATGGAATCAGCCGAACAATCCGCACCTATGGAAAAGGTAAGATAGTTTGGGGTCAGCCATTGAAGCAGGTCCTGAAAGACCTGAACGTTAATCCCGACCTCAGCCTGAACTGCACAACAGACGAGGCATCATGGATACATCGCAAGGACGGTGAAACAGATATCTATTTTGTCGTCAACCGAACTGATTCTCCATTGAATTTAAGCACCAGGTTCAGAATAGGTGGAAAGAAGCCAGAATTATGGTATCCAGACTCGGGATCTGTGCAGCCTGCTGCATATCAGATAAACGATTCGCTGACGGATGTACCACTAAACCTTGCCGGAGGTCAATCAGTGTTCGTTGTATTCAACGAACGTACTGATATTACAGCGTTTAAAACACCACAAGAAAGCAAAGTCACATTAGCTATTCTAGGCGCCGGATGGGAGGTCAGCTTCCCTCCGAATAGCGGGGCCCCCGAAAAACTGCAAATCGATGAACTAAGGTCCTTAACCCATCAGGCAGATAGTGGCGTCAAATACTTTTCCGGTACCGCAACATACGCGAAAAATATCGAAGTGAAAAAGAACTGGCTGCGGCCCGGTCAGAGACTATTCCTTGATCTTGGGACAGTCAGAGACCTTGCGGAGGTTTATATTAACGATAAACAGGTAGAACTCTTATGGAAGTCGCCTTTCACTGTCGATGTAAGCAAACAGTTGAAAGCCGGCAAAAACCAGTTGATTATTAAAGTCACCAATCAGTGGACCAACAGGCTCATTGGTGACAAAGAAAATCCCCACACCAAAGTATTGGATGCCTATACCGCTCCCTTTGGAGCTCCATATACGTTAACCGAATCCGGACTGATAGGACCGGTAAAACTCATAGCCATTGAACCATCCAAAAACTTATAGCGAATGAAACCATTCAAGAAAACTACGATTCTAAGCGTCATGCTGCTGTGTGTATGTACCACCTTTGCCCAAAAAGCCCCTCCCGATACGGTAGCTGGTATACCCGTGAACTACGACGAAGGCAAGGTGGGTACATATAGCCTGCCTGATCCGCTCAGGCTTGCGAACGGTATGAAGGTAAAAGACAGTCGTACCTGGACAAATAAACGCAGACCTGAGATCATCGCGTTGTATGAACAGTACCAGTTTGGCAGAGTCCCCGCACTACCACAAAAACTAAGGGCAGAGGTATTTGATAAAGGTACCCCGGCCTTCAATGGTAAGGCCATTCGTAAACAAGTCCGGATTTATCTTGCTGAAGATACTTCTATCCACAAAATGGATCTTCTGATCTACCTGCCAGCCGATGCAGCAAAGCCTTCGCCCTTGCTGCTCAACGTTTCCTTTTCTGCCAACTCCAATGTAGTCAACGACCCCGGAGTTCGCCCCGGATTAGCATGGTCAAAAGAAGGAAAGAGAATACCGGCCCCGGCAAGAGAATTTGGCAAACTCAACATCGAGCAGTTTATTACTGCAGGAATCGGAGTAGCAACAGTCTGTTACACAGACATTGAACCCGATTCAAAAGAAGGGACAGAGTTTGGCATCCGCGCCTATTACGAGAAATCGTCCAATAGCAAACCTGCACCAAACAACTGGGGAGCCATATCAGCCTGGTCATGGGGGTTAAGCAAAGTGATGGACTATCTGGAAACCGACAAGAAAATAGACCCTAAAAAAGTTGCACTTACCGGCGCCTCCCGCTTAGGAAAAACGGTGCTCTGGACCGGTGCCAGAGATACGCGATTCGCCATGATCATCGCCAGTATCTCCGGTGAAGGAGGTGCTGCACTAAGCAGACGCAATTTCGGCGAGACGGTAAAACATATCACCGACACATCACGATACTACTACCAATTCGCACACAATTACCACAACTATGGCAACCGTGTGTCCGATCTGCCAATCGACGGTCACATGCTGATCTCACTTATCGCGCCAAGGCCACTGCTGCTTCAAACCGGCGACACTGATTTCTGGTCAGATCCCAAAGGAGAGTTCCTTGCTGCTCTAGCTGCTGAGCCTGTCTATAAGTTGTTTGGAAAGGATGGCCCGGGAACATCAGTTATGCCAGTAGCCGGCGATTCAAGCCTATTGAACACGCTAGGATATTTTATGCATAAAGGCGGACACACCGTACTTCCTTCAGATTGGGAGGTCTTTATAAAATACATGAAGAAACATCTTTAAAAGTAAAAGGCCGATTATGGACTGCCCCATAAAGTTAGAAACTTTATGGGGCAGTCCATTAAGATTAACGTCATCATTAGCACCGATGCCTATTAAATTTTACCTTTCTTCTTTATCTAAGCAAACTTTTTGAAGCATGCGAAAATATCGCTTTTCCTCAATATCCTCTACTTCAACCTAAAGCCCACAGACTGTCTGATATCCGTTGAAGACGCCCCAATTAAAGCCTTAAAATCTCCTGCCTCAGCTACCCAATCATGTTTAGCTGCATCAAAGAAACTCAAAGCAGTTTTATCTATAGTAAACTTCACGGTCTTGGTTTCGCCAGCTTTCAAGCTTACTTTTTCAAAAGCTTTCAATTCCTTAACAGGCCGCGGAACAGATGACTTCACATCATTAATGTATAACTGCACCACTTCCTGTCCTTCACGCTTCCCTGTATTTTTCACAGTAACAGAAAAAGTGATGTTATCATCTGCTGTCATGTCCTTCTGATCAGCAGTCACTTTGCCATATTCAAAACTGGTATAACTTAAGCCATGACCAAAACTAAACAACGGTTTAATATTTTCCTTGTCCGCCCAGCGATATCCCACAAAGATCCCTTCATTGTAAGTCTGCTCGCCTTTGCCGGGATAAACGCCCAACTTATGAGCTCCGTTGTCATCAAGTTTAACGGGAAACGTAAATGGTAGTTTTCCCGATGGGTTAACATCACCAACCAGTACAGAGGCCAAAGCGCTTCCAGCTTCTGTTCCCAGGTACCAGCCCTGCACAATAGACGGAACTTCATTAACCCATGGCATCGCCACTGCATTTCCAGAGATCATTACCACCGCCAGATTCTTGTTCACCTTAGTCAGCGCGCTAATCAATTTATCCTGATTGTATGGCAAACCCAATGACTTGCGGTCGTTACCTTCACTATCCTGTCCGTTATTTTTATTCAAGCCACCTACGAACACAACAAAATCTGCGGTTCTTGCTACTTCAAGCGCCTCCCTGGTTAGCTCCTCAGGTGAACGTTTTTCTTCTACATCACCGGTTTTCAGTCCATCCTGAGCTTTCGGTTTCTCACCAA
Organism: Arcticibacter sp.; assembly: GCF_045629565.1. Classification (GTDB taxonomy): domain Bacteria; phylum Bacteroidota; class Bacteroidia; order Sphingobacteriales; family Sphingobacteriaceae; genus Arcticibacter. Next base: position 68,917 of record NZ_JAZQRL010000068.1, read on the forward strand.
CATAGCCGCGCGCAAAAACAACTTCAGCCTCCTTGCCGATACGGTTCTTTATACCATCCAACGGTGAAATTTCGTACTTCGCTTTCAAAGAAGAACTTCCCCCTCCTACAGTCATTACCTTAATAGCATTCTCACCGATCACGGCAATTTTCTTAGCCCTTGACAGATTAATCGGCAGCGTATTGTCATTGTTCTTCAACAATACAATACCTTCCTGGGCAATCTTTCGTCCGGCAAGAGCATGCTCTTCGGTGCCAAAAGATCCGTAAGGACGCTTTGTATTCATGTTCGTACGGAACACCAATCTGAGGATATTACGTACCTTCTTGTTCACTTCTTCCTCTTTAACCTCTCCTGACTTCAATAGTTGGAGAAAAGGATTAGCCAGATAATAGTTATCGTAAGCATTGGATGCACCTTTAGAAAGCCCGTCGGTCCAGGATCCGAATTCCATATCCAGCCCATGATAAATAGCCTGTTTAGTATCATTAACACCGCCCCAGTCAGATACCACTACACCATCGAAATTCCATTCACCACGAAGGATATCATTCAGCAGAAACTGATTCTGGCAGGCCCATTGTCCCTTATATTTGTTATACGCGCCCATGATTGCCCAGGCATGACCTTCTTGCACGGCAGCCTTGAATGCAGGAAGGTAAATTTCGTAAAGAGTGCGATCATCGACCGTAACATTCACCGTGTGGCGATCTATTTCCTGGTTATTTAAAGCAAAATGCTTTACACAGGCCGCTACTCCATTTGACTGGACTCCCTGAATGTAAGGAACCACCATTTTCGAAGCAAGAAAAGGATCCTCCCCCATGTATTCGAAGTTACGTCCATTAAGAGGGGTACGATAGATATTCACGCCCGGACCCAACAAGACATTTTTATTACGATAACGGGCTTCCTCGCCAATCACCTTTCCGTAAAGGGCCGACATATCTTTATTCCATGAAGCGGCAAGGCAGGTCAGGGCCGGAAACGCGATACATGAATCATTGGTCCACCCTGCCTGGTCCCACTCATCCCAAAAAACTTCAGCTCGAATCCCATGAGGCCCGTCGGTCATCCAGTTTTCCGGAATTCCCAGCCGGGGTACGCCTGCTGAGCTGAACTTGGATTGAGCGTGAACCATCGCCACCTTTTCTTCCAGTGTCATACGCGACAAGGCATCTTCGATACGCTGCTCAATAGGTTTAGCTTCATTTAAGTAAACGGGTAAACTCCCCTGCGCTGAAACATTAGCAGCGAGGCTCACCATTAGCAAAAGAGTAAAAAACGGTTTAATTGGTTTGAACATGACTTGTCTTTAATTATTTAATGTGTTTTATCCATTCTAACAGAAGACTGCAGGCTGGTGTCAGGACACTTCCATGGAGTAGATGTCCAGATTACATCGCTCTTTCCTGTAAGCATCTGCTTCATTATTTCCAATGTAAGACACGTCTTTCTTTGTAGCATACCGGAGCTCACCGGCAGTTTGACCAAAGACTGTAACTGCGAGCAACAACAGGAGAAGGATAATTTGGATCTTTTTCAAAATACGTTTAGTTAAAAGGTTATCTACTAGGTGAGCCGGGTTCTCGTTGCCGACTCACATTAGCAAGATAAACACCTTATTCTATTTCTTTGTTACAGTCAATACCGCTTTGTCATTTCCGGCACCAACGTCGACTGTCAGAACATAAGTCGCTCCTATCTCCAAACTCATGCCGGCAGTTATCCCCAGGTTCCCCGAATCTCTGCCATTAGTACCATTACCAATAAAAATCACATCGCTTGTGGTCTTTATGTTATCGTGCTTGTATTCACCACCCCATCCTTTTTGATGGAAGAATTTAAAGTTGATATTATCGGCTTTAAACGTAGTACCAGCAACACCTGTGACCTGATATTTTTTATTACCGATAGGCGCCATGCACAATGCATTGTCTGTATTCCAGCCTACCTGGTTAGTGGCGATACCTGGCTTGCCAATACCTTCTCCGATAATCCAGATTGCACCGGTTCCGTCGGGTTGTAAAGTTGCCAGGCCCGATCCACTCATCGCTTCCACTATAAAATACTTCAGCGTGAAGTTTGCCGTGATACGGTACTTTCCGCTTATCGGAAGGAATGTAAGTATACCGTTCGCATCTTTACTAAAATAGTCGGGATCGATAAACCAGTTGCTGAGGTCTTCGATACCATCTATCGTAATGTCCTGCCCCTGGCTTACTGTCACATCGACCTTAAATCTGTTATCATCAATCCTGTCCATTACCGTACCGTTCACAGCATACGCGATGATAAAAGGAGACGCCTGGTAGCTGAACGTATTGAATGTGATAGCATACGTGCCCGATGAGGAATTGGAGAAAGGGATCTCCGTCGTTGAACCGATAGCAACGGCATTGTCTTCCCAGCCAAAAGTCATTTCATTTCCTGAAGTCCCAACTTTAGGTGCTTTGATATAACCCTTAACCGAGAACGGAAACACCTTGGTAGCGGCATATTCATGCAAACCAACGCGATCCATACGGTGTTCGCCAGTTGCGGTTACCAAAGTCAGGAAAGGAAAATCGGGCCTGGTCAATGGTATCTCAAGTTCTTTCTCTGAAATGGTGAGACTGGTATTTTGCAGTACCAGCTTCAATGTAGCCGTACCATCGGGTACATTCGCGTAGAACGGAACATAGATCTTGCCTGTGTACTCGCCATTGGTCTTAGTCCGGATAACAGTCTCCGACACCATCTCGTCGCTGTAAAATAACTGTGCTTTCAAAGTTGAAAGCGGAACCTCCGTGTCAGAAACATCAACCTGGAATTGCAAGCTATCACCAAAATGGGCTGCGCTAAACTCAGATGTAGGAGTAATAACAGGATTGCCCTGTTTAACGGCTTCATCTTTTTTGCAGGAGCTGGAAAGCATTATCCCCAGTGCAATAAATAGGATACCTATATATGTCTTCATAATCATATTCTTTGTTATTGCCAACGATAAGAAACTACAGATTTCGCTGGCACGTCATAACTGAAATGTTTTGCCCCTTCGCTTAAGGTTATTTTCCTGATCTCATTTGTGTCATTGAGCAAGACTACCGCATAAGTACCGTCAGTGTTCTTAAATGCGGAATAGGTTACGCCTGTGACAGAATACCCGCTTGCACCGATACGGACTGCGCCAGGCTTCACAACAGATGACAAATGACCAATCACATAGTAATGTGAATTCTTCTTAATCGTCTTATAATCTGCTTTATTAAGATCTACAGCACCATAACAAGTCTGGCATCCACCCGCTCTGTTCGGCCCCCGCTCTGTGTCCAGCATCAGGTTCCATACAATCACTGCCCTGCTCCAGTTATTAACTGTTCCGAGCCCCACCTCTCTCATATCTTCCATTAAGCGGGTAGCCAGGTTCTGGCCATCATTCCAGGTTCCGATAGACGTTTCAGTGAAGATCAGCTCCTTGTCAGGACGTTTTGTCTGAATATCCAAAAGCTCAGCTTTGTCTCCGCCATAGTTATGGTAAGCGGCTCCCGTAATATAAGCTGCAGCTGCAGCATCTTCGTAGACTTTCGCAGGATAGTCATTCTGCGAAGCGATATCATCGTAATTGTAATTATGGTCAAAGACATAAATCTTCGTATCAAGACCTGCTGCTTTGAGTTTCGGACCCAAAGCTGTTTTGATGAAAGTCAACTGTTCTTCCCACCCCATATAAAGTGAGGCGGAGTTTTTTCTGTTCAAAGGTTCGTTCTGCGGAGTTATCGCATAGATTTTGATCCCGTTTGCACCCATAGCCTGAATCCATTTGACGAAATACGTTCCGTAATCCTGGTAATGTGCAGGGTTCAGCTGACCGCTCGTCCAGGAGTTGAAAGGCTGCAGGTCGGTCAGGTTATTCACCTTCATCCAACGCGGACTTGTCCACGGGGAACCCAAAATCCTGAGGTTTGGATTGATAGCCAGGATCTCTTTCAAGACAGGAATAATATAGTTGATCTCCTCATTTTGCAATCCGAAATTCTCGATGCCCGGCGTGTCCCAGCAGGTGTATTCACTTAATGAAAAGTCAGAACACCCGATGGCTATCCGGACGTAGCTTTGTCCCATTCCTTCCGTTTCCGAAAATGTCTCCTTCAAAAATCTGGTCCTGTCAGCCTGGGCCATTTTCAGCAAATTATAACAGGTTGAGCCTGTTATTGCCGCACCAAAGCCGTCCATTGACTGATAGCTCTGAGAAGGATTCAATGTTATCGTATTGGGAGACATATTAGACTTCTTGCTGAAATCAACAAACTTCTTAGCAAAGTCCTGTGAACGGGTATTGGTAGTTACATACACCGTAACATCACCACTGGCAGGAACTTCCGGCTCAACGGGCTTTTCCGGTTCCGTTTTATCAGTGCCGCAGGCTGTGACAATAGAGCCTAAAAGACAAAAGGCAAGGGCTATGCCCTTTGAATTTCTTATATATTTTTTCATTATCGTTATTTTAATAACCTGGGTTTTGGATCAGTTTAGGGTTTTGGTCGATCACTGCCTGAGGAATCGGAAGGCGATAAGATGTTTGGTTAAAAGGATAGACCAGGCCCTTTCTACCCGAATCTTTAGCATACACCGTATTCATTACATCCTCAACCTGATCAAGACGGACCAAATCGAACCAGCGCTGACCTTCAAAAGCCAATTCCAAGCGGCGCTCTTTCAACAGGGCGGTTAACATTGCATCCTTATTGCTGCGCACGGCGTTTGTCAACTTTGCAAGCCCGGCTCGCTCCCTAATCCTGTCGATGATGTCGGCCGCAGCAGAAAGATTAGGGCTCCCCCCCATGATCAAAGCCTCCGCTTTCAACAGCAGCACATCTGCATATCTGAACTTAATGATATTGTTGTATGCCGACCGGGTTTTAAACATAAAAGGATAATTACTTGCAGGATAATAATTACTCCAGGATGTTTGATAATACACCACCGATTCCGCGAAACGTTCCTGGTCACCCTCATCCTGAAATGCCTTAATCAGATTGCGTGAAGGAGTGATCCATTTCGCCCATGTGAAATTATTATTATAGTTCGTCAAATCTCGGCCCAGCATCCAGGTTACCCAGTTACCGTTTCCGGAAACAAACTGAGCTTCGAGGATAGACTCCTTGGTATTTCTTGCCTTGGCGTCTGTGTTGGCTGCATTCATACCGAACAAGTCGCTAAAGTCTGCCACCAGGTCAAAGCCATCTGCGTCAAGCTCATCCGCGTACCGTACAACTTTTGCGTAATCTCTCAATGGTTTCTCAGCATAAATCTTAGCCAGCAGGGCACGTGCAACCGACTTGGTAAAAAGGGTTTTATTTGCGGGATTATTCTCTGGGGCAGAAACCAATGCCTCCGTCAGATCTTTCTCAATCTGCTTGTAAGCCTCTTCTTCTGTATTTTGTGCAGGAAAATAATCATCATAAACTTCCCCAATAGTTTCGGAGGTTATATCCCCCGCCTCTTTGGTGATTACCGGAATGTCTCCCCAGAGGCGAACCATATCAAACAGTACCATTGCCCTGAAAATCTTCCCCTCCGATTTAATTTGTTCCCTTTCGGCAGGACTAAACGTATTGTCGACCACTGAGTCTACGTTATTAATCAAACGGTTTGCCCGGGCAACATCCTCCATATACCTGTTCCAATCCCTGTTAATAACTGAATTTGACCCTTCAATGGAATTTGTTTCAAACGGAACCACCTCTGCTCCCGTTGTCCCGGCATAGGCGTTATCTGCATGCGACTCCGCAATCAGCAATAGATCGAGGTACCAATGCTCCTGGCGGTCCCTCATTTGGTTATACAACGTGGTAAGATGACTCAGAACAGCCGCTTTGTCTTTGAAAACAACCTGAACCCCCTCTTCATTAACCCCTTCTGTTACGTCCGAGTACGTATCCAAAGGATCTTTTACTAAGGAACATGAAGCAGCTATTAAAAGGATACTGCAAGCTAAGCCGTGATATATATATTTAAGTTTCATGTGGTTATATCTTAAAATTCAACATTAACACCGAGGACAAATGATTTACTCTGCGGGTAGGTACCCCAGTCTATTCCTTGTACGGCTCCGTTATTTCCCCATTGGTTAACCTCCGGATCCATCCCGGAGTAGTTGGTCCAGGTTAACAGGTTACTTGCAGAGACATATGACTGCAAGCGACTGATCTTTAATCGCTTAAGAAGCTCACCCTGAATATTATAAGAGAGTGATACATTTTTTACCCTCAGATAACTGCCGTCTTCTATGAAATAGCTGGAATTTCTTATATCAAAACCAGCCTTGGGCACATCTTTAATCTGACCCGGCACCCGCCATCTGTCCAACACTCTGGTGGATTGATTCTTTCCGTCGTACATCCCTTCTGTCTCCATCCTGGAGGCATTGAAGATATCATTACCGTAAGAACCTTGAAGAAATACACTTAAACTGAAATTTTTATAAGAGAATGAATTGGTCAATCCGAAGATAAAGTCAGCGTTCGGGTCTCCTATATACGTTCTGTCGGTTGAGGAGATTTTGGAATCTCCATTCAAATCCCTGTACATCAATTGTCCGGTTTCCGGATCAACACCATCACTGATATATCCGAAGAATCCACCTAATGATCGTCCCGGTTCATTACGGACAACCGCCTCATTGACCGTATTGCTCGTTACAGCATCACTGTAAATCTTTTGCAACTCCAGACTTTCCAGCTTATTCCGGTTGAAAGAAATATTGAAATCAGTACTCCAGGTAAATGGCCCGTTCAGGTTTTGAGTATTTACCATAACTTCAAAACCTTTGTTCGTCATCTCTCCCTCATTTCTGGCGATGGTATTTGCAGCTGCCGCTCCGGCAGGCAAGGACACATTCATCAACATGTCAGTAGTTCTCTTGAAATAATAATCCAAATTAACTGTCACACGATTTTTGAATGCGGTAAAATCTAAGCCGACATTGGTCTGGGTGGTTGTTTCCCAGGTCAGATCAGAGGTGCGTAGATTTGCCTGGCTGATCGTAGGAACCGCGTTTTCCTGCCCTTCCTTGAACCACTCGATACGACCAATATTGTAGCGTTGCAAATACGCATAATCACCAATACCCGACTGATTTCCGGTTTGCCCCCAGCCTCCCCTGATTTTCAGGTCATTCAGCCATTCTATTCCGCTCATAAACTCTTCGGATGACAGCCTCCATGCCGCAGAAAAGGACGGAAAATAGCCCCAGCGATGATCAGGGTGAAGCTTCGACGATCCATCAGAGCGTATGTTGGCTGTTATAAGATATTTACTATCATAGTTGTAAGCCACGCGTCCGAAGTACGACATGATCGCCCAGTCTGAAGCTCCAGACCCTGTATTGCTCCAGCCAATTCTGTTTGCCGCATTCAGGGTTTGTATCAGATCGTTACGAAAATGGGAACCGTTGATATAGCTGTTGGTGTAGTCGGATTCGGTATACGAGGAACCGGCCATGGCTTCTATTCCGTGCTTTCCAAACGTCTTATTGTAATTTAATACATTATCGAATGTTAAAACCGTATTCATATTGCGGTTGTCAGACGCTTCTCCGTATTGATTTCGGCCCCAGGTAGTGGAGATGGGATCCAAAAAGGTAGTGATCAGGGCATTTCGTCTGTCAACGGTGAACGATGACTTGAAGGTGACCTCTGGCGCAAACGTAATTAACGCATTACCGGAAGCGATGAGCCTGTTTTCCCTGTCTTTGTTGTTTTTGCTGCGGGCCATATTCTCTAGGGGACTTGTAATATTGCCAACCCCGTAAAAATTGTTGTAATACTGGTTAGGATTGTCGGGGTTCCAGACAGGCGCGTAGGTTGGCGTATTGACCACTGAAAGGATTACGCCGCCACGATTAGCTCCCAAACCGGTCGTAACGCCGTTGCTGGCATAATCTGCATAGTTAATATTAGCACCTACAGTCAACCAATTGCGGACTTTGTTATCGATGTTTGCTCTAAAGTTATAGCGCTTAAAGAAGGAGGTATTTAATACCCCGGTTTCATTCAGATATCCCGCAGACAAATAATACTTCAACTTTTCAGTACCATCTGATATAGAGAGCTGATAGTTCTGCAGTTCCCCCGTCTTGTACGTTTCGTCAAACCAGTCCGTTTGATCAGTCAGACCTTCAGGAAGCGTTACAAGGCCTATTTCATTCTGCAAATCCCGATACTGCGAAAAGTTAAGAACATCAATTTCGTTGGTAACCTTGTTTTGGGTAAACTGGCCGTTAAAAGAAATCTTCGCATCTCCGTTCTTTCCCGCCTTGGTTGAGATCAGTATTACCCCATTTGCCGCACGCGAGCCGTAAATTGCAGCAGAAGAAGCATCCTTCAGGATCTGCATGCTCTCGATGTCATTTGGTGAAAGAAACCTGATGTTATCGACAGGCACACCATCAACCACATACAGCGGATCGTTACTGCCGTTGAAAGAAGTTGTGCCCCGAACGCGAATAGACATTTCCGCACCCGGCGTCCCGTTTGGCTGAATAACTGAAACTCCTGCTGCACGCCCCTGAATGGCCTGTGCAGCAGACACGATCGGTCTCTGATCCAGATCCTTCGTTGAGATAGTGGAGATTGCTGTAGTTACATCCTTTCTTTTCACGGAGCCGTAGCCAATCACAACGACGTCTTCCAGCTGGTTCGCAGACGCCTTTAGCCGGATGTCGACCCTGGCAGCGTTTACCGGTATTTCAAGAGGCTCATAGCCAATATAAGTGACAACTAGTATGGTACCAGGGGCTACACTTGCCAAAGAATAGCGCCCATCGACACCTGAGGATGTTCCGGTTTTTGTCCCCTTTATGATGACGGAAACTCCGATCAGCGTTTCGCTGGTGGCGGCATCCGTCACCACACCTTCTACCCGAAAATTTTGGGCAAGAGCAGGTGACAGCACCGCGCAGCCGAAAAAAATAAAAAGCTGCAAAAGTCTTTTGGTAAATAAAAGCCTCATAAATTCGTGATTTAGTGGTTAGTTAAATAATTGATTCTTCGCAAAGCGATGGTAGATATCTGGGCTTGGCTTATTGGTTAGCTCAAAGGTAAAGACATAAAATCCCCTTGAATTTCGTTGCACTAAAAAAGTACCTACAAAAAACCACTATAAACTAATAAACAATTAGTTACCTAATTAAACAAGGCAAAAAAAGTACTGATTTGGGGGGAAATAAACGGGTTAATCGCGCTTAAGAGTACCTATTTCCTTCACCATTTCTTCGAAGCTATCACGGGACACCGCCTTATTGCGAACCTTAGTCCGGTAATTGTAGACCGTCCGGAGTGAGTATCTCAGGAAACTTGCAATCTTAACACTATCGGTAATGCCGAGGCGAATCAGGGCAAAGATTCTCAATTCCGTGTTAAGCAGTTCCCCGTGACGGGGATGAATCCTTTCTTCGGTCACCAGCAGCACATTGAAATCGCGTACGAATGTGGGGTAAAGATTCAGAAAGATGGTATCAAAATTCTTGTACAGCTCTTCCAATTCCGTTTCTACGATACTGGTTGATTTTAGTGTCTTAAACAATTCATCAAGCTGATTATTCGCCGCTTTCTTATGTAAGCTTTTACGGTAGTTTTCCAGCTTATCGATATAGGTAGAACACAGGTCAAAGAAATGAGCGATATACTCTTCCTTGATGTGATTTGATTCGGAGAGATTGTCATTAGCCTGCTGCAACTCATTATTCAGCTTACTCAGCTGTTCATTCGTTCTGAAAAGCTCTCCGCGGATTTTCGAAACCCGCTTCATTTGTTTGTAGGTGTAAATTATCCCTGCGATAAGGAACAGGGACAGGATACTTATCAAAATCAGATACAAACGGAATTCCATCTTCTGTTTCTTCTCCTTTTCCTGGAACGATGCATTTATAATGGGATAGAAAGAAGAGCCTTCTACGGTCCGATATCTGACATTGCAAAAAAGTGCGTCGCTTACGGCTGCCTCAATAAACCGAAAGGCCTGGTCAATATCACCTGCCTTATAAAAAGTCAGTGCCAGGCTTTGCAGGGAAGCGTTATCTTTAATGGAGTTTTCCACATCCGTAATAGCTGAAATGGCAAAATACTGTTTTTGCAGATCACTATTCTCATCGTTCATATACATGCGGCCCAACAAGTAGGCTATCACAGCACGTTCAGGATCTTTGTCCGTTGTTTTGTCTAATAGAGATAACAGGGCGACCTCAGCATCTTTGCGCTTCCCTTTGAAGAACATATTTTCAGCGTGCGTTATCTGATATTTCAGAGAACCAGGATCAAGTACCATTAACAAAGAATCTCGATATAGCTCACTCTTTGTATAGTACAAATTATTATTATTACTCTGACCGTAATGACTGCAAAACTCGTTATAGCATTCATAATAATCCGGAAGAAGCTTCGGGTCCAGGGCGATCCTGTTAATATTGTCCAGCAAGTTCTTCGATTCAATATAAAGACCCTCCGTTGAATACAACCATGCAAGCTCAATTTCAGCTTTATGGCGCATATACTGGCTCCCAAGATCTTTCGCTATCTGAACATTTTTGAGTATGTAGAATACCGCCGAATCTGATTTATACTTTTTGTATTCATAGCAGAGCTTCAGATTAATATCATAGGTCTGCTGAGGTGACAGATTTCCGATACTTAGCAATTGCTTGATAGCCTGAATCTTCTCTTCCTTATTGGCCATATAAAGCTGCCTGTTATCCATAACCTTGTCAAGACGCTTATATAAAGAATCCACATGGGTAATGGAAAAAGCAAATTGCCCTGCTAGTGCAAGAAAGACAGTTAATACAATGGTTTTCAAGTTTGCGTAGAAATGGTTAAATATAAGCTATTCGTTGCGCCTTCGGGATATTGATTTATGAGAACCATTACGGTAATCAATCACCACCAAAATTAGGCATTTGGACTTAACTTATACCGTTTTGATTCTGTTTCAAAATATTTATCTTAGATCTAGTGATCCGGAAGGGGACATAAACAGAATGCTACTGCGCTGACTGGATGACTGACGACGTTTCGAACTGAGAAACCATAAAAACAATGCATATAGATTCAGCAAGGATTGCGGGGAAAAGATTGTTGCTCCTGAGCATCTTTTCTGGGCTCTATCTCACTCTGATAGTAAGTGAGGTCCTAGCACGCTTTGACTCATATGCTTGGGTGGGAGCCGTAAGGGAGCTATTTACAATTCCGGCAATTCTATTACAATTTGCGCTGTTTATCTACGCGATCTATCATGCTGTATCAAAACGAAAGCTAGAAACGTATTCGGTTATTATCATAGCCATTTTCCTTGCCCTTACGAGCTGGGCAATCCTCGGGGAATAGCAGGGATTACAGTTCCGCTTTAATTGCCACTAAAAAGCCGTTCAATGATCATTGAACGGCTTTTTAGAATATAGTGAAGATTTCAAGTCTGTAAACGACGTTTTACTGTATCAGGCTTTCAAAGAAACCAGCGAAGAAAACCGATGGCGTTTCTACACTCTTAAACTGACCCAGCGAACCAGCGCTCGCTGTATGGTAGTAGTCAAGCGTATAGGAGCCGGTTTGAATGATATCGGTTAGCGGCTTCATCTGCGGCGCAACAAACTCAGCATTACCTCCCGCCACCGTACTCGTATTGGTTGGCAATTGTGTAAACTTAAACACGCCATCCGCAGATTTTGTATAGGTGTACGAATAGGTAGCCTTGTAAAGAGTTGTCTCAGTAAGGTTCCAGAAATAGACGTTCAAGTTCATGCTCTTATCTTTATCATTCATATCAAACTCCATCACGTACAGGTTATATCTCCTTGCGTATAAGGCATCATCCGCTGAAAGCCATATATTTCGAAAAGATACTGACCAACCGGGAATGTTCATGTAATAAGGTGAACCTAATGAGAACAGATTATAATTGAAGGTTCCAAGTAAGTATTGCGGGGCGATCACCGGGATATCGGAGGACTCCAGATCTATCCTTGAACCACCGATCTCTGCATATAGCGTTTCCCCATTTTCGTCCCAAAGCAATTCATAGACCTTCTTATCGCCCACAAGAACAGGGTTCTGAAAGTAGATTCCCTTGCTTGTGTAGCTATAACCGGATGCCGAATATTTCAAACCCGAAGCGCTATTAATCGCACTGGAGCTAAAAGCCTTACTCACAGGGTTGACCGAGATCTGCGCCGTAGTTGAGGCGTCGGCCTTAAGTACCAAATAGACAGTGGAAAAAAGATAATCTGAAACCTGCTTCCGTATCTGGGATACCTTTCCTGAAGCGTAAAGCAGAGCATTAGCGGCGTTGGCTTTAACAAGCTTCAGCTCATTGCCGTACCGGTTCCCCAGAAGGTTGATGGTGTCACCGGCTGTCGATTTGTAAGCATACTCCCTATCCACCCCTGCCTTCTCCAGGCTATCCAGCTGCGAGCCTTCTTCGAAAACCAACGTCGGATTTGTCGTCTGTGTAGTCTGGATACTTATCTTACTGGTGGATGGCGCAGCAAGTGTACTACTATCCAGATCCAGGTACATAACGGCGTCTTTAGCCACCGTATCGAGCTTCAGATAGCCACTGATAAGGCGACCGTCCCGCAGCTTAAGCATGGTGGTCCAGCCGTCTGATCCAGCCGCAAGGCTGCTCTTGAATGCTGTCAGCTGCTCCGCGGGGTCGGCAAACGACTTCTCTACTTCGAAGCCGAGATCTTCGGATTTTTTGCATGAGCCCAATAATATGCTCAGCAAACCCATATATACAATGATCTTCTTATTCATTTTCTCAATTCTAAACCTTAATTAAGCGTTCCCGTAAAATAAAATGCAGTGTGTTGCTGACTCGTCAAACGGCCGAGCAAACCTGAGCCAGTGTCGAAATAATCAACCTTGAAGCCATCTCCCTCTATATACTTTAACAAGGAATTCATGTTTGCGGTAATCAGAGACGCATTTCCGTTAGAAGACAAACGAGTGAAACGGAACACTCCATCAGCAGACTTATTATACGAATAGTCGTAAGTGGCGGCGAAATTAGCTGTACCCTGAGAGATGATGAGGTTGATGCGCATCGAATTGGTGTTTGCATCAAACTGGAAGGACATCGTCCTCATCGTAAGCCTGTAAGGTCCATTCAAAATACCTATACGCGCATTATTATACTCGTCCACAAATAAGGGAGATGTACCCGGTAAAGGATTAGTACCCGTTCCCTGAGGGACATCAATTGACGAATAAACCACTCCCAGAAGCGCACTTAACGGAGCAGAAGGGGTAGTAGAAGGTTGAACGGAAATTCGGTTTGTCCCAGAGATCGTATAATACTCACCGGACTCAGCATCCCAAAAAAGTTCATCAAACGTAAGAACCCCTAACTGAAACGGCTGTGATAGATGAATTCCATAAGTAGTATAACTATAGGCCGAGGTCAAAATCTTGTCTTCCCCGTTTTCTGAAAAAGCCAGGGCAACCATTTTACTTCCAGGTGAGATAATCGTTTCATACTTAACATCGTTCACCTGCATAAAGCTAAAAGGCGTTGCAGAAGCATATGCATCGGCATTTTCCTTCATCTGCTGCAAAGCACCAGCCTTGTATGCGTCGGCTTCCGCTTTAGTAGCTCTTACCAGGATCAACTTACTCCCCAGGTTGTTCCCCGTTAGCCGTATCGTGTCCGAGCCAGCTGAATCTATCGCGAATTCAAAGTCAGAGAATCTTCCCGAGCCTACCACGCCACCGATTACTGTAGGATCCGGATCTGCCAGCAGGTGCATGTAAGAATAGGTGTCAAACAGGATGGAGGGTTTCTGCACTGCCTTCAGCCTATAAGAGCTTTCGAACGGCGCTGCAGCACTTTCCTCGTCAATATCAGCGAACATCGTTACGCGATTGCTTGCTGTGAAGTTGAACAGAAAGCTATAGGCTTCCTCGCCATTGGTATAAAGGAAGGCCTTCCAACCATTTTCCGCCCCAATCAATTGTGTGCTGTAGGTCTGCATGGCTTTGTCCAAACGTTCATCGGGCTTTTCCCCGAATACCGACCCGCTATCGTCCTTCTTGCAAGAGGCAAACGCCAGAAGAACAAACAGTATATAGAGATATATCTTTTTCATATTCATTATTTATTGCTGATCACTTTATTAAGCTCTGTTTGCACCGCAGTCTGCAGCGCATAGAAATCTATCTTCCATGAATCTTTAAAGTACTTTACTACAATCTGTTCTTTTTGACGCAGCAGTGGTTGCACCGCCGGAGGACAGCTGGCGACAATGGCATCAAAGCCCTGCCGGCCTTCGATAAGCATGGTCGAAATCATTTCCACGAAGTCCTCGTCTGGCGAAGCCCTGGAATAGCTCGTCACAAAGCCCAGTTGATTGGCCTCAGCATCTGTGTAATTGAACCAGGTAGAAGTATATTTGCCTACTGTTATGCTCTTATACTCCGTAGGGTACAAAATGGTTTGGTGAAGGATGTGTGCGAATTCATGGTGGATAGTATGGAGTTGTTGTTTCACCTCCGACACATCACTGGTCTGGAAGGAATTCACTGTATAAAGCACAATCTTACGCCCTCCTTCCGCAGTTCCCAGGGTAATCGTTCCGTTGGCGTTAAAAGCAGGGCTTCCAACCAGCACGAACTGTTTAGGAGCATACTTCTTGATAAATGCCTCCCCTGCCAATTGATTATAAGGTGTGATCCATACTTGTTTCACGGCATCCATCAACGGTATGACCTGCGATTCTTTAACAGGAACCAGATTCTTATTCTGGTCAAGCTCAAATCGGTCGAAGCGATATTTCACGTCGATATTATAGGGCGAAACATAGTTATCAAATAACCAGTCATCAAGAGGACCTTTTACCCATGTTTCTCCGCCAAGGTCGACAATTGTGCCAGACAGGTCTTCATCTTTGGAACAGGATGAAAAGCCGGCTACAAGCGTCAGCAGCAAGATATATAGTGATTTTATTTTCATTGTCTTTAGTTTTATCGGGTTCGTTATCTTGGATTACGTTCAATTCCTGCCTGTGTAGCTTCCTGCGGGATCTGGAATACCCGGCGCGGGTCATTAGGACCCAGGATGATGGGAGTAGTCGTTCCGAGAACATTATGCGAAACCGGGATATCATGCCTAAGCATATCGAACCACCGCAACCCTTCGTGCATAAACTCCCCTCTTTTAAAGTTGAGTATCGTTTGGATCAGCGCTGTTTTGATATCAGCAGTTTTATAAAAGCTGAGTGCTTTTGCCGCAGTCAACGCATCGCTTCCCGGATCGTAGTCCTCAATCCTCGTGCTCAAAAAGATGTTGATCAGATCTACCGCATCTGCGTAGTTGCCAAGTTCTACACTAGCTTCTGCTTTGTTAAAAAGCACTTCTTCCGAAGTTAGCACCGGAACCATATTGTAAGGGTCGCCTATCTGAGCGTTAGCATCTTCCCGTACAAAGTGTTCGTAGAATTTGGGGATATTGTAAACCAGCTCTGTTCCACCATACACCTGATAAGCCAGGGCAGTTCCAACAGGATTGTTTATGCCGAGCACCTGAGAAAGGGTTGCGGTATTCAACCCGTAACGATAACCGGCAAAACTTCTTCCCCATGTTGAAGGCGTTTCCACAAGCAGGAGGTTAGCGTTCTCAGATGAACGCGTATAAGCCGCCTGTAGCTCGTAATAGGTGTAAGCAGCATAGGTGGTGTTCCAGGGTCTCAGATAGGATTTGATTGTCTGGTCCGGAAATGCAACATTTGCGTGCGTTACAGCCCTCGCATAGTCATGTTTGAAGAGGTAGAACCTGCAGGCAAATGCATTCGCAGCAAGGGTATTAAAATGAAACTTGGGTATCTTATAGAATGAATCCTTGATCAGAGGCAAGCCTTCCAATAAGTCTTTCTCAATCATATCATATACATACTGTACGGTTTTACGCTGATAACGGGCAGTAACCACCGTTTCCGGCTCAGTCACATACGGGATACCCGGATCAGTGGATGCCGTCGCCGGATCGTAAACTTTAGAAAAGAAGGTGACCAACATAAAGTGAGCATAGGCTCTGGCTACCAGTGCTTCCCCTCTCAGGTTAGCAGAAGCTTCCTGTTCAGGTAACCTGGATAGTGCATGCAGCGCCTCATTCGCGGCCGCAATAGCGCTATAGCACGAATTCCAATAAAAATCCGGGGAGCCTTCTTCCTTACTTTGCACATCAGCGAATTGGTAAGGCCCTTGATTCAAAGGGTCTACGGTACCTCCGCCTTTATCAGCGGCATTATCCGATATGGATTCAGCAAAGGTTATATAATCCCCCTTTGGGTAAGCCGTAGCCAATAGTTCAGCTATTTTTTCTGTTGTATTCAGGGTCGCTCGCTGATCCGGAGTCTGCTCCAGGTATTTCTCACAACCGGAGAATACGATCAGCATACATAAAGCGATATATCGAAATGTATTGTTCATGGTGTAATATTTAAATCCCAACTTTTAATGAAAGTGTGAACTGACGCGGCATCGGTAAAGCGACTCCTCCGGAACTGTAAAACTCAGGATCCTGACCGTTTAGTTTTGAGTCAGAATAGATCAGGAACAGGTTATTTCCCACTACACTTAGTGATGCATTTGTAAAGCCTATTTTGCTGACCTGCTTTTGAGGCAACAGATAAGAAAGCGAAACCTGTTTCATACGTACGAACCCTCCGTCGGCCACCCTCTCAGTAGAGTAATTGTAATTATTATATGGGTAGGCGCTCTCCAGTCTGTATTGGTTGGTTACATCCAGAATAGACGGAACATTGGTTCTTGTTTCATCACCTGGCATAATCCATCTGTCCAAAAACGCCTTAGGCATCGCATCCAGGTCATTGTAGCTCGGAAGATCGTTGTATAGACTGCTTTTGAAAGCAGGTGCTAACCTGATTTTATTTCCTGCACTAAATGTTACCAGGGCAGAGAGCGAAACTCCTTTAAAACGTATGGAATTAAACCAGCCCCCGTTTACTGTCGGATCTATCGCTCCTTCATATATAAGATGCTGGGTTTGATCGCTCTGCAGGTATACATTATTGCTTGTTTCTCCACGCTCATTGATAAACTGCGGTGATCCGTCCTGAGGATTTAAGCCGGCAAAAGGGATTGAAAAAAGTCCCCTGTAAGGGTATCCCTCCTTAGGTCCACCATCTGCGGTGATCATATCCCATATCTGAGGGTTGCTCTTCAGATTGGTAATCGTCCCCTTATTGTAACCGAAAGTAAGTTGGGTACGCAAGTCGAAGTCCTTTCTTTTGACGATTCCTCCTCCCAAAGTGATTTCGACTCCGTTAGATTCCATATCTGCATAGTTGGCACTCTTCTCATACTGACCGCCAATACCGGATGTCCGCATCGGGCTAATCAGGTCGAAGCTCTGGTGGTTATAGTAGTCAACTGTCAGCGTAAGCCTCTCGTCAAACATCCCGATATCGAAGCCTGCGTTGAATTTATATTGTTTCTCCCAGGTCAGCTCTGAGTTCTGAAGCTGATCAATGGAAATGATAGATTCCTGATCGTTCAGATAAGGCCTTAGCGATATGCTGTTTTTGAGCAATATGCTGGAATTTTTAGCATTGCCCAGGTTCGCGGTCAGACCATAGGACGATCGGATCGTCAACCTGTCAATAGTGCTCTGGTTTTTCATAAACTCCTCAGTATCTACATTCCATGATCCGCTGACATTCCATGTAGGAAGCCACCTGGCGGCTCTGTCTTCTCCCATCAGGTTAGATCCGTCATACCGCAGCGTTGTGCTAAAGTTATACTTCGAATCATAGGAGTATGAACCGTTTACCATGTAAGCTAGAAAACGGTCATAGTATTGCTGCGCACCATAATAAGATAGACTATTCTCTACACCCTTTTTTATGATATTGGGGTCTATGAACGGAATTCCTCCCTTATCAAACTGATATCCGTTCCCCTGGAACATCTTATTTTGCCTGTCGGCGTAACGTAGCTCCTGCACACCGAGAAACTTAAGCGAATGCCGGGTATTAAGGGTAGTGCCCCACTCGAGAGTATTGCGAAGCAGATAATTGACGAGGTTATCCTCGTTGGTATTATAAAAACCGCCATAAGGTAATACCACAACGGGCTCATCTTCCGGATTATCGGGATTTCTGTATAAAAACCGGTTTCTTTCCCTTATGGTTGCATCACCTGCAGCACGATAAGCCATAGGCATATTCGAATTCTCCCTTACCCGATGATCCTGTTCGGTCTTTGCATACCTTACTGCACCAAGCAAATTGTACTTCAGTCCCTTAAAGATCTTATAGGTAAAATCACCCTGTAATTTCAAATCGAGCATGGAAAGATCGATCGTGTTATTATCGAGCTCATTGATGATATTAAAAGGCGCATAGTTCCGTCTGAAATACTCCAGGTTCCCGTTTTCATCGTAAGGAGTCAGTGTACGGCTGGTATTGATGGCATAACTGAAAGGATTGATATCGAAATCCCTGTCATACCGGCCTGTGACCGCATTACTCACCCTCCCTACAGATCCAGGTGCTCTTTGGTCCCTTATCGAACCCTGCGTGATCAGACCAAAGGATATCTTATCGGACAGGTTGAAATCTGCCCGTACATTCCCTGTAAAGCGCTTAACGCGGTCACCAATTGTCCAGCCATTGTCCTGAAGGTAACTCGTCGAAACATATAATTGCGACTTCTCCGTACCTGACGAAACACTCAGTGAGTGTTCCTGCATAAAGGAATTTTTGAACAACACGTCAAACCAGTCAGTATTGGCAGTGGCGTAGCGTTGCAGAAAACCTTCCTTAGCGGCAGTCGTATTCTGAAGACCGAATGCTCCGTTGGATTCGTTGTACTGAGTGATCAGGTCTGACATCTTGGTAAACACGCCCCCGTTCTCACTCCTGGAAACGTCAGCATAATTCAACCATCCTTTACGGCCCAGCTCCGCGTAAACGGACATCTGGTCTGCCGAGTTCATAATATCAAACGAATTATAGCTTGGCTTCAGGTAGCTCGAAAAGTTGGCAGTATACGATACCAGTGGCTTACCTATTTTACCCCTTTTAGTCGTAATAACAATTACGCCATTCATCGCTCTGGCACCATACAATGCGGTGGCGGCGGCGTCCTTTAGGATCTGGAAGCTCTCAATGTCATCCGGATTCAGTCCGGCTACCGATGATCCGACCAGCGTGTTGGGGTCACCTGTAGAAAGCTGCTCGTTGGAAATATTCACAACATCCTCAATGATCACGTTATCTACAACCCACAAAGGTTTATTATCACCGGTAATCGAGGTAGCACCTCTGATCCGGATCTTTGGTGCGGCACCGAATGTTCCGGAAACGTTTTGTACAGACACCCCGGAAACGCGGCCTTCCAGCATACGACTGACATCGTTAATACCCTCCCTCTTGGATTCCGAGGCTTTGATTGTTGTAGCTGCACCTGTAAATCTTCTTCTGTCGATGTTCTGGTAGCCAGTTACCACAACCTCGTTCAATGCGTTAATATCTTCTTCGAGTACGACGTCAATCCTCGCCCGGCCGCCTACCAGAACTTCTTGTGTCTTATATCCGATCATGGAAAAAATGAGGCTAGCACCGTCTTTTACAGTGATCGAGTATTCACCGTCCAAACTTGTAACGGTTCCATTATTGGTGCCTTTTTCCTTCACGATGACCCCAGGTGTGATTTCCGAACCTGCCGAAGTTTTTGTCCGGACCACCCCCCGTACGTTAATATTCTTAGAAGCTTTTCTCAATGGCTGTGCCTTGAGTATGATCTTGTCTGCAACCACTTTGTAGCTGATACCATTTGCTGGTAACTGACTTAAAGCTTTTTCCAGAGGTGATACGTTTTGATCCGCAGTGATCTCCCTTTCTTTGTTCAGTTGTGTTGCATCGTAAACAAAGCTCACTTTGTATTGCTTCTCAATGCTTTTAATGAAGTCTTCCAGTCGCGTAATAAGCGCTCTCTCTCCTGATTTGGCTGACTCCGCGCGTACCGATATTCCTGCGCACGTGAGAGCAATCATCAAGATCAAGGCTTTCCAGCTGGGTCTTGTTCTCTTGTAGAATTTTTCGTTCATAATCCGCTGCTCTAATTTGTAATGTTAATTTTATTGTGAATAGTAATTACTTGCTGTTTACGACTGATCGACAATGGATACGTCTCTTTCAAAATATTAAGCACCTCGTCTAGGTCACTGCTCTTAAAGCGGGCGTTGAACTTACTGTAGGATGAGAGCGAGTCTTCTATATTTATTTGAACACCATAGTATTCTTCTAAAGCACGGAAGACCTCAGATAGCGGAGCATCAACAAAGTTGAGTTCACGTGTCAACCAGGCAAAAGAACTTCCCGTACGGTCTGCATATCGCTTGAGTCCACGTGTATTGAAGTCATATATCAATGCTTCTCCGGCCCTGAGCACAGCACTATCAGAGCCATTATTCAATGCAAACTTCACTTTGCCTGTGCTGACGTTCAGGCCAACCTGGCTCTTATCAATTTTAAGATTAAAGGATGTGCCCAGAACGGTTACAGTAGATGATTTGACCCCAACAACAAACGGGTGCAGGGTATCGCGCTTCACCTTAAAAAATGCTTCCCCTTTGACCATGTAGATCTTACGTATTGCACCGCTAAATTTGTCGGGATACTTAACAGTACTACCCTGAGAGAGGTAGATCTTCGAGCTGTCGGCCAAGGTAATTGAATCAATTTCCATAGTGGCTGTCTTTACTAGATAAGTTACGCCGGTTGACGCGGTATAGACCCAATAGGCAGCGGCAGACAAAACCACGATTGCAGCTGCCGCTCTGAGCCAGGCATGAGGAGATTTGTTCTGCCTGTTCATTCGTCTGTAAAGCCTGGCTACGGCTTTATCATGATTTAGGGTGTCCAGTGGACCGACTCGCGATGAAAGATCCCAGATTTGCAAGATCTCGTTATAAAACCTATTGTTTTCTTCGGAAACCTTTCGTTCAGATTCTACTTCCTCCTGAAACTTTTCATTATTTTGATCGCCCAAATAGGCAACAATCTTTTCTAAGAAGCCGTTTTTTTTTGCCATTATGCCCTCATTTCAAAACATAGACAATTAAACACCCCATACCCCACTAGTTAAATTGTCTTTTTTTTAAATTTCCTTAAAGAGGTACACAAAAGACCCCCGAAAATTTGGCTTAAGTCCTGATTGCTGCGAAACGACAAGAAAATAAAACAACAAAAAACGAGCTAGGTGATATTATCTGAAAATTCCAGGATGCCAAGCATGGCTAAATACATTCCTGAACGGGGATGTTGGAATACCAATCCATTTTCATGATTTATCAGGCGTGAACGGAGGATCTTCAGCGCATGAACGATATGATTCTCTACCGTTTTCTCCGAGATATGTAGAGCGCATGCAATTTCTTTATACTTTAGACCGTCGAAGCGGCTCATCTTAAACACCTTGCGACATTGTGCTGGCAGACGTTCAATTTCTTTGAATATTATCGCCTGCAACTCCTGCTCTTCGTAAAGATTCTCAATTTTTTCGTCTGTAAGCTGCCCGGCTATTATAAAATGATGTCTTTCTATATTTTTTTGCCGGTTCAGATGATTCAGCGAGTGATTAATCACGCTCCGATATAGGTATGGCCTTAAGGTCGACACAGAGTCAAGGCATGAAGGGTTTTCCCAAATCTTGATAAACACGTCTTGCACAATTTCCTCTGCAAGAAAGGCATCCTTAACATATTTTTCAGAAGTCAGCAGCAACATGGGGAAGTAACTGGAATATAGGAGAGTGAAAATACGGTGATTAGCTTCCCTGATGCCGTTAATAATTTCCTGGTCTGAATATGCCGCTATCCCCGATACGCCTTTCATTGTTAATGCAATATAATCATTGTCTTAACAAATTCGGTTTAAAAATGCAAAAATTGAAGACTTAAACCAGATTGGGTATCAATAATGAAGCCATGGTAGATGTATCCATTCGTTTAAGAGTGTACTGCCTTTAGTTTCAGCACCTGCCAGACAGTAGTTATATTACATCTCTTGAAAACCGATATTATCAATACGCAGGTATAGATATGGAAAACAAAGTGCCTGTAATCAGCTTATCTTATGTTTTTAAAGACACTATCCCCCTAAACAACTCCTCATTGAATGCACCTATTGTGGTATTTTTCAGCAATGCATGAATCTCGGTCCTGATCGATAGAAATTGATGGTGTAACGGGCATGGGTTATCTGCAGAACACTCCTTCAATCCTAATGCACAGCCATAGAAAAGCCGGTCGCCATCGATTGCCTCCACAATATCACTTACAGCTCTT
>NZ_JAZQRL010000069.1:0-86835 GCF_045629565.1 Arcticibacter sp.
CGGGAAACCAGCAATGGCTAACCACTCCTTGAAGGTTCGATTCCTTCCCTTACAGCTCCTTTCAATAATTTAGGTTTATAATTGGTTAGTTTGAGCTCTCGCCCATCGAGAGCTTATTTTTTGCTTATATATTTCGCAGGAATACAAGTCCTTAATTAGCGTATTGACAATGGATATTATTTTTTTTTAAAATATTTGCAATATATATTCCAGAGTTATTATCTTTGTTTCAACAACTTCTTAAAAGAAGCTATACTGTAGGGTGGTGAAACTGGCAGACACACCTCCTTGTCTCGGTGGCGGAGATCATGGGAAATCCGGAAACGGCCTAACCACTCCTTGAAGGTTCGATTCCTTCCCCTACAGCCCTTTCATATAATTTAGGTTTATAATTGGTTAGTTTGAGCTCTCGCCCATCGAGAGCTTTATTTTTTTTCGGCCTTTTTATTTTATCTCCGTATGCTATCAGAGTGATTACTGAAATTGTATTGCGTTTATATGCTACCCATATGATCGCCTGATAATCGCCACATGAGTCCGACCTGGTGAGTGTAAAGTCGGACTTTTTACGGCAGTTTGTCTGAACGTATACACGTCCATATAAAGCAATTTCAAACTGAGTACTTATCCGTGCTCTAGGCAAAATTCACGTCAATCAAAAAGTTGTGGACAGAAAAAACGTCAAACCGTTCCGGCCATACTATGGTGTATTTCCAAAAAGCAGCTTTGACAAAAGTTGTCAACAAGCCAGTGAAGAAGCATAGTGGGAGGCAGGTCATGCTGATAAGCAGGAGCGTGTCGTTTTTCAAGAATTGGCGAACAGATACAAACGGGGGATTTCGAGAGATCAGACTGAATGGGTAGACTTCAACGCTGATTGCTTAGTTTAAATTATACTTGTTTGATTTAACGCTCGTTACCTTGGCTGCAAATACAATTGCGATGATTAGCAGGCCGGTTATAATGCAGACGATAAGCTGTAGATTGGAAATAAGGTCAGACTTTGCTACATCATTTTTCAGGCTTTTTACCAGGCTGGCACCCACGTGCGATTGAATTCGCGTCAATTTCGAAAGATGATCCATCATTTTATGATGACTTTCCAAAGCGCGCGTATAGAAAGCAGATTTTGCAGCTTCTTTTGAGCCTTGTAACGAAAGATTGACAATTTCTTTTTCCATTAAAAGATACTCTTTCAGGTTTCGCCTGAGTCCGTTAAAATGAAGAAGCTCTTCGTCTACCAAATAGGTTTTTTCATATTTACTTATCAGAGAGTCTATCCTTTCATTCTGCCTTGTAAGCTGTTTGCTGATCAGGAGGGGGGAGGGATCGGATGACTCGAGGTATGATTCGAGTTGATCCCTTTTCTGATACGAAGCTTCTGCTAAGAAAAAGAGGTCAGTAGCCGGAATTAGCCTGTCTTCATAGATGGAAAGCACCGCCTTATTAATATTGTTGATGTTGCGGGTTTCAAGTAAGGTAAATATGGTGATGCAAAAAATTATGGATCCTAAAACACAAGCGATCTTAAATTTCTGCGGAATAGCGTATATCCATTTCATGAGGTGGAACTAAGTTGGGACGGTTCAATGGTAATATACATAAAAATAGCCTCTTACGTTTTTAAAAAGTAAAGACCGGCATTTTGCCGGTCTGTTACTACTTAATACTCCAACCCCTTGGTTCTTTACTGCAGAGGGGACTGCAGTGTATTTAATTCCTCCCAAACGGGATAGATAACAATGGTACTTTAGACCTTGATGCCATGATCCGCGTTTTGCTTCTGTGGACAATAGAATCCCACAAGCCATATTTCTGTGGAACCATTACGAGCAGGTCTGCGTTGTATTCTTCAATGCCTTTTTCAATACCCTCGATGATGCTTCCACCGTCTATCTCGCGGTAAGAATGGCTTACGCCCTGGAACTGCTCTTCAAGCGCCGCGTTGCCGCTTAATTCAGTGCGAAGCGTTGCGTTTGCTTTCTTTATTAATTTATCAACATGTAGCACCTGAACTTCAGCCTTCATGTCAGAAGCAATCTCACGAAGTCTTGACAGTGTTGTATTGGCTGTTGGGCACTTCTCGTCACAAGCAAACAGAATTTTGCTCATTCCTTTAAACTTGGCTTCCTGCGGAATAACGAGTACAGGGTATGTAGCATGCGCGATTATGGAGGTGGTTGTATTTCCAAACAGCTTTTGATCAATGCTGTCTCCCCTCATTCCCATCACAACAACCTCGGCCTTATACTCAGCAACCAGTTTGTCAAGCTCTTCCTGTAAGTCGGCCAGCTTACTGATAGTAATGACTTCGATGTCATAATTCACCGATGTTTTCAGTGCGATATACTCAAGTGAAGCCTTATTAGATGCAATCATTTTCTCAATTCCGGACGCGGGAAGGAGCGTGTTTGCTGCATGTGGCGGAATAACAAATGAGTTGTATAAAACTAACTTCGCATTTGCAAGTCTGGCCAGTGCAGCTGCATATTCCAATGCGTTGTTTGCGTCTTTAGAGAGATCTGTTGCTACGATGATAGTTTTCATAATCCTGGGGTTTTGTATATTCAAAGATAAGCCGGTTAGGTGGGATAAAATATGATTGCGGTTACTTAAAACCGTAATCTAGATTGCCATTGCCTGCCGTGCTCTTAGTTTCTCATATTGATGTATTGTAAAGGCTGGCCAAAGTCTTCAGCTCTGCAGAGTGATATCACGGCCTGCAGATCGTCAATCTTCTTTCCCTGCACCCTCACCTGCTCATCCATAATGGAAGCTTGCACCTTAACGCCGCTATCCTTGATTTTTTTTACAATTTTCTTTGCGGTCTCTTTGTCGATTCCTTCTTTGATTTTGATCTCTTTCCTGATCATGTTGCCCGAAGCATAGTGTTCCTTCCCGGTTTCCAGTGAATTGGGATCAAGACCTTGTTTCAGCATTCTGGAAATAATTGAATCGATAATAGCTTTCAACCGCATGTCGTTTTCTGTAACAACAGTAATTTCGTTAGTTTTCTTATCCAGCTCGACGGTACTCTTTGAGTCATTAAAGTCATATCTGTTCAGAATCTCCTTTTTAGCGTTGTTGATGGCGTTGTCCAGCGTCTGAGCGTCAATTTTACTTACAATATCAAATGAAGGCATAATATTAGTTTTATCTTGAGGTAAACTTACAGATTTATATGCATAAACGAGATTCTGTAAACATGTTCCGGCGAACAGGGTTTATGAAGTAAAGGCTGCTGAAAGAATGTTTCGGGTTCTTTAAGGAAGTTGACTGAACATCGATTTCTTAATGTAAATTTAACATTAAAATCTACAGCTTTGCAGGGTAACGGCCGTTGCTGTTATATAAACTATCTAAATGGCTAAGGGAAATATTCAGCTTACGAACCGTGAAATAAGTTGGCTATACTTCAACGAGCGTGTATTGCAGGAAGCCGCCGATGTTTCGGTGCCCTTGATTGAGAGGATCAGGTTCCTGGCGATATTTTCATCAAACCTTGACGAATTTTACCGAGTGCGTGTGCCTACCTTAACCAGGTTAGCCAATGTCAATGCCAAGGCGAAAGAGCTTCTTGGGTATAACCCAAAGAAGATTTTGAAAGAGATTAAGGAGATTGTCGTTAACCAGGAATATCGGTTTGACGATCTTTACGAAAACGTCATCATCAAGGAGCTGGAGGCTGAAAGAATCTTTATCATCAACGAAAAGCAGCTGAACGTAAAGAGAGGCGAATTTCTCCGCAATTACTTCCGGGAAAAGCTTCTGTCGACACTGGTGCCTGTGATGCTTGATGATAACAAGCCATTTCCTGAGCTAACGGATCGTGGAATTTACTTTTTCGTAAGGCTTAGCAAAAAAGATAAAAGGCAAAAGGTGCAGTACAGCCTTATCGAAATTCCTCTGAAAAGTCTGGAGCGTTTCATTGTATTGCCCGAGACCAACAACCTCAAGTTTGTCATCCTCCTTGATGATATCATCCGGTATTGTCTTGACGATATCTATTTTATCTTCGACTATCCGGAAGTAGAGGCTTATTCCATCCAGCTGACGCGCGATGCGGAGCTCACTCTGGATACTAATGTTAGTGAGAAGTTTATCGATACGCTGGCCAAGAGTCTGCAGAAGCGAAAAAAGGGGAAACCTATGCGCTTGCTGTATGATAATAATATCCCATTGTCGATGCTTAGTTATCTGGTGGCTAAACTGGACCTTACACCCGATGGTCTGATTCCCGGTAGCCGGTATCATAACTTCAAAGACTTTATTAATTTTCCTAATGTAGGCAGACCTGAGCTTGAATATCCTAAAGAGGTTCCGCTGAGGGTTAAGGATCTGGATCTGGGCAAAAGTATTTTTAGCCAGATGGCGAAGCGCGATTACCTCATTAATCTGCCATATCAATCATTCGACTACATCATTCATTTTATGCGCGAGGCGGCTATAGATCCAAAGGTGACGGAAATCAGCATCACGCTTTACCGCCTTGCCGCTAACTCCCGGGTGATAAACGCACTGATTAACGCAGCTAAGAACGGAAAAAAGGTAAACTGCCTGGTTGAACTAAAAGCCCGGTTCGACGAACAGAACAACATTTACTGGATGAATAAACTGGAGGAGGAGGGTGTTAACGTGAGCCATGGACTGCACGACTATAAAGTTCATTCGAAAATCTGTCTGGTAACCCGGATGGAGAAAGGCAAACCGGTATATTATGCCAGCCTGGCTACAGGTAACTTCAATGAAAAGACGTCTAAGATCTATTGTGATCATAGTTTATTTACCACTCATCAGGGTATAGCTAATGAACTAAGGCGCTTATTCAGGGGCCTTGATAAGAAGATGTTTCTGGACGATTACAAGTATCTGATCGTGTCGCCGTTGGAAACCCGTAAAAAGGTTTATGGCTTTATAGCCAATGAAATTAAACATGCACAGGACGGCAAGCCGGCATACATGGTGTTGAAGATGAACAGTTTGGCTGATGAAGAGATGATCGGGAAGCTCTACGAAGCGAGTAATGCAGGGGTGAAAATCCAGCTTATTATTCGGGGGATGTGTTGCCTCATTCCGGGGGTTCCGGGGATGAGTAAGAATATTGAAGTGATCAGCATCATCGACAAATATCTGGAGCATGCCCGCCTCTGGATCTTCGGGAACGGCGGAGATGAGCTGATGTTCTTGTCGTCGGCAGACTTTATGACGAGGAATCTGGACCAGCGTGTAGAGGTCGGATTTCCGATCCTTGATGCTGAAATTAAAAAAGAACTCCGGGATATGATCGACATACAGTTGATGGACAATACCAAGGCCCGCGAAATCAATGCCGCCAATACGAACCGCTACCGCCGTACGGAAGATATGGTTAAACACCGGGCACAAAAAGATATATACACCTATTTAAAAAATAAAGCACAGAAGTGAGATACGCAGCAATAGACGTCGGATCAAATGCCGTCCGCTTGTTAATAGCAGATATTAATCAGGAAGGCAAGGAAATTACATACAAGAAAAATACATTCATCCGCGTGCCTCTACGTTTGGGGGATGACGCGTTTATTGACAAAAGAATCGGTGAACGGAAAGCCGATGAGCTGGTGAAAACGATGACAGCGTTCAAGCTGCTCATGGATGTTTACAAGGTATCGGATTATATGGCCTGCGCAACCTCGGCTATGCGGGAAGCGGAGAACGGTGGGGAGATAACCAGGCGAATCATGAAAGAAGGTAATCTTGACCTGCAGATTGTTGAAGGCCAGACCGAAGCAAATATCATCTACTCAACACATATCGCAGAAAGCCTGGAGCTGGATAAGAATTATCTCTATATCGACGTTGGTGGGGGCAGCACGGAACTGTCAATTTTTACCAAGGGAAAGGTCGAGGTGTCGAGGTCCTTTTCCATCGGAACGGTTCGTATGCTTGACAATGCGGATACGCAAGAGGAATGGGATGAAATGAATAAATGGATCAAGGCAAACACACGTATCTACAAAAACCTGATTGGAATCGGAACCGGCGGGAACATCAATAAGCTGTTCCGGCTGTCTAATCAAAAAGATGGCAGCCCACTGAGTTTTTCGGTGCTTAACGATATGTACCTGAACCTGCGGTCTTACTCGCTGAAGGAAAGGATCACGCTGATGAAGCTTAATCCTGATCGTGCCGACGTTATTGTACCTGCATCTGAAATCTATCTCAGCGTGATGAAGTGGGCGTCAGTAAAGCAGATATATGTGCCCAGGGTTGGAATGGCTGACGGAATAATTCAGGTACTTATAGATAAGAATTTAAAATCATAAGTTTGCATGTCTTAACGCGGTATCAGGCTTATGAGCGTATTGCTGTTTACATCTATCCTCTTCATCGGTGCTATAGCGGCCGGTCTTGTCGGTGCGTTAACTGGCCTTGGTGGGGGAGTGGTACTTATTCCGCTGTTAACGCTGGTCTTTAACGTGGATATCAGATACGCGATTGGCTGCGCGCTCATTTCGTCTATAGCCACTTCATCTGGCTCGGCAGTGGCTTACATCAAAGAGGGGATCACCAACATCCGTATCGGTATGTTTCTGGAGATTGCGACTACAACGGGAGCGATAATCGGCGCGCTGATTGCTGTGTATATGCCGACCAATATAGTGGCGGTGATCTTTGGTGTGGTGCTGCTTTTTTCTGCGTTCATGGCTTTGCGAAAAAAAAACGAGGCGGCTGATACTTCTGAAAAAAGTAAAATTGCGCGTGTTCTTAAGCTGAACGGTTCTTATACCGGTCCCTCGGGACCTGTTGAGTATAAAGTTCATCGCGTCATTGGTGGTTATTCGCTGATGACTGTGGCCGGCGTGATTTCGGGACTTCTGGGTATAGGGTCGGGGGCTCTCAAGGTTTTGGCAATGGACACCATTATGCGGATTCCGTTCAAGGTAAGCACAACAACAAGTAATTTCATGATAGGCGTTACAGCAGCCGCCAGTGCGGTGGTTTACCTGCAGAGGGGCTATATAGACCCTGATTTGGCTATGCCGGTTGTGATCGGTGTGCTGATCGGAGCATTTGCAGGTTCGAAGATCCTTTTAACTGCAGATGTTAAAAAATTACGCTTGCTATTCAGCATAGTGATCGGCTTTCTCGCTCTGGAAATGATTTATAATGGACTAAGGGGGACTCTATGAGCAGATTGATAAAAACAGACAGAGATGTGGCCACAATAGTTGGCAAGCTTCTGAGGTTTGGGGTGCTTTCAGCTTGTCTGGTGGCTGTTATCGGGGGGCTTATGTTTCTGCTTCTTCACCGCTCAGAACCTTCTGATTTTACCCAGTTCAGAGGTGCGCCACAATACCTGAGAAGCCTTGAGGGTATCTATGGAGGTCTTCTTGCCTTTGATGCGAGAGCGGTTATCCAGGCTGGGGTAATTATCCTCATAGCGACACCGATACTGCGGGTAGTGCTTTCGATATTTGCCTTCGCACTCGAAGGGGATTATTTGTATGTGGTCATAACAGTTATTGTCTTACTTATTATTTGTGTTGGTATGTTTGGAGGTCTGGCGGGATGATGAAACAAGGGCCAATTGGGGTTTTTGACTCGGGATACGGGGGGCTGACGGTCTTCAAGGAAATCGTAAGACGTCTGCCACAATATAACTATATCTATCTGGGGGATAATGCCCGCGTTCCTTATGGAACCCGTTCGTTTGAAACGGTTTACCGGTATACCTGGGAGTGTGTACAGCATTTGTTTGCTTTAAACTGTAATCTCGTAGTACTGGCTTGCAATACGGCATCTGCAAAGGCTTTGCGTACTATTCAGCAAAACGACTTGCCACTTTATGATCCCTCCAGGCGTGTGTTGGGAGTGATCCGCCCGACGGCGGAGGTGATCGGCCAGTATACCCGTACCGGGAAGGTAGGAATACTGGCGACACAGGGAACGGTGAGTTCGGAATCATATGTTATCGAAATTCATAAGTTCTTCCCTGAAATACAGGTATACCAGGAAGCTTGTCCCTTATGGGTGCCATTGATCGAGAATAATGAGTTCCGGACGCCTGGCGCGGAGTACTTTATCCGGAAGAACCTGGAAAGCCTGTTTGCAAAGGGTCCGGATATCGACACGGTTGTCCTTGCATGTACGCATTATCCGCTGCTGACGGACATCATCAATAAATATCTCCCGGTGGGAGTGAATCTGATCTCTCAGGGGGAGCTGGTGGCCGACAGTCTGGCTGACTACCTGGAGAGGCACAGCGATTTACGCGCCTGCTGCTCGCTGGGAGATAGCAGACAGTTCTATACAACGGGTGGAGTGCCCGACTTTGATGAAAAGGCCTCGTTGTTTTTAGGCAGTGAAGTGCAGTCGGCGCAGTTGCTCCTCTGACCGTCCTTTAGATGGTCAAGTGCAGGAACATGCTTTATTTAAAAATATTCCTCATCGTGAATTAACAAGACCTTCAAGCAGAGTGTCTCTCATCATGAAACGCATCCCTAATATCAATATTTATTTATTGATATTCAATAAATAAATATTGATATTAGGTAAAAAGGTATTATATTTATTTGTAAATAACTCGATGCGATGAAAAAAAACCCACTTCTTTATGTTGCAACATTCACTTGCAAAATATTTTGCTTTGTACAGTTGGCAATGCTTTTGTTTATTACTGTAGTTTTGATACACTGGCACATAGATCGGGAATTTTATTCTGATACGGTATTAACGTCTGGCTTTCTGAACAGAAGTACAATTGGCTATTCTGTTACGACACGTTGGACAACGGACACACTCAAAGCTCCGCTAACCTTAAGTAATGTAAGACCTCCGTCTTTATACTTTTCATATATACAGCTATCCATGATTTTTCTTTTCACATTTTTAACTTTCAAGGAGTTTTTAAAGATTATACGGTCGGTAAGGTTGATTCAAACTTTTAAAAAGGCGAATATTAAATCATTTAGAAGCATCGGTAAATACTTTCTCCTGATTTTTATTTTAACTAGTTTTTCAGTCGTGTATTTTAAACAAGGAATGTTTTACGGTTTTTCTTTGAGTTTTACCCCTTTAATTTTGATGTTTGTCGCATACATTCTTGCAGAGATATTCAAAGAAGGTAATGACTTATCTGAAGAGAATCAATTAACAATTTAAGTATGCCTATCATTATAAATTTGGATGTAATGCTGGCGAAACGGAAAATGTCTGTTACGGAACTGTCGGAGCGAGTGGGACTTACTATGGCAAATGTCTCAATACTTAAGAATGGCAAGGCTAAAGCGATCAGGTTTTCCACACTTGAGGCGATATGTAAAGAGTTAGACTGCCAACCAGGAGATATATTAGAATATAAATAGCTAAATCAAACACTTGAACATAATTTCACCTTTATCCTCAGCCCGGCTCAATTGCGGCTTACGAGGGTAAGCTACATTCTGGTCTTCTGATTATCAGGTGTTCAACATGCGCGCTTTATAAAGTTTGCCGCAATTTGGCCCCTCAAACGCATTGCTGGAGGAAATAAGGTATTGCCGATCTCCTGGGACTAACAGAAAATCGCTGGGTGTAGGTTCGTTAGCAAGTCTCAAAACGCTTTATATTATTCCATATTTCGCATTAAAGGTTATTTTTGCGCATATATAATTTATACTCCCTCTAAAATGAGCATTTCTAAAACATATAATCCCAAGGAAACAGAAGATAAGTGGTACAGTTACTGGTTGGATAAAGGTTTCTTTCATTCAGAACCGGATGATCGTGAACCGTATACCATAGTAATTCCTCCGCCGAATGTCACCGGGGTGCTTCATATGGGGCATATGTTGAACAATACCATTCAGGATGTCCTGGTCCGCAGGGCGAGGATGCGGGGCAAGAACGCTTGCTGGGTTCCTGGTACAGACCATGCGTCTATTGCAACAGAAGCCAAGGTTGTTGCCATGTTGAAGGAGAGAGGCATAGAGAAAAAAGATATCTCCCGCGAGGAGTTTTTGAAGTATGCGTGGGAATGGAAAGAAAAGTACGGCGGGATCATTTTGAAGCAGCTGGAGAAACTTGGGGCTTCCTGTGATTGGGACAGGACTAAGTTTACTATGGATGAGGACCTGTCTGAAGCTGTAACCGATACGTTTATACATCTATACAATAAAGGGCTGATCTATCGTGGAGTTCGTATGGTTAACTGGGATCCAAAAGGGAAGACAGCGGTATCAGACGAAGAGGTAATCCGTAAGGAAGTTAACCAGAAGTTATATTACATCCGCTACCAGGTTGCTGGTACTGCGGACGAGCATCCGCAGTATATCATCATTGCCACTACTCGTCCTGAGACGATTATGGCGGATAGCGCGATTTGCGTGAATCCCAATGACGACCGTTATACGCATCTTAAGGGTAAAAATGTGATCATTCCTTTGATAAACAGAGAGATTCCTGTAATTGAGGATGCGTACGTGGAGATGGAATTCGGTACGGGCTGCCTGAAAGTTACGCCTGCGCATGATTTGAATGACTATGAGCTGGGACTGAAGCACAAACTCCCCGTTATAGATATTCTGAATGATGATGGTACGCTGAATGAGAAAGCAGTTATCCTGGTTGGCGAAGAACGTTTTGCAGCCCGTAAGAAAATCGCTCGCCTGCTTGAAGAGGCAGAATTGCTTGATAAAGTGGAAGACTATAAATCGCAGGTTGGCTTCTCCGAAAGAACCGATGCGGCTATAGAGCCCAAGCTGTCGCTGCAGTGGTTCTGCAAGATGGAAGAGATGGCAAAGCCTGCGCTGGAATATGTGCTGGAGGGTGATGTGAAGCTTATTCCGGATAAGTTCATCAATACCTACCGTCATTGGATGGAAAACGTTAAAGACTGGTGTATCAGCAGGCAGTTATGGTGGGGGCAGCGTATCCCGGCCTGGTATAACGACAAGGGTGAGTGGGTAGTAGCGAAGTCGGCTCAAGAGGCTGCCGGGTTATTTACGCAAGCCGGACAATCTGCCGGGGGTATTGTTCAGGATGAAGATGTGGTCGATACCTGGTTTTCGTCATGGTTATGGCCAATATCAGTGTTTGATCCATCGGTTTGCGGACATCCTGAAAAGGAAGGGAACAGAGATCTTCAGTATTATTACCCTACCAACGATCTGGTTACTGCCCCGGAAATCCTTTTCTTCTGGGTGGCCCGGATGATTATGGCAGGACATGAGTTCCGCGGAGAAGCACCTTTTAAGAATGTATACCTGACGGGTATTGTTCGTGATAAGCTTGGCCGAAAGATGTCCAAGTCTTTAGGAAATTCGCCTGATCCTATTGAATTGATTAACCAGTACGGTGCAGATGGTGTGCGCGTGGGCATGCTCCTGTGTTCTCCTGCCGGTAATGACCTGATGTTCGATGAGTCCTACTGTGAGCAGGGGCGTAATTTTACCAACAAGATCTGGAATGCCTTTAAATTGCTTAAAGGCTGGTCTGAATCTACAACGCCGGGAGAGAATCCGGATAATAAAGCAGCGATCAGCTGGTTTGAGAACCGTTTTGATGAGGCCCTGGTCGAGATTGAAGCGCATTACGCGCAATATCGTTTATCTGAAGCTCTGATGGCGACCTATAAGCTGGTTTGGGATGACTTCTGTTCCTGGTACCTGGAAATGGTAAAGCCTCCTTATCAGCAGCCGGCAGACGAGTTTACAGTGTCTGCAACAAAAGCCTTCTTTGAGAAAATCTTAACATTACTACATCCCTTCATGCCTTTCCTCACAGAGGAGTTATGGCATGATGAAATATTCGGTGAACGTACGGAGCTGGATTGCTGTGTTGTTGCGTCGTATCCACAGCCTGCGCCAACGGATGAAAAGCTGCTGAAGGAAATTGAGGTGATCAAGAAGGTCGTTTCTGAAGTTCGTAATACGCGTAACAGTAAGCAGATATCGCCGAAAGAAGCATTGCCTTTAGCTGTAAAGACAAACTCTGATGTGGATTATCAGGCATACTTGCATATCCTGAACAAACTCGCCAACTTGAGCGAGGTAACATTCGTCGAGGAAAAGGTTTCAGGCGCGTCTTCGTTTATGACGGGCCGTGATGAATTCTTCATCAGTCTCGAAGGTAATGTTGATCCGCAGGCGGAGTACGACAGGATGATGAAGGATATCGAATACTTTGAGGGTTTCCTGGCTTCTGTAAATAAAAAACTTTCCAATGAGCGGTTTGTTCAAAACGCTAAACCGGAGATTGTTGCTAATGAGAAAGCGAAGCAGGCTGACGCCGAAGCGAAGATCGCTACGTTGAAAGAGAGCCTGAAGGCCTTAAACCTTGGATAACCATGAAACATCTATTCTATTCATTTTTGCTGGTTGCTGTTATGAGCTGCCAGCAGTCGGGAACAACAAAGCAGGCTGCAAGTAAGGCAGAAGACAATCAGGTTGATTCTACCCTGCTGATTTCATGCGAAGGTGTTGGTGAAATTAAAATGAGCATCAGTTATGATGAGCTTGAAAAGCAGGTTGGGGCTAAGGCGCTGACTCCTCATGAAAATACGGTTTATGGTAATTTTACAACTGTTTGGGAAAATACCCCCAAGGCTGTAAATATCTACTGGAAGGAAAATACCCCTCCATATAAGACGATCAATTACCTGGAAGTAGTAGACCCCGCGTCTGTATATCGTACCACGGATTCTCTGCGTGTGGGAATAGGTATGCGCGACATGGTGCGCATGAACAACAACATGCCCCTTACTTTTCGTAATTTTTATGCTGAGGAGAGAAGCGGTCTGATTACGAGTTTTAATAACGGGGCTATTGCCGAGAGAAACCCTTGTCTTACCGGGGTGCTGGAGTGGTCGAGCCAGGAGAATGTCTATAAAGACCAGTACGAGGCATTCAAAAAGCAGGAAATTGTAGAGTCTCACGAGAAGATCCTACAAAGAATTGAGGTAAATCTTAGCGCTATCAGGGTGCTGAACAAACAATAATGCCGGTTTTGCTTTTGTATTAGAAAAGTTCCTTATGAAAAGAGTCGCTTGCTTTGCCCTGATATTGTCAATCATGTCTTGTACCAGCTCACCAAAAGTTAAAGAGGAGGCGGGCGACTGGCTGCAGGGAGGTGATCCAACGGAAATAACCTGCTGGGGCATCGGTGATATAGAGCTGGAAGATTCTTACGATATACTGGTGGATAAAGCCGGTCTTGATCAAATAAAGCAAGATTCTCTCTTTAAAGAAGGAATGTTTGAAAGAGTAATTACAAGGATATGGCCTGATTCTGAGAAAGAGATTATCGTCCACTGGAAAGAGAAAGAGCCTCCACTTGCGACTATTGAAATGCTCGAACTCCGGGATTCTTCTTCCGTTTATCACTTTACCAACGGGATTAAAATTGGTAGTACGCTACAGGATTTAGTCAAAGAGAATGGGGGGATAGAGTTCTCGTTCTATGGTTTCGGGTGGGATAACGGAGGTACTATCGTTGACTTCAATTCAGGGAAGCTATCCAATAACCTCCCATGTTTTCAGGGGGTGCTTGCTGTACCTCAGGAAGCCTCTGAGGATTCGGAAGCCGGGCAGGTAATGGGTGATAAGCAGATCAAATCGTCTCATTCGTTCTTCTCCAGGTTTAATCCGCGCTTGGTGAACATTAAAATTAAGAGCGTAGGTTAGCCTTATAGGCTGTTGTAGGAAGGAAGCGACTCCAGGAAATTGTACCCTTTTGCTACGAAATCAATCTGACAATAGTAGTGCTCCAGTCCGTTTGTTACAGCCAGCAGGGGGATCTTGTGGACGATATTATATCTGGCAATCTGGTCGAAGACCTTCTGGCTGATCTTAACCGTGGGTGCCTTACACTCCACAAGCAGGACTTTTTCTCCTTTTGAATTGAAGGCTACAATATCCGTCCTTTTTTGCAGGGAGTTAAGTTTTAAACCGCCTTCCAGCTTGATCAGTGATTTCGGGTAGCCCTTCTCCTGGATCATATATTGCACGATATGCTGTCTTACCCATTCTTCAGGCGTAAGTACCAGAAACTTCTTCCTTATCTCGTCAAAAATAAAGGTGGTGTCATCGCCTTTTCTGAGCTTAAAAGGGTAGGCCGGTAAGTTGAGGGGATAGGGTTGAAAATGCACGTTCAAAGTTGATAAAAAAAAATCATTTTCCAGCTTTCGGCAATCTGACGTATCTTCGCTAACGCTATGACGGCTTCCGCTTTATTAAATGACCTCAAGGCCCGAAAGTTCAGGCCGGTTTATCTTTTCCATGGCGAGGAGCCTTACTATATTGACCTCTTTAGTGACTATATAGAGAAGAACCTGCTCTCTGAGGCTGAAAAGGGATTTAACCAGACGGTTCTCTACGGTCGGGAAACGGATGTACTGACTGTCCTTAATTCTGCCAAGCGCTACCCGATGATGAGCGATTACCAGCTCGTACTGATCAAGGAAGCACAGGATATGAAGTGGAGCAAAGAAGGCGACGACAAGAAAAATCAGGATCCCTTGTTGGCTTATCTGGAAAAGCCTCTGGAAAGTACCATTCTCGTTTTTTGCTATAAGCATGGGAAGTTTGATAAGCGGAAGAAAACCTACAAGGCAATAGAAAAGTCGGGCTGTATCTTTGAGTCTGCCACTATTTACGACAATAAGGTACCTGGCTGGGTAGAGGATTATGCCCGGGAGAAAGCCTACAGGATGAATCCCCGGGCGTCGGCCCTTATTGCCGAGTATCTGGGCACTGATCTTTCAAAGATTTCCAATGAGCTCGACAAGCTGATGCTGAACATTCCGAAAGGGAATGAGATCACAGTGGACGATGTTCAGAATAATATTGGTATCAGTAAGGAATACAATGTGTTTGAGCTGCAGGATGCTCTGGCAAAACGCAATATTTTGAAGGCCAATCAGATCATCACTTATTTTGCATCAAACCCGAAGGCTAATCCTATACAGATGGTTCTGGGAGCGTTGAATACCTGGTTCACTAAAATATTGAAGTTCCATTATATTCAGGATCGCAGTTCGTCTAACCTGGCGCGTGAGCTCGGAGTCAATCCTTATTTTGTCAAAGACTATGAGCTGGCAGCAAAGAACTACAACATGGGCAGGCTGTTTGACATCATAAGTATACTGCGGGAGTACGACCTGAAAACCAAAGGGGTAGACTCCACCGGGAATACCGACAGTGGAGAGCTATTGAAAGAGATGGTGTTTAAGATCATTCACTAGTCGCCGTTAATTAAACAGCAAACGTTCACCTTGCTTTGCCTCGTTAAAGTTTCCGTGTTCATAAGCGAGGTGTCCCGAAACGATTGTATGTGATATCGCGGAGCCGAACGTATAGCCTTCGAAAGGACTCCAGTTACACTTAGAAAGGATGTTTTCTTTAGAAACCGTTGTGGCCTTGTTCAGGTCAACAAGTACCAGGTCTGCCCAGTAACCTTCTCTTATAAATCCGCGTTTTTCAATGTTAAAGCATATCGCAGGATGATGTGCCATTTTTTCTACGACTTTCTCGATGCTGATCTTTCCTTGTTTACTCATTTCCAGCATGGCTGTGAGGGCATGCTGCACTAGCGGGCCACCGGAAGGAGCCTGCAGGTAGGGCCGTGTTTTCTCTTCAATCGTATGAGGGGCATGGTCAGTAGCGATAACGTCAATTCTGCCGTCAAGAACGGCTTTCCATATAGCATCCCTGTCGTGTTCTGTCTTAACAGCTGGGTTCCATTTGATCCAGTTGCCCTTTTCTTTATAATCTTTATCAGAAAACCAAAGATGGTGTATGCAGGCTTCGGCGGTAATACGTTTCTCTGCGAGAGGCAGGGTATTGCTGAACAGATCTGTTTCAAGTGCTGTAGAGATGTGGAGAATGTGCAATCTGGAACCGTGTTTCTTGGCGAGTTCTACTGCAACTGACGATGACTTGTAGCAAGCCTCCGCTGTACGGATCAACGGATGCATGTCTGCGGTGATATGATCGCCGTATTTTGCCTGGAAAGCTTCCATATTTCTTCTGATGGTTTCTTCATCCTCACAATGGGTGGCTATCAGCATGGGTGTGGAGCTGAAGATGGTTTCCAGCGTTTTCTCATTATCGACGAGCATGTTGCCGGTTGAAGAGCCCATGAAGATCTTGATGCCACATACGTTGCGGGGGTCTGTTTTCAGCACCTCTTCCATGTTGTCATTGGTTGCGCCCATGAAAAAAGAATAGTTAGCCAGGGATCGGGCAGATGCAATAGCATACTTATCTGCAAGAAGTTCCTGGGTAACAGTATTGGGTACAGTGTTCGGCATCTCCATAAAAGAGGTAATGCCTCCTGCTACGGCAGCCCGGCTTTCGGTAAAAATCTCGGCTTTATGGGTCAATCCGGGTTCTCTGAAATGCACCTGATCATCGATACATCCGGGCAACAGATGTAATCCTTCTGCATTTATTTCTTTGTCGGCTTTCTTATCGATGCTTTGCGCGATATGTTCAATTAAGCCGTCGCGGATAAAAACGTCGGCTTCAAAAGATTTTCCTTCATTTACGATAGTTGCAGATTTGATCAGAATGGATGACATAGAAAACTTGGTATATAGGAGCGAAGTTAAGCATTTATCAATCAATGGGCAGAGCTGATAACTAAATAGTATCTTTGCCGAATGCCTTCTTTCGAAGATTTTAAATTAAACCGGCAAATTCTTAATGCAATTGCCGATGCGGGGTACACAGACCCGACGCCTATACAGCAGAAAGCGATTACACCTATCCTGTCGGGTCAGGATGTGATGGGAATAGCACAGACAGGGACAGGTAAAACTGCCGCTTATGTGTTGCCTATGCTCATGAAATTAAAGTATGCTCAGGGAACGGACATCAGGGCGCTGATCCTGGCTCCTACGCGGGAGCTGGCCATGCAAATTGAGGCGAACATCAAGCAGTTTGCAAAGTAT
This sequence comes from Arcticibacter sp., assembly GCF_045629565.1. Lineage (GTDB taxonomy): Bacteria > Bacteroidota > Bacteroidia > Sphingobacteriales > Sphingobacteriaceae > Arcticibacter. The sequence goes on from NZ_JAZQRL010000069.1 coordinate 16,913, forward strand.
ACCGATCTAAGGACCGTCGTTATCTACGGAGGCTTGGGCCCTAAGACTCAGATCGCAAATATCGCTGCTGGCCTCGATATCCTGGTTGCAACGCCTGGCCGGTTCCTCGACCTTTATCTGGAAGGACATATATCCACTAAATCACTGCAATTTCTGGTTATAGATGAAGCCGATAAGATGATGGATATGGGCTTTATTGGCTCTATTCACCGGATTCTTGAGGTGGTACCACGCAAGCGGCAGAATTTGCTGTTCTCTGCTACCATGAGCGAGCTTGTCCGCAAGATATCGGGCGATTTCCTGAAATTCCCTACGGTGGTGGAGGTAGACGAGCAAGCAACGCCCGCCGAGACGGTGAAGCAGCTGCTCTACTATGTTCCCAACCTTAAGACAAAAATTAACCTTTTACAGCACTTGTTAAAAAACGTGGAAGAATTTCATAAAATTATGATCTTCTGCAAGACAAAGACTGTTGCCGACAATATCTATAGTTTCCTGAAAAGGCGGCATGGAGAGGAGCAGGTGAAGGTAATTCATGCTAATAAAGGGCAAAATACCCGTATTAACTCTATCAGCGCGTTTAAAGAGGGTAGTGTGAGGATTCTTGTGGCCACCGATGTTGCCTCGCGAGGCATAGATGTTACGAATGTCAGCCATGTGATCAACTTTGATGTGCCCATCATTATTGAAGATTATGTCCACCGCATCGGACGTACGGGACGCGCTTTGCAAAGTGGTGACGCTATTACGTTTTGCAATGAGGCCGAGCGCTATTATATCAATAAAATTGAAAAGCTGATCCGTCAGCAGATACCTGTAGCCCAGATTCCGGATGAGGTTTTCGTAGAGGAAACACCATACAACGAAAGACAGGACATTGCCCGTGAAATTGACATGCAGATGCGAAAGGAAGATCCTGAATTCAAAGGTGCTTTCCACGAGAAGAAACACGTCATCGCGGCGAAGAATAATCCGGGACGAGGCCGCGTCGCCGGATTCGGGAAAAGTGCAGGCAGGAGTTCTGGAAGCAAGGCCTCGCGTGCCAAATCATCAAGAGGAGGTAAAAAATAATGACTTCAAGGATTACTCCGCTGAACTTAACCTCGGCGGTGCTAGTGGTTATTCTCGGTTATACTATCTTTGGCGAGGAAACGAATAGCTTCAGCGCCAGTGTCTGGTTATTGGCGGGAATCCTGCTGCTTAGCATCGCTTCGGATATTCTTTTCAGGGGGATTTTGAAGAACCTGAAGCGGATATGGTTGATAGAGCTGATTTTTATAAGCTTGATAGTGGCTCTGATGTTGATAATGAAGCGGCTATAGTGCTCCCTTATTCCAAAGAAAGTGAATGGTAAAGAATAAAAACAAATTGTACTCTAATGAAAAAAGCAGAAATTAAAATAACCGTTGAACTTGACGATAATAATGTGCCCGAAGTCTTGACATGGGAATCCACAGATGCGGAGACGCAGGAAAAACTGGCTGCTAAAGCGATGATCTTATCCTTATGGGATCACAATTACAAAAATGCCCTGCGTATTGATTTGTGGACAAAAGATATGCCTGTTGATGAGATGAAACGTTTTTTTTATGAAACCCTGCAGACCATGGCAGACAGTTTCCTGAGAGCAACAGGAGAAACTAATATCGTTGAAGATCTTAGAGACTACTGCGCTCACTTTGCAGAGAAAATGGAGATCAAACAATAAGTAAAATATCATGAGCTCAAAGAATTACCTGGGTCTGTTTGGCTCCCTGCTTGTTATCGCGGGAGCGATGAGCCCAATGCTTCATGTCCCTATTATGGGTAACTGGAATTACTGGGACTTGCATACCGGAATGGCCTCTGTCGTATATGTCGTAGCTGGTCTGGGTGTGCTTGCTTCTGTGTCAGGACGCGACGGACTACTGAAATTTGCCGGATGGGCAGAGGTGGTTCTTATCCTGCTGACATTGCTCGCTATATATCTAAAGGTGAACGACTCTTTTAGTTTTATTCCCTTTAAGAAGCTTGCCAAGGCCGCTACCGGCCTGGTAAAGTACAGATGGTTGGGTTGGGCATTGCTCGCTGCCGGATCTGTTATCATGCTCATTGCTTCCCGCAGGGGCAGCAAAAAGGTGAAAGTTGTAGGCTAGAGTAGTTACTGATAAGATGGGGTTATTCGGTCAGGTAAAATATCTAATTCATAAAGAGATTATATTGGAATGGCGTTCAAAATATGCATTGAACGGCATTCTTTTATATGTGGTGTCTACCATCTTTGTGTGTTACTTATCTTTTAAGCAGATAAATCCTGTAACCTGGAACGCACTGTTTTGGATCATCATGCTGTTTGCTTCTGTTAATGCCATCTCTAAAAGCTTCTCACAAGAGAATAAAGGGAGGCAGTTGTATTATTATACCCTTGCAAGTGCCAAAGCGGTTATTCTTTCCAAGATCATTTACAACGTCTTCCTGATGCTGCTGCTTTCGACGATAGCGATCGGCTTTTATACGCTGGTGTTCAGCAATCCGATAGGCGACCCGCTGTTTTATTTTCTTGCCGTGATCATAGGAAGTGTCAGTTTTGCTTGTGTTTTTACCATGATTTCCGGAATTTCTTCCAAGGCCGGAAATAACGGAGCACTGATGGCAGTATTGAGTTTTCCGGTGATTATACCGTTGCTGATGGTGCTCATTAAGTTTTCGAAGAACGCGATGGACGGCCTGGACCGCACAGTTAGCTACAACGAGATCGGAGTACTTGTCGCCATAAATCTAATCGTTATTTCCGCGTCGATTATTCTATTTCCCTTTTTGTGGAGAGAATAGGCCACAGGGGCGTTAAGGTCAGTGGCAGTAATAAAAACTAAGAAGTGTTTTTTGGGTTATCAATAAAACACGTTCTATGAAGAAAATATTCTCTATTAATCACACACTGACATTTCTTGTCGCACTATTGTTCATTCTTTCAGCATCCTCTTGCAGTAAGAGGAAGTCAGGTGATCAACCCCTGATGGATAGTACTTATATAGTACAGTACATGAATGCAGAACCCCGGTTTAAGGATGATATTTACTGGGCTAAACTTTTTTACAAAGAAAGGGCTTATGAGCTAGCCTGGTTCAAAGGACATGAACTAGTCCCGCAGGCGCAGGCCTTTATCGACGAGTTGGGTAAAGCCGGTGAAGACGGCCTTGATCCGAAAGATTACCAGTTGGTGGATTTCGAAAAGCTATTCAAAGACTTTAAGGGTATCAAGCGCGATCTGGAGAAACGCGACTCTCTGGAGCTGGAGATTGATATGGCTTTGACGTCGTCTTATTTGAATTGGTCTTCTGATTATTATAGAGGGCTCCTGGCTCCTTCCGAATCACGAAAGGCCGACTGGGACATTAATCTGAACAAGATGAACCTCAGCAGCGCGCTCACCAAGTTCCTCAACGAAAATGCGGAAGATGATATCGAATTCAGGCCCAATCATCCCGAATATGCCAATCTAAGAAAGGCGTTGGCAAGCTTCAGAGAAGTGCAGAAAGCAGGGGGATGGCCTAAAATACCTGCCAATGCTACAATAACGGATGGGCAGTCATCACCTGTGGTGCCACTTCTTAAAGCCAGGCTGGCAACCTTTCTTGGTAAAGATAGCACGGTGATGAAAGACGACAAGCCGATATTCTCAAGTGATGTAAAATCAGCACTTAAGAAGTTTCAGGAGACGAGCGGTCTGACCGCTACGGGGCGTCTCAATGCAGAAACCATCCGTTTTATGAACGTTCCGGTGGAGGATAGAATCCGTCAGATCATCATTAATATGGAGCGTTGGAGGTGGATACCCGAAAGCTTTGGTACTGATTATCTGATCGTCAATATTCCAGAGTTTAAGCTCAGGGTGTATGAGCAGGGTAAGGAGGTGATGAATATGAAAGTTATTGTTGGCAAGGAACTCCATTCCACTCCAATCTTCAATGACAAGATGGAACATATCGTTCTGGCTCCTTATTGGAATATTCCTCCCGGGATTCTCAAAGATGAAATTGCACCTTCTGTAAGGGCTAATCCAGGCTACCTGGCGTCAAAGGACATGGAGGTTATCACCAATGACGGGACAGTCGTAGATCCGGGTTCAGTTGACTGGTCAACTGCGGGTACGTCGGGCTTTAAGTATATCGTCAGAAGAAGACCAGGCCCGAATAATGACTTGGGTAACGTGAAATTCATCTTTCCTAATTCAAGAAATATCTATCTCCATGATACGCCGGCGGATCAGCTGTTCAATGCCTCTAAGCGCGACTTTAGCCATGGATGTGTAAGAGTGGAGAAACCTATTGATCTGGCAGTTTATCTGCTGCGTAATGTAGGGGGATGGGACAAGTCGAAAATCATGGAACAGATCAAGACTGGTAATGAGAAGTATGTTCCGTTAAAGGCGAAACTCCCCGTATACCTGGTTTATTTCACCGCATCTGCGGACGCAGAAGGGCATGTTCGCTTCTTTGATGATGTTTATGGTCATGACAAGAAGCTGAAGTCTATGTATTTCAGTAAACTTTAATTGCAAATCTCGGCAACCCGCTGAGCCGATAATATATACTGCCCCCATTAAGTTAGATGACGCTTAATGGGGGCATTTTTTTGATACTGCAAGAGATTGGTGCTACTTCTTACCGGAATGATCTTCCGGGATGATGTCGTTTTCCACTTCCAGCTGCTTTCTCAACCGGTCTGACTTCATCCTCAGCCTGGTATCTTTCATCGGACTTTCACCAGGTATCTCGTCACCCAGGAGTACACCCCATGGTTTGAACATCTCAGAGCGGTCAAAGACGATCTTCATAACGGCAATGATAGGAAGGGAGAGGAACATGCCAGATACACCTGCGATTGCTCCGCCCACAAGCACACCGACTATAGTGCCAAGAGCGTTAATTCGCACTTTGGAGCCGACGATCCGGGGCATAAGGATGTTATTGTCGAGGAACTGAACGAAGGCGATTACACCTAAAACAATTAGTACAGGGGTAAGTTCGGGCGATGATGCAAGGGTTAGTACTACACCCACCAGGTTGCCAATAAGTGCGCCGACATAAGGAATGAGGTTTAAAAAGGCAAAGAGGACACCGATCAGCAAGGCATGCTTGATTCCCAATACCAGTAATATCCCACCGAGAAGAATAGTCATATAAGTAATCTGGATAAGCAATCCTATAAGGTAGCTCTTAATAATGGCTTCGCTTTCTCCGAGAACGTCTTCAACCTTGGTATGATCCTCCTTTTTAAACCACATAAAGATGAATCGTAAAAGGAGATTCTTATAGGTGAGCATCAGGAACACATATATCGGCAACAGCGCAATAAATACAAGCGTCGAAGTAACGGAGGTTGCCGCTCCTGTGAGAATTGTGCCCGCATAAGTCAGTAGCTTGTTACTTTGTTCGTTAATGAAATTTAACTGTTCGGTAGTAGAAAAATGACTTATTGAGTTGACCCATCCGCTCAGGGAGTTCAGGTGCATAGATACGTTTTTTTGTATCTGCGGGAAGTCTGATACGAGCCTTGCGACCTGGGAGGAGAAAAACCAGCCGATCAGCGCCACAAGGGTCGCCATTAGAAGTATCGGCAAAAAGATCGCCAGCGAATTCGGGAATCTTAACTTCCTGAAGTACCGGTAGGCCGGAAGCAATACGATGCTTATAAAAAAAGCCATTACCAAAGGCATGACTATGCTGTTACCTAGAATAATAAGAGCAACAAGGAGAAACAGGCCAAGAAGTTCAATAGACCTTTTGACTGTAATAGGCATTTCTTTCATTTTTATACTATATTAAGCACAACACAAGATAGCTAAATAGGTTGTATCTCTCCTGGTTTTTTTATTTCGGTGGAGAGTTGGATTTTATTGCTATAATTAACAACATAAAATCGTATGAAAATTTACCAGGAAAACATAGATAAGGCTTCTGCGGAGATCAGCCGGCTGAATAAGAAGATCAATTTTTATTCTGTACTTCGGGTATGCACGCTTATACTAGGAGGATTCCTTATCTATAACGCGGTTAAGGCAGAAGCTGTTTGGTTCCTTTACTTGTCGCTGCTTCTGGTCATCGTCATCTTTGCATGGTTAGTGAGCAAACAGAGCAATTTCAACGCATTAAAGGATTTCAATCGGGCACTCCTGCAAGTAAATGAAAATGAACTCGAAAGTGTCAGGAACAGGACGAATATCTATGACGATGGTACCGAATGGACAGACGACCACCATAACTACACTTCCGATCTTGATATTTTTGGTAAACAGAGTCTTTATCACCTGATCAACCGTTGCGCTACGACATTTGGCCGAACCCAAATGGCTGCCTGGCTAAAGAATGCATCTCCAAACGCTGCCATCCTCCAACGCCAAAGCGCCTCTCTTGAGATAGCCGGGAAGAGGGCCTGGAAAGTTCAGTTCCAGGCTGCCCTCCTGTTCGCTAAATCCTCATCAGGCCAAACTGAGGTTTCAGGGCTGTTCAGGTATCTTAAAACGGGTAAGGAATCCATACAGCCCTGGGTGAAGTCCTTTCTAAAGCTAGGACCCTGGGTATTCTATGGATCGGCCGTAGCAGCTTATTTTTATCCCCCTTTTTTGCTGCTTATGTTTGCAGCCGGGCTTGCTAACATCATTCTGGTCATCGCATTTAATGAGCGGGTAAACAGAGCGGAAAGAATGATGGGAAGAGTCGGGGAGACACTTTCACACTATTCACGGGCCTTCCGTATGGTCGAGGCCGAAGATTGGAATTCTCCTCTCTGTAAGGAGCTTGCCGGCAAGTTTACGCTGCCCGAAACAAGTACGACGCTTTCAGCCCAGATACAGCATCTTTCCGAAATCATGAGTAAGCTTGATTATCGACTGAACATGTTTGTGGGTACGATCCTTAATATTAGTTTCGCCTGGGATGTGAGGCAATATGCGGCTATTTTGGAATGGAAAGAGGTCAATAAGGATTACATTGAGGATGCCTTTCAAAGCGTGGGTTTTTTTGAGTGCCTGCAGAGCATTGCTGGCCTGCACATTAATTATCCGTCATGGAGCATGCCGGTTATCCGTGCAGGATCCCGTTACACTTTGCGGGCGACAGAGATAGGTCACCCGTTGATCCATGAAGATGTGAGGGTAAATAATGATTTTGATTTATCGGATGACCTTAAAATTGATATCATTACAGGCTCCAATATGGCCGGGAAAAGCACTTTTTTAAGAACTCTTGGTATAAACACTGTTCTTGCTCTCTGTGGTGCCCCCGTTTGTGCCAAAAGCATGGAACTGAGTAACATGAAGATATTTTCGTATATGAGGATCAAAGATTCCCTGAACGAAAATATCTCAACGTTTAAAGCAGAGTTAAACCGCCTGCAATTCCTGTTAGACGTTCTCCAGGAGGATGGAAAAGTTTATTTTCTGATTGATGAGATGCTCAGGGGAACGAACTCGGTGGATAAATACCTGGGTTCTAAGGCTATTATTGAAAGGCTTATCGCTCAGCGATCCGTAGGGATAGTAGCAACGCATGATCTGCAGATCGCTGAGCTTGAAAAGGAGTATCCGGACTATATCCGGAATTTTTATTTCGATATACGCGTTCAGGGAGAGGAGATGACCTTTGATTACAAGCTGAAAAACGGGGCGTGTAAGACCTTCAATGCCTCCCTGCTATTGAAGAAATTGGGCATCGAAGTGAACAAAGAAAAAGAACCCTACAATCGGTAGCCCCGCAAGAATTCAGCGATACTGTTCCGCTTTTTGCCCTCCAGTTGAATAGTTTCCAAAAAGATATATCCGTCCGGACAGGCGAACTTCAAAAATGACTTGCCATCACTTAAGTACTCGCCAACTTCCACTTCAGGCTTCACATGCTCATATCTGGCCGAATAAACTTTCAGTGTTTTACCGTCCAAATGGGTAAATGCAGCAGGGTAAGGGCTTAGTCCTCTGATATGATTATACACATCGCTCACGGGCTTGCTCCAGTCGATAAGGCAGGTTTCCTTAAAAATCTTTGGGGCATGCCTTGTGTCCAGAGGATTACCCTCTTCGTTTAAAATCTCGTCCTGAGGGCTCTCCTGATAGTTATTGTTTTCAATTGCGGTGACTGTTTTTACCACGAGCTCTGCGCCTGCTAGCATTAGCTTATCATGCACGTCACCCGCCGTTTCATTTTCTCCAATAGTCACTTTTTCAGCAAACAAAATATTCCCGGTATCAATCTCATGCTGAAGGAAGAACGTGGTAACTCCTGTTTCCTTTTCACCGTTGATAATGGCCCAATTTATCGGTGCCGCGCCTCTATATTGTGGAAGGAGGGAGCCGTGGAGGTTAATTGTTCCTTTCGGCGGCATATTCCACACCACTTCAGGAAGCATCCGAAATGCTACCACTACCTGAAGGTCCGCGTTAAATGCGCTCAGTTCCTGTAGAAAAGCTTCGTCCTTCAGCTTTACCGGCTGAAGGACCGGTAAATGATGTTCTACAGCATATTGCTTTACGGCGGACTGCTGTAGTTTCTGTCCACGGCCTGCAGGCTTGTCGGGAGCCGTTACTACCGCTACCACGTTTTTCCCGTTTCTGATCAGTGCGTCCAGCGATGCTACAGCAAAGTCTGGCGTCCCCATAAATATTATTCTCATAGCTAGGGATACAACAAGTATTTCTTTCTCATTTCTTTATATGCCGCGAGCTGGGGTTCCCAGCTGGCGCGTATTTCCTGTTCGCTCATGCCCGAAGCAATCTGCTTCTGCAGTTTGTCATTGCCAGCAAGTCTGTTGAAGTTGTTGATCTGCTTGCTCTGTTTGAAGTCAAAAAACTTATCCTTTTGCGGATACGCATTATACATGTCAATCAGCCAGCTTAAGTTCAGCTGCCCTGTCTTTTTGAATACCGAAGTATCATATTTGCGCAAATCAAGTCCATAGCATAGTTGGTTCTGATGCAATGGCGTCTCGCTCATGCCTTTTATGCTTACGGGGGTGAAGGTAAAATCGTACTTTCCTTTTAAAGCAGGACTTCCAAGCACCTGGAAAGGCATGTGGGTTCCACGTCCCTGACTAATAATCGTTCCCTCAAACAAGCACAACGATGGATAAAGCAGGATAGACTGCTGTGTATTCAAGTTAGGCGAGGGCTTAACCGGAAGGGTATAATCCATATCATGGGTGTATCCTTTAAGTTTGACAATTTTCAGATCGCATCTAACCTTTTCTTTCAGCCATTTTTCACCGTTCACCATGGTGGCATATTCACCTATCGTCATGCCGTGCAAAATAGGGATAGGATGCATTCCTATGAACGATTTGAACTTCTCTTCCAGTACTGGCCCATCAACATAAAAGCCATTAGGATTGGGTCTGTCCAGAACGATAAGCTTAATCTTGCTCTCTGCACATGCTTCCATGATGTAATGTAAGGTGGAGATGTAGGTATAAAAGCGCACACCAACATCCTGAATATCGAACACCATAATGTCTATTCCCTTCAGGTCCTCAACGGTAGGTTTATAATGGCTTCCGTACAAGGAAATTACTGGAAGTCCCGTCTTCGCATCGATGTTACTGTTGACTTTGGCCCCAGCACTGGCCTCGCCCCTGAAGCCGTGTTCAGGCCCGAAGACCTTCACAATGTTGATTCCCAAAGATCTCAGACTATCTACACTATGCGTGTTGCCGATTATGGAGGTAGGGTTCACAACCATCCCCACCTTCATATCTTTCAGGTCAGTCAGATATTCTGATGTCTGGTCTGCACCAGTTTGCAGCTCGTTTCCCGGGCTTGAATCTATCAGCCCGCTGTTTATCCCGGAGGCGGCTTTATCAGCATGTTGAGCGCTGCCTGAGTGTCCGGGGTTACCGCAGGATACGACAGACTGGCTTAGTAGAATTCCTGTAAGTAGGAGGGGTATGATGGGTTTTATCATGTGTGTAAAGATATATCTCCGCATTTGTCAAGGCAGAAAAATGTGCATCTTTGCTAAATTACAAAAAAACTTTATAGCGTGACTTTCGCCTCTTTCATTGCAAATAGAATAACTTTCAGATCAAAGCGTACTTTTTCCAGGCTCAGTGTACGGATCGCTATTGTGGGGATCATGCTCGGTCTTGCCGTGATGATCCTGTCTGTTGCCGTTGTTAAAGGCTTCAAGTCTGAGATACGCGAGAAAGTACGCGGTTTCTCAGGCGACATCATCGTCATGAAATATGATTTAAACGCATCTAACGAGGCGTCGCCCTTCAGTATTCATCCCGATACTCTTACACGGCTCTCAAAGCTTCCAAACATCTCACATATTTATCCTTACGCCGTAAAACAAGGGATAATTAATGCCAATGACGAGATGGAGGGTGTGATGCTCAAAGGAGTAGACAAGAGCTTTAACTGGAGCTATTTCAAAAACGTACTTGTCTCCGGAGATGTCATTGACTTTACCGACAGTGTTAAAGCCAAAAGACAAATTGTAATATCTAAAGTGATAGCAGATCGGATGCGTCTAAAAGTAGGTGATGACTTTCTGATGTATTTTGTGCAGGAGCCCCTTAGAAGAAGGAAGTTTGATATCGTGGGGATATACGATCTCGGAATCGAGGAGGTAGATAAAGCCTATGTCATTGGAGATCTGTCTGTGGTACAACGCCTGAACAACTGGGCGCCGAACACGGTTGGAGGCTATGAAATAAGGGTCAATCATTTCGACGCCGTCAATCATTCCGCCCTAAACGTCAACGATAATATCAGTATGGGTCTGCGCGCCTATTCTATCACGGAGTACTACCAAACCATCTTTCAGTGGCTTTCCCTCCTGGATGTCAATACAGAAGTCATCCTGATTCTGATGCTTGCGGTAGCGATCATCAACATGATCTCCGCGCTGCTCATCATCATATTGGAAAGAACAAACATGATCGGTATACTGAAGGCCCTTGGCGCGACGAATTGGAGCATCCAGAAGATTTTCCTTCAAAATGCCGCATATCTGATCGGTTTTGGTCTGTTACTCGGAAACGTGTTGGGAATAGGTCTTGGCCTGTTTCAAGCACATACGCACTTCTTTAAGCTTGATCAGGCATCTTATTATATGTCTTTTGTGCCCGTAGAACTGGAAGCTACCGATATACTTTTACTGAATGCCGGAACACTCGTCATCTGTCTGCTGGTACTGATTATTCCTTCAACATTGGTAAGCAGGATCTCCCCGGTGAAAGCCATCACGTTCAAATAACTTATCTGGAATTAAAGTTCCATTTCAGATTAAGCCCCGCAGAGCTGAAACGGATATCCTGTGAACCAAGTCCTCCAAGTGGGTATTTTAAGAAGGGCTCCAGGGATAATTTGCTTTGTTTCCCAACCGAATATCCGTAACCAACAGATAAGTTCAGCATCCTGGCAAAGTCGAAGCTGCTGGTGCTGGTAATCGTCTTTTCGTTCGGGAATGACTCCACAGAACTGTCATGAATAGAATTGTATCCATAATCATAAGTATATGTTTCGTCAAAGAAGAAGTTCGAACTCAGTCCGGCTACCACATACAACTCGTCTTTCTTCTCGAAGAACGTATATTTCAGGTTAACCGGAACATCAAGGCCCATTAAAGAAGCATCATAACCATGAATGGAGTAATTGATAGCAGAAGTTTTCGCATCAGGACCAGCAACCATGAGATTCTGGCTCGTAGACATGGTTGAGCTTAAGAAAGATGCTGCTGCTTGTTCAGGAATGCGCGAATCGTAGCGAAGCGAATTCTGAGCTATAGAAACGCCTGTTGTCAGCTTCAGCTTCGACGTCAGATCCAGTTCAGAACTGATGCCGACACCGGTATTTACCCGTGACTTGCTACCCGCTGCATACGATACGTGACTACCCGCATACAGGCTAAACGATAGCTTGGAGTCCTTGCTTTTTTCCTGACCCCTAGGGCCATCGTCCGCCAGGAGTTCACGCTTAGCCTGCTGCAGCTGATCGTAGTTTTCAAGAACAGCCGCTGGCTGTGACCTCCTGGCTTCGCTCGTTATAGTGGACGCCGGTTCCTGCTTTTGTTCTTTGGTATCTGTAGAAGCGATCATGGCGGACTGCTCCAAAACCGTTGCAGGTAAGGTGTCTTTTGCAGCAGAAACAGCCACTGATAAAGTGACAGCTTGTTCCTCAGCCGGTAGGTTTAGCTCAATGTGTCTTTCGTTCGCCCTTGTAGCATAAAGCGTTCTTTCACTTCCGCTTTCAGTCTCCACAGTTGTGATATCAGTCAATGCGGGGGCTTCGTTCCCCGGTTCAGGAAGGCCTTTGTGCTGAGGTGAAGGTGCCACCTGAGGTTTTTCATGAGAAGCAAGCTCGGTTTTATCATCTTTCGGATAAAAAAGCCACACACCAGCAATTAACAATAAAATTGCCGCCGCTGATCCAAGCCAGTAAGTGACCGCAGAGCGGCGCTTAGCAGGCTGATACTTCAGACGCAGTTGTTCCCATCCCTGATCAGCCGAGTCATCCTCATACTCATCGAAGACCTGAACAATACGTTCAGCAAACTTTTTGTCGAAATTATCTTGCATAGCTGCCCTCCTGATGATTCCAGTGCTTTCTTAATTTGTCTTTTGCCCGGCTTAAGTAAACGCGGGAGGAGCTGACCGGTATAGATAACATATTGCCTATCTCGTCATGACTATAACCGTCGATTTCATAGAGGTTGAATACCGTCTTTTGGATCTCCGGAAGGTAGTTGAGTAGTTTAAGTATATCTTTTGCATTTATATTCTCCACGGCTTCCGGTGCTTTTCCAATATAAATAGCTTCATCAATGTCTTCCTGATTCATATGCTTCAGGTTTCGTCTTCTGTGATCAATAGACGTATTCACAACAATTCTTCGAAGCCAGGCCTTAAAAGGCTGGTTTTCATCATAAAAATTTATCGCCTTGAAAACCTTAATAAAAGAATCGTTCACCACTTCCAATACGTCATCCTTGTTTTGTAAATACCTCATCCCAACGCCCATCGCATACCCATAGAAATGCTTGTAAAGTTTTTCCTGAAACTTTATCGCTCCCGACTTGCAACCTGAAATCAACTCGGTTTCAGAAAAACTCTGGGGTTTATGCATGGACTTGGAATCGTTTCTAATCAATGCTCAGTTACTTTTTTGACTTAAAACGATCTGCTATCATAATGTTATAAATACGCAGATCCGGATAGTTTCGCTACAATGAAATATAAGTTTTAAATCGTTTTCGCTTCATTCCAGAATATATCCATTTCTGCCAGCGTCATATCTTGCAGAGCCTTGCCATTTTCGGCAGCTTTAGACTCCAGATACTGAAAACGCTTAATAAATTTCTTGTTGGTCTTTTCAAGGGCGTTTTCTGGATTGATCTTAATAAAGCGGGCGTAATTGATCAGCGAGAAAAGTAGGTCTCCAAACTCAGCTTCGGCCTTTTCAATATCTACAGGAACTCCTGAAACCGTATTGAACTCCTCTTTAAACTCCTGCATTTCTTCCTCCACCTTCTCCCATACCTGCGATTTATCTTCCCAGTCAAAGCCTACGCCCCTGGCTTTCTCCTGTATTCTGGAAGCCTTCACCAATGCCGGCAGGGAAGGGGGTACACCGCCCAAAACCGATTTATTGCCTTCCTTCAGTTTAATCTTTTCCCAGTTCTGTTTAACATCTTCCTCATTCTGAACCACGGTGTCACCGTAAATATGCGGATGCCTGATGATGAGCTTCTCGCAAATGCCGTTCAGCACATCCACTATATCAAACTGGCCTTTTTCCGAAGCAATTCTCGTATAAAAAACCAGGTGTAGCATAATGTCGCCTATTTCCTTCTTGATCTCTTCCGTGTCTGCCTCGAGGATAGCGTCAGAAAGCTCGTATGTTTCCTCTATCGTCAGATGTCTCAAGCTTTCCATGGTCTGTTTTTTATCCCATGGACACTGCTCTCTAAGTGTATTCATCACGGTTAAGAGTCTTTCGAATGCAGAAGCAGGTGTACTACCGGCCGAGGGAATAATATTTTGAGACATACAGATATATTTTGAACAAAAATAGAGAAATTCCAAGAGCATAGGAAGGCGTAAAACAGGCCTTAAAACAGTAACGGCTGCCAGCATCTTGTGCTGGCAGCCGTTACTGCTTATATTTACCTGTTGCTAAACGCCCAATTTCTTTCTTACATCAGAAGAAATAGCCTTTTTGTTCAGAAGAAGGGTAGTCGTCTTCAGTTTAACAAAGTTTTTAGTTACATACAAAAACCCTTTGTAATCATTTGATAATCCCCATGAATTTTTAACAATGTAATACTCTTTGCCATTCTGGTCTTTGGCGAGCCCAACGATATGCATGCCATGATCATCGGTCGTGCTGTAATTGTCGTATTCCAGCTGTCTTAAATCTTCCGTTATGTTCAACTCTGCCTTGGGTCCATTGAACATTTCATTGATCTCGTCCTGGCTCATATCCTCATATTTCTTCTCCGGAATATAGGCAACCCCGTTCTTCCAGCTAAAGCCTTTCTCGCTCACGTCTGTCGCCCATGCCACTGTGTAGCCATTCTTTAACGCATTGTCGATAGTGCTTGTCAGTTCGTCCATCTTTACATTATACACCTGATCAAATGACCAGTTGTCGGGTACCAACAAGGTAAACTTTTTGTACAACGGATATTCTTTGAAGGATGAAAGCTCCACATAATCATCAGCATTTAAGCCTACCACTTCCTTAGCAAAGCTCTGTGGCGTATAGCTTTTACCTTCAAAGGTGAACGACTGAGGAACTTTTCCCAAATAAGCGTCAATAGCACCTGTGTAAGCCTCGAGCCAGTTTGGTGTTAATGTTCCGTTCGGGTTTTTAACCACTGCCTGAAGGATACTCTGCGAAACAGCGGCCATCTCAGCAAATTTATTCTTTGATGTGCCATAATGAAGGCCAGTATAAACACTCTGAGGCAAGGCACCATATTTACGGTACATATTAATCACGTCATGAAAAGCACCGCCATCGCCAAGGCTTACCGCACCCTGCATGCGAACGTAATTTCTGCCTTTCTCGATGTAAGCACAGCGTGCAGGATAGATCTGAGAAAGCTCCACAGGTTTGCGGCCCTGTTTGATCATCTCTGATTCCAGGAACGAATTGGTGGAATACGCCCAGCACGTTCCTGACGAGCCTTGATTCTTGATAGAGGTGGTCTCCAGGTTGATGACTTCAGTGAATTTAAAGCCTGCTTTGCTATTATTGCTCTGATTAGCGTCTAATGATTTAACAAGATTGTCTTGTGCAAAGGAAAAACTTGCTGCCGAAACGAATACAGCAGCTAAAATGGATGGTCTGAACTTCATTTTCTAGTTAATGATTACAATGCCCCTGCAAATGGGCGATGATCGTCTTTTGAAGGGGTGTTTCTTTTTGAATGGTCAAAAATACGAGCAATTTGCCTAATTTAAAAACTCCGAAACCATTAATCACACTTCGGGTGTGTAAAAATGAAGGTGTCAGATGTTCCTTCCGGACCCATTGTGTCGCCTTTCAGCTGCTGCCACCAGAATTTCGCATGCTGCATCGGATGATTCCCCTCTTCATTCATGGTCTGTGCATCGAACAGGCGACCGTTCACCATCACCAGTCGGATCTTATCTGTATTTCGAATGTCATCAAGTGGATTCGCGTCCAATACGATCAGGTCGGCAAGCTTACCGGGTTCCAGAGACCCGATTTCTCTCGATAGCCCCAGGTAGGATGCACCGTTGATTGTCCCCGCGCGAAGAATGTCATGTGAACTCATTCCACCCTGAGCCAGCATCCATAATTCCCAATGAGCCCCAAGCCCCTGAATCTGTCCGTGAGATCCCATGTTTATCTTGGTGCCTCCGTCTGCAATATATTTCACGGCTTTAGACACTTCAATATGCCCGTAGTCGCCGAATTCTGATGTTGTCCTCCGTCTCGAACGACTGTCGATGATTCCTCGAGGAGTAAAGCTCAGCAGCTTTTCGTTCTCCCAGACGTTCGTGCGGTCGTACCAAAAATTTTCTCCGGATTGTGAGCCATAGCTGACGATAAGGGTGGGAGTATATGCCGTTTTGCTGGCGTTCCATAAAGATTTTACGTCTTTATAAACTGGAATAACCGGGATGTTATGCTCAATACCACTGTGCCCGTCCAAAATCATTGACATATTGGTGAAGAAGGTAGAGCCCCCTTCCGGAAAAACTTGCATTTTCAGCTCCCTGGCCGCTTGTATAATCTGCTGCCGTTGCTCTCTTCTCGGCTGGTTATACGATTTTACAGAAAAGGCACCCGACATCTTCAATCTCCTGAGGTGAGAGCGGGCGTCGTCAGCGCCATTGACCACAGCCTTGAAATCGCCATCCGCACCATATAAAATGGTGCCGGTGGAATAAATGCGCGGTCCTTTTATCGTTCCTGCTCTTACCATTTCAGCCTGGCTCAAAACCATCTCTGTATTACTGGAGGGATCATGAGCTGTCGTTACACCGTAAGCGAGGTTAGCATAGTAGCTCCAGTCCTGTTGCGGGGAGATCCCGTCCGGGCTAGTCGGCAAATGGGCATGCACATCTACCAGTCCGGGCATGACGGTCTGGTTTTCCGCATTGATAACCTTCGCATCCTCCGGTACCTTCACCTGATCAGCCGGGCCGATAGCCGTAATCCGGTTACCTTCTATTACAATCGTTCCGTTTTGAATCACTTCCTTGCCTTTCATCGTGATGATCCGCGCATGAGTCAGCGCGATTTTTCCTTCAGGAACGTCACTTTTAATCTTCAGCCCGATTTCAACGCCCGAGGTATCTATAGGAGGTAGGTTATTGGGCGCACCCTCAGCAAAGCTGAAAGTATTCTTTACCTGTCTGCTGAAATATTGCGAACCGAGCGTCCAGTTTAAGTTCTTACTGTCGTGGCTCCAATGGAGGTAAATTCCCGCGTCCCGTGTCACTTTGGTCACCGGTAGCGACTTGTTGGTTGCCGATAGCTCAATACCGCTAGCCGTATTCAGCAGAGGGGTGATATACGCGTTGAACAGCTCGGTGAAAGCGAGCCATTTGCCATCCGGACTAGGTGCAAACTGACTGGCATATTTGGAATGATAATGCACACGCTCGCTGCCACCGCCAAGGTCAACACTCATGAAAGCTTTTTTACCTTCATGTGTACTCTGGAAGAATACCCGTGAGTCGTTTCCGTTGAAATAGGGATCCACTCCCTTGCCCACCACTTTCTGAGGCGTTCCGCCACCGGCAGAAATGACATATATGCCGGGATTCTTTCCATGCGTGTATCCCAGCATCTGGTTGCCGCCACCCTTCGCATAAACGATCTTATCACCCTTGTTGGAGTAGCGTGGCGTATAATAAAAGCCTTTTTCTGTGGTGAGCGGCTGTGAATCGAGCGTCCGAAGATCCAGCTTCTTGATAGACGCCTTGTCCTCGTCAGTCCAGGCCACATACACCAACGACTTGCCGTCAGGACTGAAGTTCGGGTCGTACTCAAACTCTGTCCCATTAGATATACGCTTCGGTTGCCCATTCGGTAGTTCCTTTAAATAGACGAACCCACCTGAATTAAAGGCAATCATCTTTCCATCCGGAGACGTGGCAAGCTGCCTGATCATTTTCGCGTCAAACTCCTCGTTAAAGACCTGATGTTCAAAATGAAGTGCCTCAGCAACAAGCTGTGTGGAGTTAACTTCAAAAGGAATAATACTCACAGTCTGCGACAGGATATCCAGATTTCTGATTTTTCCTTTCGCGTAAAAGATGATGTTCTTGCTGTCTGGAGTAAAGGCAAAGTTCGGATAAACGCCGAAGATCGCCCATGTCTCCTGCTGATCGCGGGACAGGTCATCATAAACAGGCCACTCTTCGCCGCTGCTCAGATCATGCAGATAAAGCACAGACTTTAGTCGTACCCTCCTTACAAAGGCGAGCAGCTTTCCGTCGGGCGATACCCTCGGACGTACCGCTCCTCCCGGGCCTCCTGTCACTTTTTCAGTCTCACCCGTTTCCCGGTTCAGCCGCTTAATAGCGTATATCTCGCCGTTCGGATCTTTATTGTACTGAAAGTACGGACCCGGACTCACATCCTCACTGTAATAGACGTACTTTCCGTCGTGCGATACCTCCGGTTCGCCGGCATCCTGCTGATCATTCTTGCGTTTGGTCAGCTGAACGCCTTCCCCTCCCGAAATATGGTACATCCACATTTCGCCGGCTCCAAGAGACCGGGTGTTGGTGAAGTGCTTCCGCCCAATGAGAAACTGATTATCGGGCGTCCATACCGCATTGTTCAGCAGACGGAAAGTCTCCTTAGATACCGCACGCTTGTTCGAGCCATTGCTGTTCATTACCCAGATATTGTCGCCGCCCTCGCGATCGCTCGTGTAGGAGATCTGCTTGCCGTTCGGACTGAAACGGGGTTGTACATCAAAAGCATTGCCCCCCGATAGCAAGGTAGCCCTGCCACCCGAAATGGGCATTTTGTAAATATCACCCAGCAGGTCAAACACAATTTCTTTGCCGTCCGGACTGACGTCCAGGTTCATCCATGTTCCTTCATCAGTAGTAAATGAAACCGTTTTAGAAGGGCCTCCCGGCTTTTCCACATTCCAGTTAGACTTTACCTGTGCAGATGCGTATTGAAAAAGAAGTGTAAGAAGTATCAGTATGGGTCTTTTCATGATATATATCGGTACGGTATACAAATATACTTTCTTATACCATAAGGCAAGTATTGTCATTAAAGTTTGACCCTGGCCGCACCGATGCTCATATCTCAACGCACAAAAAATATGTATGTTTGAAGTCATGACAATATACGAGGCACTTAAGGTATACTGGAACTTCGACTCCTTCAGGCCGCTCCAGGAAGACATCATCCAATCGGTATTAAGCGGAAAGGATACGCTAGCTCTTATGCCCACTGGTGGAGGGAAATCCGTCTGTTTTCAGGTGCCCGCGCTCGTACAACCCGGAATCTGCATTGTCGTATCACCTCTGATAGCGCTGATGAAGGATCAGGTTGAAGCACTCAAAGAGAAGGGGATCGAAGCCGTTTCACTGGTTTCGGGCATGTCCAGGCGTGAAGTAGACATCCTGCTCGACAATTGTGTATACGGACAGATCAAATTCCTCTATATATCTCCCGAACGTTTGCTTTCATCTCTCGTTCGGGAACGGATTAGCTACATGAAAGTCAATCTGATCGCCATCGACGAGGCACACTGCATCTCCCAGTGGGGTTACGATTTCAGGCCGCCTTACCTGCAGCTGGCCGAACTTCGCCAGCTCCAGCCGAAGGTGCCCATCCTGGCGCTTACCGCCACAGCCACGGTACGCGTCATCGCTGATATTCAGGAAAAGCTCGCCTTTAAGGAACCTAACGTCTTCACCAAGAGCTTCAGCCGCCCAAACTTGAGCTATGTGGTCTCACAAGAAGAGAATAAGGTAAGAAAGCTTCTTTCTGTAGCACGAAACGTTCAGGGAACCGGCATCGTCTACGTCAGGAACCGGCGCGAAACCCAGGAGATTTCCCGGCTCCTCAACAGTGCCGGAATAAAGTCTGATTTTTACCACGCTGGTCTCGATACTTCCCAAAGGAGCCAGAAGCAGCTTGCCTGGATGAAAGGGCAGCTACGGGTAATTGTCGCCACAAATGCCTTCGGAATGGGGATAGACAAGCCAGACGTCCGTTTTGTCGTTCACATGGACGTTCCCGAAAGCCTGGAAGCATATTACCAGGAAGCGGGCCGCGGGGGGCGCGATGAGAAGAAAGCCTATGCCGTCCTTCTGTATAACCCAGGCGATCGCGAATTATTGGAAAGGCGACTGGAACTTCAGTTTCCACCCGTGCAGGAGATTCGTCATGTATACCAGTGCCTGGGCAACTACTACCAGATTGCCCATGGTGCGGGAGAGGGGCTGGTCTTTGACTTTGATATCGGCGACTTTTGCTCCCGCTTTAAGCTCGATGCCGTGAAAACCATCAGCGCCCTGAAGTTCCTCGAGCATGACGGATATCTGATGCTCACCGAAAGTGTCTATTTACCCTCCAGGGTTCAGATAGAAGTCTCTTCGGAAGAGCTTTACCGTTTCCAGATTGAGAATGCATTCTATGACTCCTTTATCAAGGTCATGCTGCGTTCCTACGGTGGGATGTTTGATAATTACAGCCCCGTTCAGGAGTTCGACATCGCCAGGAAGACCGGAAAAAGCCTCGATGAAGTGGTGTCTATGCTCCACAAGCTGCAGGACTATAAATTATTAAGTTATTTGCCCCAAACAGATAAGCCTCAATTGCAGTATTTGAGAGCAAGGATGGAAGCCGGAAGTATGTTCCTTGATACCCAATATATGAAGGAGCGTAAGGAAGTCATGACAGGGCAGATTAATGCCATACTACATTACGCTGAAACGAATGTCTGCAGAAGCGTGACGCTGCTGCGCTATTTTAACGAACTGAATGCTGATAAATGTGGTACCTGCGATGTATGCCTGGAGGAAAAAAGAAAAGCCGGAATGGCCGTACTCAGCGAGCAGATCACCTATGAATTGGTCGATATCCTTTCAGGTCAGCATCTCAACCTCGAAGAGCTGATCAGCGCGATGCATACCGGCACCGAAAAAGAACGCGTCGCTGTTTTGCGCAACCTTCTGGATGCCGGCAAGGTTAAAACGGATGGAGAGAAGTACTATCTCTAAGTTCGCCTGGGCCCCGTTAGGTACTTGATCAATTCTATTGCAAATGCCGATGCAGCAGTAATGATCAGTATTATCTCAAACGCTTTCAGGTCCAGAGGCCTCGTTTTAAAAATGATGTCAAGTGCCGGTACGTAGATAATCAACAGCTGCAGGATAACGGTAAGTATTATTGCAGCCCACATTCCCCCATTAGAGAAAATAGATTTCGAAAACATGCTGCGGCCTGATGATCGAACGGAAAGCGCATTAACCAGCTGTACAAAACAAAGTACCGTAAATACCATCGTTTGCTGAGTAGCGGTATCAAAGCCATGACTAATGGCGTAGTACTGCGTAAACAGTGCCGCTGCTGCCAGTACTACCCCTGTTGCGAGGATCTTTTTTACCAATCCTCCCGCAAACAGGTTTTCCTGCGGCGGACGGGGCGGACGGTTCATGATGTCTTTCTCCGCAGGTTCTGCCGCCAGCGCCAGCCCGGGGAGTCCATCTGTTACCAGGTTGATCCATAAGATATGAATGGGGAGGAGGGGAATCGGGAAGCCGAAAAAGGGAGCCAGAAAAATGGTGAGTATCTCCCCAAGATTACAGGAAAGAATATAGAGCACGAATTTTCTGATATTATCGTAAATCCTCCGACCTTCTTTAACCGCTTTAACAATCGTAGCGAAATTATCGTCGAGGAGGATCATGTCCGATGCCTCCTTGGTTACATCGGTACCCGTGATACCCATCGCCACGCCTATATTGGCTTGTTTTAGCGACGGAGCATCATTCACACCATCACCGGTCATGGCCACAAACTCACCGTTTGCCTGCAGTGCTTTTACTATGTTCAGCTTCTGCTCGGGAGATACCCTGGCAAACACAGCGATATCTTCAATGTCCCGTTTTAGCTCCTCTCCCGACAGTTGCGACAGCTCGACTCCTGTTCGGCTTTTGGCGTTACCCGCGCTAACAATATTCAGGCGTTCGGCGATGGCCAGAGCGGTAAGAGGTTGGTCCCCCGTGATCATAACCGATTTGATGCCTGCCGTCTGACATTCCCGTACCGCATCAATCACCTCCTCGCGCGGCGGATCGATCATGGCTGTCATGCCCAGAAAATCCAGCTCCGTTTCCAGATCCTCCTTGAGCTCCGGTTGCTCATCAAATATCCGGTAAGCAAAAAACAAGACTCGCAAGCCCTCTGCCGCCCATTTTCGGTTAACTTCGAGCCATTCATTTTTCTGAGCGGCATACTTGTCGCTAAGCACCTCGGCAACTTTAGCCGGAGCGCCTTTCACAAACATGATCCATTTCCGATCGTGCCCGTGCAGTGTACTCATACGCATACGCACAGAATCAAAAGGGAGTTTTCCCAGAAGCGGAAACCTGTTTTCTACATCTTTCCTTGTGTTGCCATGCCTCCTCGCATAACTAACCAGTGCCGTTTCAGTCGAGTCGCCAAGCAGCTCATCTGTGGCAGAATAGCGCACGTCATTGTTCAGCATCATTGCCTGGAGCAGGAGGTCTTCACGCTGTTCCACCGCCTGGAACTTTTCGACCGTCATCACGTTCTGGGTCAGCGTTCCCGTTTTATCGCTGCAAATATAGGTTACCGAGCCCAGCGTCTCCACCGCCGGAAGCATACGTATAAGCGCATTTTGCTTCACCATTCTGCGGGCACCCGCCGCAAGGCCGATGGTGATTACCGCAGGCAGCGCCTCGGGGAGTGCGGCCACGGCAAGCGATAATGCCGTCAGGAACATGGCAAAAGGCGGCTCACCGCGCCACAAGCCAACTCCAAATACAATCAGACAGATGACGATTACAATCACCGCAAGCTGCTTACTAAAAACCGCAAGTCTCTTTTGCAGAGGAGTCTGCTGATCTTTTACCTCCAGCAAGCCTGCTATCCTCCCGATCTGTGTATCCATGCCGGTGCCGGTTACAACAGCCTTCGCCGATCCGTTACTAACGGTGGTGCCCTTAAATACCATATTATGCTGGTCGCCGGGAAGAAGGTCATCAGCAGATAAGCTTTCCGTGATCTTTTCGACCGAATGACTCTCACCGGTAAGAGCAGCTTCTTCCGTTTTGAAAGAGCTTGTCTCCAGAAGTCGCCCGTCTGCCGGGACGATATCGCCAGCTTCCAGCAAAATAATGTCGCCGGGAACAAGTTCCGAAGCTTCCAGCTCAGTCGGGTGGTTGTCGCGTATAACCAGGGCCGACTGGGCCGACATCTTTTGCAGCATACGAACCGACTCTTCCGCATTGTACTCCTGTACATATCCGATCCAGGCATTTCCAATGATAATTGCCAGGATGACATAAGCGTCGGTATGTTCACCAACCAGAAATGATACGATAGCCGCAATGACCAGAATGATGATCATCACATCCTTAAACTGCGATAGGAGTATGCTGAGTTTACTTTTTCGCTTGGTTTCGTTTAATACGTTTCTGCCAAACTTTTCCTGGAGGTCAGGAATGGAGGTGTTGCTCAGACCGGAGGTTCCGGTATGGAGTTCTTTCAAAACCTCTTCTTTTTCAATCTGATACCAAGTTTTCATGAACGGTGCTTAATGGCTAACTACCAAGAAGTTAATCATTAAAGTGCGGTTTTGTTTTGGAGGATGTCTGAAAGCCTCGTTATCGTATAAAATACGGTCTTATACCGTTCTGGAACCCGTATAAGACCGTATCAGTTTATCAGGCCGGATTCTTCAGTGACTGAATAAATGCCGGAATCTTTTCCCGGTAGTTTTCTGATTCAAGCTGTCTGACGAAGGCCGTTCCCACGATCGCACCGCTCGCATATTCGCTCGCTTTGCTGAAGCTCGCATGGTCTGAAATGCCGAAGCCAACAATGGCCGGATTCTTCAGGTTCATATTTTTGATCCTGCTGAAGTACTCATCTGTCTTTGCAGAAAGATCCAGATTCTTACCCGTAGTCGAAGCGGAAGACAACAAGTAGATAAAGCCGTTGGTCAGCTCATCAATATGGCGAATCCGCTCATCAGAAGTTTGCGGGGTGATCAGGAACACATTACTCAGGTTATGTTTTTTGAAGCAATCCTGGTAAAGCTCTTCGTATTCGTACATCGGCAGGTCGGGGATGATCATTCCGTCGACACCCACCTCGGCGCAAGCCTCACAGAAACGCTCCACCCCGTATTGCAACACCGGATTGAAGTATCCCATCAGAAAGACGGGAATGCTGACGCGCTTACGCAGATCCTTAAGCTGCTCCAGTAATACCTTAATGGTCATTCCATTGTTGATCGCCGCTAAGGAACTCTTTTGGATCACCGGGCCGTCTGCCAAAGGATCTGAATAGGGGATACCTATCTCCAGGAAGTCCGCTCCCGCCTTTTCGAGAGCCTCGGCAATATCAAGCGTATCATTTAAAGCAGGATAACCTGCCGTGAAATAGATAGATAATACTGATTTGTTCTTTTGTTCAAAAAGCTTGTTTATTCTATTCATTATAGTCCGAAATAGGTCATATATGTACTCAGATCCTTGTCGCCTCTGCCCGATAGGCAAACCACAACCGTTTCATCGCCTTTAAATTCCATTTTAGAGAGGTAGGCCAGCGCATGCGAGCTTTCAATAGCCGGAATAATACCCTCGAGCTTAGCCAGTTCCAAGCCAGCCTGCATAGCCTCATCATCCGTTATGCTCACATAAAGTGCACGCTTGGAAGTATGAAGGTGAGCATGCTGAGGCCCGATGCCCGGATAATCCAGACCGGCAGAAATAGAGTAAGGCTCAACCACTTGTCCGTCTTCCGTCTGCATCACTATCGAACGGCTGCCATGAAGTACGCCTTCTTTTCCAAGCAAAGTTGTTGCAGCCGACTCACCGGTGTTAACTCCCTTTCCCGCAGCTTCTATAGCGATCAGCTTCGCGTGCTCATCGTCCAGAAAGTGATAGAACATACCCATTGCATTACTACCCCCGCCTACGCAGGCAAGAACGTAATCCGGACTCGAGGTTCCTGTCTTCTCCAGCAGCTGCCATTTCGTTTCTTCAGAAATGATCGACTGAAAACGAGCAACCATATCCGGGTAAGGATGCGGCCCTACCACAGACCCGATGATGTAATGCGTATCCGTAGGGTTGTTGATCCAGTCGCGCAAAGCCTCATTCGTAGCATCTTTCAGCGTCTGGCTTCCCGAAGTTGCCGGGATCACCGTAGCACCCATCATCTTCATGCGTGCCACGTTAGGTGCCTGACGCTCAATGTCGACCGCACCCATATAGACGATGCACTCCAAGCCTTTAAGCGCACATACCGTTGCCGTTGCCACACCATGCTGTCCTGCACCTGTTTCAGCGATGATCCGCTTTTTACCCAGGCGTTCAGCAAGAAGGATCTGACCCACCGTATTGTTGATTTTGTGCGCACCCGTATGGTTCAGGTCCTCACGCTTCAGGTAAATTTTCGCACCGTATTTCGCCGACAAGCGCTCCGCCAGATAAAGAGGAGAAGGGCGTCCTACGTAGTCTTTCAACAGTTGGAGATATTCCTCCTGAAATTTCGGATCCTGAATATATTCCAGATATTTTTCTCTTAGTTCCTTGACATTCGGATACAGCATTTCGGGGATGTAAGCTCCGCCGAACACGCCGTAATAGCCTTTTTCATTTACTTGATAGCTCATAATATCTTTTTAAATATCGCTTCTAATTTTGTGTAGTCCTTTATTCCGGGGGATATTTCAAATTTGCTGTTCACATCTATGGCATATAAACGACTGTCGTCGATCTGCCGTATTTCGTCCAGCTGTCCTGTATCTATCCCACCGCTTAAGAAGAACGGTTTTGTCGTTTTGTTTTGCTGCAGGAGCGTCCAGTCGAACAACTTGCCCGATCCGCCATGGGCGGGAGTCTTGGTATCGAAGAGGAAGTAGTCTACGCTGTCGGTGTATTCGTTTAGTATATTGAAGTCAAAGTGCTCGTCTACCCCAAAGGCTTTGATCACCTCAACGTTTAGCGCGAGCATCTCCCTGCAAAAGGCAGGAGATTCAGATCCATGCAGCTGTACAGCATCCAGCCCCATTTTTTCAATCCAGTATTTTATTTGTTCAGCTTCCTCATTTACAAACACCCCCGTTTTTTTAATGCCAGCCGGAAGGTCGTTCAAGAGCTCCGGATCAACCTCAGCAGCGTACCTTGCCGAAGGCGCATAGAAGATGAACCCCAGGTAGTCCGGTGACAATGATGCCACCTCCCGGATGTTCTGAGCATCCTTCATTCCGCAGACTTTGATCTTAAACGAACGGACAGGTATATGGTCGCTTGCGGTCATTAGTTAAGGTTGATTAACGTGTTGAAGCTTTTAAGTGCTTTCTTTGAAAGAAGGGCTTCCTCCGCTTCGTAAAAGCTGTCAGCAAAAGACTTCTCCGGACAAATGGTTTTAATTGCCAGTGCGGCATTCGCCAACACCACATTGCTTTGTTCCGCCGTTCCCCGACCGTTTATCACTTCTGTAAATATTTTTGCTGAGTCTTCAACTGTGCTTCCACCACCGATGGTAGCAGCATCTATCTTATCGAAGCCTATCTTTTCAAGAGTATATATTTGTTCACCACTGTTGCTGAACGTCTTAAAACTGCCGGTTAACGAGATCTCGTCATATCCGTCAAGGGCATGAATGATCGTATATTGTTTATCAGATTTCTGGTACAGGTAAGCATAAAGGCGTGCTATCTCGAGACTAAACACACCTACCACCTGGTAAGCCGGATTCGCCGGATTAACCATTGGTCCCAGCATATTGAAAAACGTTTTTACGCCCAGTTCCTTCCGGATGGGAGCCACATTCTTCATTGCCGAATGGAAGAGGGGAGCATGGAGGAAACATATCCCTGCCTGTTCAACGCTTTTTTGCAGGAAAGACGGATCGTTGCTGAACTTGCAGCCCAGGTACTCCATTACGTTGGAAGATCCGCAACCGGACGACACACCGTAGTTTCCGTGTTTGGCGACATGATAACCAGCTCCCGCTACAACAAAAGAGGCCAGTGTCGAGATGTTGAAAGTGTCTTTACCATCGCCACCGGTGCCGCAGAGGTCAACCAATTTGTATTGCTGAAGTTTAGGATCCAGGCAGAGGTCGAGCATGGCATCCCTGAAGCCTTGAAGCTCTTCGACAGTCATGCTTCTCATACAGTAGGCTGTCATGAAGGCAGCCATCTGTGAGGAATTATATTTCCCTGTCGTGATATTGGTAAGAATTTCTTTAGCCTCCCGGGAATTAAACGTTTTGTGCTCGAATAAGCGGTTGAGTATCTGTTTCATTGATTGTCTTTTCTGTCCCCCGGCAGGACAAAAAAAAGGTTGCCTGCCGGGCAACCCTGTTTATTTTCTTTTTATAAAAATATACATATACAGTTTGCCCTTACGATTGACCGAATTGCCACCACCAAAGCTTATGTATAGTATTTGTCTTCATACCTGTATTACAAATATGGTAAAATGTTTCAGATATAAGAAGGCAGTGGAGGAAATTATTTCGGGTCTTGTTAGGGGGCGCTTTCCTACAGCGTTTATATGCAGGCGATAACAAGCCCACTTTATGCCGTGATGAGTCCGACTTTTGCAGCTTCAGGTCGGACTCATCACGGCATAACATCAGCCTGAATAGGGATTGATATAAAGGAAGTCTTATTCCTGTATCTACTATAGTAATACAGATTTTGCCTAAATCCGGAAGATTGACACAAGGCCGAAAACATCGTCGTGCGTTTTCTGTCGCTCTATCTTGTCTCAAAATGAAAACACCGTTATGGTGAAAGGAGACAAGAAAGGCGTGGTTCGTGGAACGGCAGGTTCCGTCGTATATCGTGGGTATCTTGATGAGCATCGTTCAAGGGAAAGCCCGCAAATTCAAGCAGAGCAGTGAGAACATCCGTCAGGTGGAGTATGGATTTCGTGCAGGATGCCCTCATTCCACTAATCAACAGTTGTTTCTTAGTTTTTGACAATGAGTAATTGATTAAGTATTAGCTTTAATTGTTATCATTGTACTAGGAAGGATCATCGCGCAAGAGGCGCCAAGTTTCTTCGTGTATCAAGGCTCTGACGTATACTACATAATAGATCCAAACGGTACACTCAATATACAGTTAATTATCTTTATGAGTATGTTGTGACAGATCCCAACATACTTGCTGCTAAATATGGAGTTATAACAGTTATCGCTGAAGGGCGAGCTTATTGCCAGTATGATACCAATCAGAAGACATGGTTCAAAGGTCCCAAAGCTGGTGGTGTCAATTCTTACCCCATTAATTTCCTATATAATTTGAAGATCGCTGTAATTTAAAACATCAAAACTTATGATACGTCTGGTAAAACTTGTAATCCTGTTTTTTTTTATTCCCATCCATTTTTTGCTAGCGCAAGTGGTGTTTGTAGATAGCGATACAAAACTGCCTATCCCTTCGGTTAGCGTATTTAATGTTAATGGTAACTTAATTGGTTTTTCCAATAAAAATGGAATGATGGAGCTTATACCAGAAATGAAAGCGGGTGGACTAAATCCATTAGACCTATCCGTTCAGCATATATCGTACGAATCTAAAGCTTTTACGGCTTCAAAGAATGGAGCTGAACAAGTTATCTTATTGCAGCCTCGTGCAAATCAATTAAAAGAGGTAGTAATATCTATTAATCCAACTGCCGAATTTTTATATATTAAGGGATACTATCGTTCACTCGAAACTTTTAATCTGAAACATAAATATTATTCGGATGGTATTATTGAGTTCTACGTGCCGCTTAAAAAGGGGAAAGTAAAATATAGATTAGTTGATTTTCGTGTTTATCAAGATCCAGCTGTCACTGAAGATTACAGACAAAAAATGTGGACCTTCTTCCAGGCTCCGCGGATTGCAGAAATATTTCCGGGTAAACTCATGGATAGGATGGCAGAATATACTTTGCGGAAGGTGTCAGACAAAAAATATTTTTTATTAAAAAAGGAAAGTGAAGTAGGACATATAGCATCTACTGAAAGTGGACCTGTCAGTTTTTATGTAGATCATATATTGCCTGACACGGTTAGGCTAGAAAAAGTCCTTGGTATAGAAGCGAAATTAAGGCATGATGTTTATATCGAAAACTATTCTCACGCCCCCATTGAGGACCTTTCACCGAAGGATCTGTTAAATGTTTATCAGCTGGTGACTGGCACTATCAAGCGGAAAGCCGAATATGGTCACATCCCATATGAAGTCATGAACGAATTTTACGTGATGCAAACGGAGTTCTTATCTGCGAAGGAATATCAGGTTGTAGAACCGTCATTGCTTAAAAACTTTAATAAGGCAAGTGATAAAAGTGTGTTTTCTAGACCTTTTTGGAATGATTTAGCTACGTATAATATATCTCCCATCAATAGTGGTTTAGAGACTCAACTTGACCAAAATCTTAAATTAATGAAATAGGTTAAGGTACACTGAAAAAGCTAGGACTAATCTATAAACGGTCTCGTTAATCAGTCTCATTTATTTACGCATTATCGGGTCTATCACACAATGAATGATTGCTTAGGCTTATCTCTAGTGAGATATTCCAAGCGATAAACTAGTGTAACATAATAGTTTCTGTATTGTCACTTTAAAAAATGTTATTAGCTTTGAATGTAAACGATTACAAAAATACGTCTTTAGTATTTTCCTTGCTGCTAACTAACTAACACTTAAGTAAATGAATCAATTATTAGGTTATGCCTCTTTTATGCTACTGTTTCTGCAGACCTCCGTTGGTCTGAATGCTCAAACAACAGAGCAAAAGAATCAGGCTAACAAAACGACCAGGAATAAGTCCCGTGTTGTTTCTAACAGTTTAGGAATGAGGATGGTGGCCGTTCAGCCTGGCTCATTTAAAATGGGTGCCATTAATACAAAATTCGATCTAGGCAAAAAAACGGATTATTCCAAAGATGCTCCGTATTATGATGAGCTTCCTGTTCATCAGGTTTCTATTAATTATCCTTTCTTTATCTCCGAAACGGAAGTGACAATCGAGCAGTTCCGCCAGTTTAGAAAGGAGTATAAAGACAGAGGGTTATTTAAACCTTATGTTTCGGGGATCAGCTGGAATGAAGCAACTGCTTTTTGTGAATGGTTAAGTAAAAAGGAAGGTAAACCTTACCGCCTGCCAACGGAGGCGGAATGGGAGTTTGCTTGTCGCAGTGGCAGTCAGACCATTTTCTGGTCAGGTGATCAGCTTCCGGCAAACGATACCAATCCCTGGGGAATTAAGAACATGCATTCAGGGGTAGCCGAGTGGTGTTATGACTGGCATGGTGATTATCCGGAATCTCCTCAAATTAACCCTGTTGGTTATGATAAAGGATTTTCAAGGGTTATAAGGGGTGGTGCTGCTCATACGAGTGAATTGGAGGGGACTTCTGTGGAGTTTCATCCTGAGAAAGACGCTGTTTACTACCGCGCATCAAACAGAGCTTCGATGCAACCGGATTGTCCCGCTGCAGGAAGCACAGGACTAAGTCCGCATTTTGTCGGGTTCCGGGTAGTTCAGGCTGCTTTGCCAAAGAGCAAGCCTTTGGTTTATACCGCCAGTTTCCCCCTTCAGGGCGTTAAACAAGGTAATGCGTTTGCTGGCAAGGGGCCAGATATGTCCAAGCCGTATTTTAAAGCCCGCCAGGTAGTTGCCAGTCCTCCGGACCTGACGATGCCGGTGGATATCAGGGTAAGCGGACTTCATCATGCCATACAGGGTAAAGTTCACAGCAGCGGGTTTGTGGCTTGTCCGAACGGCGACGTTTTATTAATTGGATTTTCATCATCACGCTTGAAAAGTGAGGCTGCGACCAATACGACCATGGTGGTTACCCGTTTGAGAAATGGCGCGGAACAATGGGATATGACCGAGTTGTTTTATGATAGAGCAACATTAAATGATCAGGCGGCTTTATTGTGGAACGACAATGGAACGTTGTGGTTCTTCGGCGGTGGCCGGGGTTTAGGTGATCTTCCTTTTGTATTTGCTACATCAAAAGATAACGGTGCTACCTGGAGCGAGTTGAAAACACCTCTTATTAAAGGAGAGGTAGGAACGTTCACTGCCCAGCCTATTAACAGTGCTTTCCGAGGGCCTGATGGCACCATTTATTTCGGTAGTGATGGGGTGGAAGCCGAATCATTCTTGTGGGCTAGTTCAGATAACGGAAAAACCTGGTATGACACACGGGGAAGGACCAGTGGAAGGCACTCCACCTTCGTTCTTTTGAAAGATAACCGAATTTTATCCATGGGCGGAAAGAACTCGGATATCGATGGTTATATGCCGAAAAACTATTCTTCGGATAATGGAAAGACCTGGACTGAAAGTGTCAAGACCCCTTTTGCTGCCCTGGGAAGTAATCAGCGCCCCTCGATCATGAGATTAAAGAGCGGTAGACTGTTCTTTGCGGGCGATTATCAGGATATCAGAATGATGAAGACTCCTCCGCCGGCAGCTATTGAGGAGCGCGGATCTTATGTGGCTTTATCTGATGATGACGGACAAACCTGGAAAATCAAGAATCTGGCAATGGCACCTGAGCATAACGATTGGCGGGGTATAGTGAAAGGTGGAATGAAGCCGCAGCACGGATTTGGCACTGTCGGCTATTCTGCAGTGACACAATCGGAGAATGGTGTTATTCATTTGATGACGTCTAAAGGAAAACCGTCTATGCATTTTGCATTGAACGAAGCGTGGATTCTTTCTGATTATACGGGAGAGGTAAACCACCTTCCAGGCGAAAGGAGCACGGAGCTTCAAACAATCACGGAGAAGTATCCGAACGGAAAAGTAAGGATCGCCTCCAGTGGCTGGCTGGGCAAAAATGGCTTTGTGCTGCATGGCAAGGAGGCCTGGTTTTACGAAGACGGTACCAGGCAGTATGAAGCGACTTTTAATAATGGCGTTATCAAAGGGACCGAGAGTTATTGGAACCGCGATGGAAAAGTGAAGTGGACACGTGAGCATACGCCTTTCGGAACGGATGTCTGGACAAACTACTGGCCTAACGGAAAGAAAAGAACCGAGTCTGTATGGTGGGGCTTATCTGCGCATGGCCCGGCAACGGAATGGGATGTTGAGGGCAAGCTCGTGCGGGAGCTGATGTTCGATAAAGGCAAAAGAACATCCGTGGAAACCAAATCAGAGATAGACGAATAAGTGAAATATAAAAGTTATAGAATGAATTTTAGAATATCAGTTGCCATTGTTGTTTTCTGTTTGTGTTTTGTTCAGCGTTCATTTGCTCAAAAGAGTTATGTGCTGAACACGGAAAAGCTAAACAAATATGTTCAGAGCTTCAACGCCGAGGATAAGGAAGGCGTTAAGAACTTTGTTCCCAATGCGGAGTCTTTTGAATGGTTGTCCCGTAATATTCCTTTGTTTGATTGTCCGGATTCGGCCATTCAAAAGGTGTATTATTTCCGTTGGTGGGCTTACCGGAAGCACCTGAAGAAAACGGAAGACGGTTACGTGTTTACCGAGTTTATTACGCCCGCTAACCATGCCGGAAAGCATAATACGATAAGCAGCGGACTAGGTCATCATATAAACGAAGGGCGCTGGTTGCTTAATCCCGCCTATATGGAGGATTATATTTCGTTCTGGTTTTACGTAGATCCGGTACATACTAAATCGCGGTTTCATGCCTTCAGTAGTTGGATAGATGATGCTGTATATAATCGTTATCTCGTTAATCAGGATAAATCATTTATTCAGAAATTGCTTCCTGATCTTCATAAGGACTATATACGCTGGGAACAGGCAAAGCAACTGCCCAATCAAATGTTCTGGCAATATGACGTGAGGGATGCAATGGAGGAGTCAATCAGCGGTGGACGGAAGGTAAAGAATGTAAGACCTACCATCAATAGCTATATGTATGGGAATGCAAAGGCACTGGTTGCTATGTCGTCTATAGCCAAGAACGATACCCTGAAAAAGATCTACAGTAAGAAAGCGGCGGAATTGGAAAAACTCGTGCATGAACAGCTGTGGGACGACGATGCGAAGTTTTTTAAGGTTCAGTATGAAAAAGGAGGCTTTTGTGACGCACGTGAAGCGATCGGGTTTATTCCATGGTATTTCAATTTGCCAAGGGATGACGCGAAATACGCTGAGCAGTGGGATCAGCTGATTGATACAGCCGGATTTGACGCTCCATGGGGACTTACGACTGCTGAAAGACGCCATCCGCTTTTCCGTACTCATGGGACTGGTAGCAGCTGTGAGTGGGACGGAGCGATATGGCCCTATGCTACAACTCAAACATTGAAAGGTCTATCCAATTTGCTGAACAACTATAAACATCGTGGTAAGATGACCAAACAGGTATTTTACGATCAGTTTCATAAATATGCGATGTCTCATAAGTTTCCATCCCTGGGCGGAAAGATCTATCTGGGCGAGTATCAGGATGAGAAGACAGGGGAGTGGTTAAAAGGCGATGATCCGCGCAGTGAATTCTACAATCACTCGGGATTTGCTGATCTGGTGATCAATGACCTGGTTGGCTTGAAACCGAGGGCTGATAATGTAGTGGAAATTAGTCCGTTAATTCCTGCTGGTCAGTGGGACTGGTTCTGTTTGGATAAGGTAGCTTACCACGGTAAGATCCTGACTATATTGTGGGACAAGACCGGATCTAAATACGGCAAAGGCAAGGGATTGAGGATTTTCGCTGATGGGAAGGAAATCGCCCGAAACCGTGACCTTAAGAAAACTACTGCGAAGCTGATTTAAATACGCCAGTGATGAAAAACCTCCTATTATCTGTCTGTCTTTGTGCATTCATGCAGATTTGTTACGCGCAGCCGGCCACTACAAAGTGGGGAATGTTTGAACTGACTCTGAACGGCAGCGAGGCGGGAAATCCGTTTGTTGGCGTGGATTTTAAAGCGCGCTTCGAAAAAGGAAGCAAACAGTACGAGGTGGAAGGTTTTTACGATGGTGCGGGTGTTTTCAAGGTTCGGTTCATGCCGGATGAGGAGGGCGAATGGACCTATGTAACCAGGAGTAATAAAGGTGAATTGAACGGGAAACAGGGCTCTTTTATATGTAAAGCGGCTAAAGAGCATGTTCGGGGACCAGTTCGTGTTCGTAATACGTATCATTTCGCGTACGCTGACAGCACTGCATTTTATCCTGTTGGTACGACTATTTATGAGTGGGCGTTTCAGCCAAAAGCGAAGCAGGCGGAAACGCTTGAAACGCTTAGGAAATCGCCATTTAATAAGGCCAGAATGTTGATGGTTCCTCCATACAAGAGTCATTACCTGGAAGGGCCGGCTAAAATGGAGATATTTCCATTTTTAGGCAACTCCAAAGAGAACTGGGATTTTTCGCGGTTTAACCCCGAGTATTTTAGAAGATTAGAAGAAAACGTCAGGCAGCTGGCAGACCTGGGCATTGAAGCTGATCTGATCTTGCTCAGACCTTATGACAACGGGAAATGGGGGTTTGACAAGATGGATAATGAAACGAACGAGCGCTTTCTGCGCTATGTGATCGCCCGGTTTGCCGCTTATCCGAATGTCTGGTGGAGCCTGGCAAATGAAAACAGCTTCATGAAGCATCTTACCGATGAGGATTGGGATCGATATTTCCAGGTGGTGCAAAAATATGACCCCTACGGACATTTGCGCTCGATTCATAATGCGGACCGGCTCTATGACTATGGAAAGCCCTGGGTGACTCATGTCAGCTTACAGTATTACAATGCGGTGCGTGTGCTGGGGGTATCGCCGCTTCTAAGGGACGTGTATAAAAAGCCTATCGTGCATGACGAGATTAACTACGAAGGGAATGTAGAGAAACGCTGGGGACAGTTAAGCGGTGAGGAGCTAACCTTCAGGTTCTGGTCGGCTTATATCGGCGGTGCTTATGCTACTCATGGTGAAGCTACCAAGGAAGGTTGGATTTCATTCGGCGGAAAGCTGACAGGAAAAAGCCCTTCACGAATTGCTTTTCTTAAAAAGATCGTCGAGTCAGGCCCTAAAGAAGGCCTGACGCCCATTGATCAATATTATATCCTGAATGCGGCGGGTAAGATAGGGGAGTACTATCTGTTTTATTTTGGGAAAGAGAAGCCGGCGAATTGGAGCTTTGTTCTTCCTGATAACGGGTTAAAGAATGGAATGCGCTTTAAAGTGGATATTATTGACACCTGGAATATGACTATAACTCCGGTAAATAAGCTCTTCACCGTTAAGATGCTCGACAACTATAAGTTTATAGATGAGAAAGGGTCCAAGATAAAGCTTCCGGGGAAGCCTTATATGGCGCTCAGAATCCAGCTGGTTAATGGGGGGTCGTCGGAGAAAGCAGAAAACAGGCATGACGATGAGTTGTAAGATTCCCTCTGTCGCTATATCATCTGATCAAGGCGTTTTTCTCTTTGGTAAATAGCTCGTAGACCTTTCGGTCTACCCAGGCGGGTATTAATTTGTTCATTAAGACAGCAAGTTTGCCCTGGCTCGTCATGATCAGTGTACGTTTACGTTTAACTACACCATCGACAATAGTTCTGGCGACTTCTTCAGAGCTCATCATCTTTCCTTCGTCCATGCTGGTTTCGCCATGCTGCTCACCGTCTTTCGACAAGGCTGTGTTACGGATGTTGGATGCGGTAAAGCCTGGAGCCGCTATCATGACATGCAGTCCGGTCTTTAGGTTTTCTACTCTAAGGGCCTCAAGGAAGCCGTTCATGGCGAATTTGGAGGCAGAATATCCGGTACGGCCCGGGAGCCCGCGGTATCCTGCGATAGAGGAGATACCTACAACGGAGCCTTTCGCTTTGAGGAGTTCAGGCATTGCATATTTCGTGCAGTATACGGTTCCCCAGAAATTTACATCCATCAGGTTTCGGATAACAATAAGGTCCAGATCTTTGAAAAGTGCCCGCATGCTTATTCCGGCATTGTTGATGAGGATGTCGATGCGGCCAAAGCTGAGCAGGGCCTGATCAATGAGGTGTTTGCAATCGGCTTCGACGGATACGTCGGATTGTACCGCAATAGCATTAACGCTGTATTGCTGTTCTATTTGCTCTGCGATTTTGCAAAGATCGACATATTTGCGGGCGCCCAGTACGAGGTTAGCACCCTGCCGCGCGAATTCCTCCGCACATGACTTGCCGATGCCTGAAGAGGCGCCTGTGATAATGACCGTTTTATTTTTCAGATTCAACGTATTCTATTTAATTGATGACTATTTAAACTCCATAAGGCACACGTGTAGCGATAGAGCGGGCAAGCGTGATTTCATCTGCATATTCAATCTCACCGCCGAAAGCAATTCCACGGGCAATGGTACTTACTTTAATGGGGAAATTTTTTAACTTTTTGTAAATATAGAAGATGGTAGTATCGCCTTCCATAGTTGCACTGAGTGCCAGAATGACTTCCTGAACGTTACCATCACGTACACGCTCTACCAGTGAGCCAATATTCAGCTGAGAAGGG
Organism: Arcticibacter sp.; assembly: GCF_045629565.1. Taxonomy (GTDB): domain Bacteria; phylum Bacteroidota; class Bacteroidia; order Sphingobacteriales; family Sphingobacteriaceae; genus Arcticibacter. Next base: position 53,107 of record NZ_JAZQRL010000069.1, read on the forward strand.
CCTATGCCATCCATCGGCGATATGAGCCCGCCCAGTACATGATAAACGCCGTTGTATTGATTCGTGTTTTCAATGGCCATGACGTCACGGGTATCCTCGACGAGACAGATCAGTGACTTGTCGCGCTTCGGCGCATTGCATACGGAACAGGTATCCGCATCTGAAATGTTTCCGCAAATCCTGCAATACTGTATCTCTTTTTTCAGCCTGATTATGGATTCACTAAAACGATTCACGTCGTCCGCTTGTTGGTTGAGTAAGTGAAGAACGAGCCTGAGCGCAGTCTTTTGACCGATACCGGGAAGCTTGGAAAATTCGTTAACTGCATTTTCGAGCAGGCGTGATGAGAAATTCATGCTGCAAAGTTACGGATGGAGATGAAATATGAAGAATGCGTGTATATTTAGATTTTTAACCTGTACCCCAGAAGATGATTGACGACGATAAAATAAGGAATGCTTTTGAAACGAAGAATTGGCAGGAAATAAAGGTTACTGACTCCTGGCAGATATTTAAAATAATGGCTGAGTTCGTAGATGGCTTTGAGAAGCTGGCAAAGATAGGTCCCTGCGTGTCCATCTTTGGGTCGGCGAGAACACCGCAGGACAGCAAATACTATAAATTAGCCGAGGATACTGCCCGGTTGCTTACAGAAAGCGGCTATGGTGTGATTTCGGGCGGAGGGCCTGGTATCATGGAAGCGGCCAATAAAGGTGCCTATGAGGCGGGTGGCAAGTCAGTAGGTTTGAATATTGAACTTCCGTTTGAGCAGTTTCATAATAAGTATATAGACCGGGATAAGCTGCTTGAGTTCGACTATTTCTTTGTGCGTAAGGTGATGTTTATGAAGTACTCTCAGGGATACATCGTTTTGCCCGGCGGGTTCGGGACAATGGATGAATTGTTTGAGGCTATTACGTTGATCCAGACGGGAAAGATAGCGCGATTTCCCATCGTTCTCGTAGGGAAGGATTATTGGGGGCCACTTATGGATTGGGTCAAGAATCATATGCTAGAGGAAAAAAATATCAATGCGGATGATTTAAATCTCTACAGACTGGTAGATACGGCCGAAGAAGCCGCTGAGCACATCGTTAGATTCTATGAAAAATATGTTCTCAAACCGAACTTTTAACGAAATTTTGGCCGACGTAATGGATTGCTATTGTGCATATTGTCTCTAATTATCGCATTTTTTTGTGTTTTAAAAAAAAAATTCTTTTCAGTGAAATTCTTCCTATATTGTAACACAATTTAAACATATCTGAAGAACATCAAATTATCAAAAATACCCCCAGCTCTAAATAACTATTTACCTATACCGGTTAACTCAAATACTTAATTACGATGAAAATTTTTGTTGCTAGTCTGCCCTTTAAATTGGAAGAAAATGATATCAGGGAGACTTTTGAAGAATACGGCGAAGTATCTTCAGTAAAACTTGTTCTGGACAAAGAGACAGGAAGAAAGAAAGGCTTTGGATTTGTTGAAATGCCTGATGATGAGCAGGCGAAAAAAGCTATTGAAGATTTAAATGGATTGGAGATCTTTGGACGAGCGATCGCAGTGACACAGGCTGAGGAAAAACCTAATGGTGGACGCAGACCTGGCGGCTTTAGCAATGATCGTGGTGGTTCGTTCAGCAAAGGTGGCTACCAGAAGGGCGGACGCGATTCTGGATCCTACTAAAAATACGCTTTAACAGTTTATGCCAAACGCATAAACTGTTAAATGATTGTTTGCCATGCGCTAAGTATGTTAGTATTTAGTATTTTTGTGCATGTACGCAATTGTGGATATTGAGACGACGGGAGGACATGCTTCAGCAAATGGCATTACTGATATCGCCATTGTCGTGTATGATGGCCAAACGATAGTCAGAAGATTCCACTCTTTGGTGAATCCAGGGGTACCGATACCCTACTTTATTCAGTCGCTGACGGGAATAAGCAATGAGATGGTTCAGCAGGCCCCTCCTTTCCACGCGATTGCGGCGGAAGTTTATGAAATCCTTCGTGCGAACATTTTCGTTGCGCATAATGTAAACTTCGATTACTCCTTCATCAAATATCATCTGTCTCTTGCCGGGTATGACCTCCAGTGCAAGAAGCTCTGTACCATCCGGCTTGGAAGGAAGATCTTTCCGGGGATGCCTTCGTATAGTCTCGGTAAGCTTTGTCACAGCCTTCAGATTCCTGCAACAGACCGGCATAGGGCGGCTGGTGATGCGGAAGCGACCACCGGGTTATTTCGTATGCTGCTGTCGAATGATCAGGAAGGACATGTCGGCAGCTTTCTGAACAGGCGAACGAGTGAACAGCAATTGCCTCCAAACTTGCGTAAAGCCGACATAGATTCTTTGCCTAAGACGCCAGGGGTTTATTATTTCAAAGACAGTAAGGGTAGCGTGATTTATGTAGGGAAGGCTGTGAATGTGAAGAAGCGTGTGTTGTCGCATTTCACGGGGAATAAGTTTGGCAGACAAAGGCAGGAATTTCTTAAGAATGTTTTTTCTGTGAGCTACCGCACATGCGGGACGGAGCTGATGGCACTGATCCTGGAAGCTGCGGAGATAAAACGTCTTTGGCCGGCTAATAACCGGGCGATGAAGCGTTATGAGCCTGCTTTTGGTCTTTATGCCTATGAGGATCAGCTTGGCTATGTGAGGCTGGTTATTGATAAAAAACGCAAAAACGCTGCGTCTCTTTACAGCTTTAATAGAATATCGGAGGGCTATAGCTTATTGCAGAAGCTTATTCATCAGTTTGAGCTTTGTCCGCATCTTTGTTTTGTATCGCGTAAGGGAATATGCGCAGAGCCGGTCGATGGTACAGCTTGTCGCGGAGCCTGTCGGGGTACTGAACCTTCGGCTGATTATAATACACGGGCAAAAGAAGCGATTAGCGAGATGAAGGCTACCCTGCCTTCTTTCCTTTTGATCGATAGCGGCCGTACTCATGAGGAAAAGGGTGTAATTAGAATGAATGAAGGACGGTTTGACGGAATGGGTTATGTTTCGAGAGATCTGGATCTTGCTGATGCGGCTGCGGTCGCACCTTTTTTGGAACTGTACCCTTCTAATGACTATATTCGGAATATCATCATGGACTACGCTGCGAAACATCCGGAGCGGGTAAGCAGAGTTTAACATAAACGCATGAGCTATCTACGGAAAAATTCCTTTACGAAATCGCTAAAGGGAAAGGTGATCATCGCCTTTCTGCTGGGCTTTATCGCGCTGGTTCTCGCTTGGATGGTTAGCAAGGTAGCGTTCAGAGAGATGTTGACTACAGTACAGTCTGTCTCTGCACCGGATGAAAAGCTCCTAGTTGTAAATCAGCTGTTTCGCGACATTACAAAACTTGATCAGTTTCAGCGTAGCCAGAGCTTCCAGAATCCGGGATCTTATAAGTCGTTTATCAAGGAGTCGGATTCTCTTCGCTCCAAGATGGACACACTAAAGCGTTTATATAGCGGAGATAAGTTGCAGATTGAGCAGATCAATAAAATGAAGGGCCTGCTCAAGAAGCGTGACAGCCTTTTCATGACCTACCTGCGTGTGAGAGAAGGCCTGGTGAACGGAAGGGCTTTTTCTTCGCAGATCAATTCGCTGACTGGGTTGATCAGTCGCAGTTCCTCGGAAATGGACAGCACCATCGTCAAGACGGAGCAAACGCATTCTACAACGACGATCCCGGCTCAGAGGGAGGAAAGGGACCGCGGATTTTTTAACCGTTTGTTCGGCAAGAAAAAAGCGGCGGATACGACAGCGGCGGTGGTCCAGGAAGAGATTAATATTACCATCGACACTCTTGCCAGGGTGAATACAGACAGCGTTGTTCAGGAAATGGAGAACGCGGTAAAAACGCTGGCTCTTAGGCAGCGGGAGCGAAGCGATCGCTTTATTACTCAGGAAATTGAGTTGGCGAATGCGGGAAATATCCTGATTAATCAGATTCTGGATGTCTTACAGCAGGTTGAGAAGGATGTGATCAATCAGGTTGAGGTGAGTAATTTAAGAGCTCAGGAGGTGGTAAACCATAGCGCGAACCGCATAGAGATGATCATGCTGATCTTCCTTTTTATTACGGCTGTGTTTGCTTATATGATCTTAACAGATATAGGAAAGAGTAACCGCTATCGAGAGGAGCTGGAACTGGCCAGGGACGAGGCGGAATACCACGGTCAGGCTAAGCAGCGGTTCCTGTCGAGCATGAGCCACGAGATCAGGACGCCGCTACAGTCCATTATTGGGTATGCCGAGCAGCTTCAGGATCAGGAAAAGGTGGACAAAAAGAACCTGAAAGCGATATATAATTCGTCCATCCATTTGCTCCACATTGTTAATGAGGTGCTTGATTATAGCAGGATTGTATCGGGCAAATTCAGATTTCACAGGAGCGTATTCAATATCCGCGAGGTAATGGATGAAGTGGTGACGATTATGACACCTCAGGCAGAGCGTAAGGGTTTGAATATACGGATGAACAACCATGTCATCGGATCTCATTTGCTGATAGGAGACCCTTTCCGTCTCAAGCAGATCTTATTAAACGTGGTAGGTAATGCGGTTAAGTTTACCACGCAGGGGGAGGTATCTTTGACAGTGACCAGCCGGATTGTAAAGAGAAAAGCTTATCTCACCATTGAAGTTACGGATACGGGAATGGGGATATCCGGAGAAGATATTAAGCGAATTTTTACGGAGTTTGAGCAAGCAGGGGATTACGTCCCGACGAATGAAAATGGAACAGGCTTGGGCTTGAGTATTGTAAAAACGCTGGTGGAAGGTCAGGGTGGAACAATTGATGTGAAAAGCGTTTTGGGTGAAGGAACCAGCTTTACATTAAATCTGCGTTATACTGTTCCGAAAGAAAACAGGAAGCTTACAGATCAGCAGCGCACGGAGAGCCAGTCCTTTACAGGACTTGTGTGGCTGGTTGATGATGACCCATTTATCCTGCAGCTATGTTGTAACTTACTCGACAAGTACCATGTAAGGTATAAAGCTTTTAGTTTGCCTTCTCAGCTATTAGACGAACCTATAGCCAAAGACCTGTCTCTTATCCTTATGGATATCCGTATGCCGGAAATGAGCGGCACGGAGCTTTGCCGGCGTATGAGGGAGAGGTTGTCTGAGCGGGTCAGGATTGTTGCGTTAACAGCGCAGGCACTTCCGGAAGAAAGGGCTTCTATACTGGACCAGGGATTTGATGCTCTTTTGATGAAGCCGTTCAGAGAAACGGACCTTACCGGATTACTTCGAGGCCAGTTATCGGCAGAAATCAGAACGACAGAACAAGTACCGCAGGATGTTATAGATCTTTCTATGATTGAAAAGATGGCATTTGGTGACGAAGAGATGGTAAAGCAGATTCTGGAACGCTTCTGCGACGATAACCGGAAGGACGCCGTCATTGTACTTGAGGCACTGAAGACGCAGGATCGGGAAGAGCTGATGCTGCTTCTTCACCGGTTGGCCGGGAGAACTTCCCAGCTAGGTGCGAGGTCACTGGGTTCCAGATTCCGTTCGGAAGAGCTGCTCTTACACAAAGGCAAGCCGATAGACAACCAGCTGGAGCAGCGAGTACACAAGCTTTTGGAAGAACTGGAGCTGCTTACGCATGAGATCTATTCGATCTGATACTTCTCCATTTTATTATAAAGGGTAGTTCTGTCGATATTTAGCAGTTTTGCTGCCTGGGTTTTATTGTAACGAACCTTCCTGAGTGTTTCCTTTATCAGCTCTTTTTCATTGGCCTCGTTCAGCGCTTTCAGATCAGTGCCTGATGGTTTGGGAACCTGATTGAGGGAGGCGATCATTTCATCCGGCAGGGACTCGATGCCCGCTTCTTCGCCGCGTGTTAGCAATACCATTCGCTTGATCACGTTTTTGAGTTCACGGAGGTTGCCGGGCCAGTCGTAGGTCTGAAAAATAGTTGCGACTTCTGTTGAAAGGGTCTTTACATTTCTGTCGAGCTCGGCATTTGCGAGATGGATAAAGTGGTATAAAAACACCTGCAGGTCGCTTTCACGGTTTCGAAGTGCCGGGACATGAATCTTGAATTCGTTCAGCCTGTGATAGAGATCTTCCCGGAATTCGCCGCGGGAAACGCTGTTGAGCAGATCATCGTTGGTAGCTGCAATGATCCGGACGTCTACCTTTATCTGTTTGTTGCTTCCGATCGGCTGGATCACGCGTTCCTGTATGGCACGTAACAGCTGGATCTGCACTTCATAGCTTAAGTTTCCGATCTCATCGAGGAACAGGGTGCCGCCATCAGCAACTTCAAATTGTCCTTTTTTATCCAGTAAAGCCCCGGTGAAAGCACCTTTGACATGCCCGAACAATTCGCTTGCAGACAATTCTCTTGACAAAGATCCGCAGTCTATAGCTACAAAGGGACGTTCGGCCCTTTTACTTGCCTTATGGATGGAATTAGCTACGTATTCTTTTCCGGTACCACTTTCTCCCTGAATGATGACCGACATATCTGTAGGTCCCACCAGTTCAATGTAGTTCTGGAGTTTTTTGGATTCGAGACTGCTCCCTTGTATGAAGGTGGAGGTTTCTGCTTTCTTTTGTGCAGCAGGAGCGCTTTGCCTCCGATTTAAAGCCTCATTGAGAACCATCTCGAGCTCGTCGGGATTGACGGGTTTGGTGATGAAATCGTATGCGCCTGAGCGTATCGCCCTGACAGCGGTTCTCACATCGTGGAAGCTGGTCATTATAATCGACGGTATATTGGGATTTTTCTCGCGGGCAGCGGTCATTACCTCCAGTCCGTTGCCGTCAGGAAGGCGGTAATCCAGCAACAGAAGATCATACGAATTCTGCTCGAGGGATTTTTGACTGGTTTTTAGCGTATGGCATACCTGTACGTTATGGCCTTTTTTTTTCAAAAAGTTTTCGAGAATGAGAGAGAAGGTAGTATCGTCCTCCACTAATAGTATGTTTGCCATAATGTGAGCGTCGATTGATGTGCTATTTGACAAAAATAACAAAAGTGGGGGTTACTGCTATGAAATTGTTAATAAAAGGGCACAGAATGAGATATTCTGTGCCCGGTGTTGGGTTAATCAAGATTAAAAGATCAGGAAGAGTACTGAGTCTTAAGTGATTCTATGTTTTTTATGCAGTCGGAAATTCCGTTGCGCTGCTCTCCCAGAATCTCAACGATTTCCGGGCTGATTCCATCATCCTGCAATTCTTTGTCATAGGATTCAAGTGCTGATTGTTCGCCGGTAAGGCAGGCACTTAGAATAGCTTTGTCGTCGTTTTTGGTAAATGCCGTTTTGATATCCATCCATACTCTGTGCAATGCGCCAACCGGCCCTCCGGTATCGTTATCCGGGTCGCCGCCAAGTTGATGAATTGCTTTTTTTAGCTGCATCTCATACTCCGCACGCTGAATGGAGTACATGGAAAAAAGTGTCTTAAGCTCAGGAGAATCGGTATCTTCCGCTGCGGTTTTATAACCTTCTTTGCCATCATTGCAGATGGACAACAGATGTTTAAGATTTGCTATTGATTTTTCATTTTGGTTTTCCATCGTATTGATTTGAGTGATAATAGTTTTACACACAACAGTGGCGGAGACAAAGAGTTTTGGTTTGGTAATTGAAATACTATCTTTATTCCTTGTATTCATTAGCTCATGTTTAAGAAACTTTCCTTTCAGCAACAAGTTCTTACCGGATTTATATCAACCCTTGTTATTCTTTTTTTCGTGGCGATCCTGTCTTACGTGAGTATGGAAGATCAAAAGGAGGATGCAGAATGGTTGCGTCATACCAGCCGTGTGTTTCAGGTAAACGAGTTGATTGTGTCTCAGGTAACCACCGCTGAGAGTGCCCAGCGTGGTTACGTTTTAACCGGGATTAAAAGCTTACGGGTTCAGTACAAGCGCAGTTCGGTGTTGATCATTCCTTCCATTGAGCAGCTAAGGGGTATGGTTACAGATAATCCTGAACAGGTAAGGAATGTTGATTCTCTGTATTATTACGCCACGCTTAAGATAGGTGATATGGAGGCGATAATTGCTGCGCATGAAGCAGGTAGGTTAGCCAGGGGGGCAGAAATGAATGAGCAGTTCCACTCTGCCAAAGTCCATATGGACGCAGTGAGGGAATATACTAAGAGAATATCGGGGATAGAGGAACGCCTGATGCGTGAGCGCGAGAATGCTTCGACGAATAGTATGCGACGAACCGTGGTTATTGTGTTGGGTGGTTGCTTTGTTGTACTTGGGCTCTTGCTGGTGTTGTTCCGCTACATCAAGACTACTTTCAGGCGGCAGAAGCAGATTGAGGCTTCTGTTAGGGAAGCGAATGCCAAGTTGAACAAAATTGGGGAGGAGAACAACAAGAAGAACTGGCTGCTAAGCGGATCGGAGCGTATCGAAGTCTGTATGCGGGGTATGCAGAATGTGGAGGAACTGGCTGAGAACGTTATAGAAGAACTAGCGGAGTACAGCTGTGCGCAGGTTGGTTCGTTTTATCTGATCCATGAAGATACTTTGCGGCTGGCGGGGGCTTATGCTTATCCTAAGCATCATGCTGCGCAGAAGGTAGGTGAAGGCTTGCTTGGCCAGGTAGCGCTGTCAAAAAAGGGCGTAGTGATTAGCGATATTAAGGAAGATCAGTTGTCTATTCGCATTGGAGTCGGAAAGATCAATCTCCGGTCGCTGGTTATTCAGCCGGTATTGTTCGAAGATGAACTTATCGGAATTATTGAAATCGGCTTCAGCGAAGAAGTTACGCCGTTAAAGCTGGAATTTATCCGACAAATAGTGGACGGGGTAGGTGTCGCTATGAATACTGCGCAATCCAGAAGCCAGCTGAAGGTTCTCTATGAGCAGACCAGTTATCAGTCAGAGCAGCTTGAAGTGCAGACAGAGGAGCTGATGGCGGCAAATGAGGAGCTTATAAAAAAGACTCAGCAACTGCAGGTTTCGGAGGAGGAGCTGCGTGTGCAGCAGGAGGAGCTACGGCAGACCAATGCTGAACTCGAAGAAAAGGCGGGTATGCTCAAAGAGAGAAACTATGCTGTAGAGTTGGCCAATGAGGCGATCAAGATTAAGGCTAAAGAGCTGGAGCAAAGTAGCAAGTATAAGTCGGAATTTCTGGCGAATATGAGCCATGAACTGAGAACGCCGCTTAACAGTATTCTGATTTTGGCTAAAATACTAAGTGAGGATAAGCAAAAGACGCTGACGTCTGATCAGGTGCGCTATGCGAGTGTAATACATAATGCGGGAACCGATCTGTTGAATCTGATCAATGATATTCTGGACTTGTCTAAAATTGAGTCGGGTAAATTGGATATTCAATGGGAAGAAGTGAAAACTGAGGACTTGAAGTACGATTTGCAACAGCTGTTCAACCATGTTGCAGCTTCGAAAAGGATAGATTTCGTATTTGATATCGATCAGGATGCACCGATACTGTTTATCTCTGATAAGCAACGCGTAGAACAGATAATGAAAAATCTTCTGTCAAACGCTTTTAAGTTTACTTCTGAAGGAGGCCGGGTGAGTGTGGACGTTTCGATCGCTTCAAAAGGTGAGAAGTTTAAAAACGATGTGCTTCGTTCAGATGAAATAGGTGCTATGCGCTTCCGTGTTTGTGATACCGGTATTGGTATGACCAGAGAGCAGCAGAGTATCGTATTTGAAGCGTTTCAGCAGGCCGACGGTTCTATCAGCAGGAAGCATGGAGGTACAGGCTTGGGGCTCTCCATCTGCAGGGAGCTTTGTAACTTATTAGGGGGAGAGATGAAGGTGGAGAGCGAACCTAACCAGGGCAGCATTTTTACGCTTTACCTGCCGGTTTCCGGCAATGACATACAACCGTCACCAATCCTGACAGAGGAGACGACTCGTTTTGAGCGCTCGGGAGAAATTACGCAGTTTCCGAAGCCCGAGCATATTATGACTACCCATTCCGGTCAGACACCCAGGCTTCTCATTGTTGAAGATGACATCTCTTTTTCAGAGATTCTGGAAGATTATGCCCGCGAACGCGGATTTGAGCCCATGGTTGCTTATAGTGGAACTAATGGCTTGCGTATGGCCCGTGAGTATCAACCGGACGCTATTGTTCTGGATATCATGCTGCCGGGTATGGACGGTTGGACGGTTCTAAAAGAATTGAAGAATGACCAGTCCACGAAATGGATTCCTGTGCATTTAATGTCTGCTCGTGACGAATCAAATTTTAAAGCCAGGCAGGAGGGAGCAATCGGATTTCTTCGAAAGCCGATTGGTAAAGACCAGCTGGACCAAGCCTTTGACGTTTTGCTAAACAGTAGCGGGCTGCTAAAGCTGAAGCGGGTGCTGCTAGTGGAGGATGTTCAGGTGCAAAGTGATGCATTGACAGCGGTCCTGGTGGCAAAAAGTATAGAGGTTAAGCAGGCATTCAACGGAGAGCAGGCAATTAAAATACTGGAAAACGATGGGGATTTTGATTGTTTGATTCTTGATCTGCACTTGCCTGATATGTCGGGTGTGGAGCTTCTGAAAAGAATAAAAGCGAATGAGCGGCTTACGGAGATTCCGGTCGTTATTAATACAGCGATGGAACTTGACAAGGAAACTATGGGCGTAGTGATGAAGCATACGAACGCGATGGTCCTCAAGAGCGCGAAGTCAAATGACCGTATTTTGGATGAGGTAAACTTGTTTATGCATAAAGTCAGAACTAAAGACAAGGCGACGGCATCAACGCATTCATCTGGCGACCTTCTTAAAAATAGCTCTACGCTGGAGAAAACGTTGTCGGGTAAGCGGGTGCTGATTGCGGATGACGATATGCGGAATGTGTTTGCACTGTCTACGGCCATACAAGCTTATGACATGCATGTGGAAATTGCTTCAAATGGTATCGAGGTCTTGAAGAAGCTGGATGAAATACCGGATATAGATATGGTTTTGATGGACATCATGATGCCCCAGATGGATGGGTATGAGGCGATGCAGGAGGTGCGTAAGAAGCGCCAGTATCAAAGTCTGCCCATCATTGCGCTGACAGCGAAGGCGATGAAGAGTGATAGGGAAAAGTGCCTGGAAGCAGGCGCTAATGACTATATCTCCAAACCGGTTGAAATGGACAAACTTTTGTCTATGATGCGTGTTTGGTTAAGCTAGATATGTCAGTTGTGCAGGAACGGATTTCTTATGAGGAGCTTGAAGAACTGATTTCCTGGATTAATCATATCCATGGATTTGATTTCAGTGGTTACTCGAGAGCTTCTCTGAAACGGCGGGTTACCCGGATCATGGATATCTACGGCCTCGACCTTTTTGATCTGAAAGGGATGTTAGTTAATGATCATCTCTTTTTTGAGGAATTTGTTGTTCAGATTACGGTGAATGTGACGGAAATGTTCCGTGATCCTTCGTTTTTCAGGTTGGTAAGAGAAAAGGTGATTCCCTACCTAACATCGTTTCCTCGCGTAAAGGTGTGGAACGCGGGCTGCTCAACCGGAGAGGAACTGTATTCTTTTGCAATTTTGCTGAAGCTGGAGGGTCTGCTGGAACGTTCGTTCTTGTATGGTACGGATATAAATCCAAGAGTTTTGGAAAAGGCGAAAGCCGGAGTTTATCCCCTTTCGAATATGAAAAAGTATTCAGAAAATTATTTGAATACCGGTTACTCCGGCTCTCTGGTGGATTTTTATGTGGCTCAATATGACGCTGCTGCGATTAGTAACGAGCTTAAAAAGAATACGCTGTTTTCGGTGCATAATCTTGTGTCTGACAGGGTGTTCAATGAGTTTCAAGTGGTTTCGTGCCGAAACGTTCTGATCTATTTTAATACTGATCTGCAAAAACGTGTGCTTCAGTTGTTTTATGACAGCTTATGTCCGTTTGGTTTTCTCTGTCTGGGTGCTAAAGAATCGTTGAGGGCTTTTGACATGACAGGCAGGTTCAGGATAGTTGATAAATTCGAAAACTTATATCAGAAAATTGGCTAACTGGGATCATAATGTATTAGAGAAAGCTGCCAGGGCAAAGGTTCTGTTGCTGGGAGGCTCTGCGGGAAGTTCGAAGCTGATATTTAACTTGATCGAGCAGCTTCCCCCAGATTTTCCATTGCCCATAATCGTTATCATGCATAGAAGCAGGAGTTTTAAGTCGGATATAGAGATATTGCTGGATAGCAAATCGGCACTATCGGTATGCCTGGCTGGGGATAAGACAAAATTGAGGCATGGATATGTATACTTTGCACCTCCCGATTATCATTTACTTCTGGAGCCGGACGAAACCTTTACGCTGGATTATTCTGAGCCGGTGCATTTCTCAAGGCCATCAATCGACTCAACGTTTATTAGCGTGTCTGATGTGTATCAGGACCGGGTCGTCGCGGTGCTATTATCCGGCGCAAACGCTGACGGTTCGGAAGGGCTGTGTTATATTCAGGCAAGGAACGGTGTGGCAATAATACAAGATCCGGCGGACGCAGAGGTCAAGGCGATGCCTGAATCTGCAATATCATTGTGCAAAGATGCTTTGATATTGACTGATGAAAGTATCTTTGCCTTTATAAAGGGCATCATAAAAGAACAGTATTTTCAAAATGGATCATCTTAAGCTTTTAATCGTAGACGACAGACAGGAGAACATAGTGGCTCTGGAAGCACTTCTTGATCGTAACGATATAGAAATTGTTACCACAACATCTCCTAATGAAGCGCTTAAGATTTGCTGGGAACAGGATATCTCAGTTGCCTTGGTCGACGTTCAAATGCCCGAAATGGATGGATTTGAACTGGTGGAAATACTGAAAGGGAACCCGCGAACCCGGGAGATCCTGGTGATTTTCGTGACGGCCATCTCTATGGAAATGAAATATGCAGTGAAGGGCCTGTCTGTTGGTGCGGTAGATTATTTGTTTAAACCTCTGGATCCCTACGTAACGGCGGCGAAAGTCGATTCGTTTATTCAGATTGTACGATCGCAGCGAGAAATTAAGCGCAAGAACGAAGAACTGAGGAATTTCCAGCAGGAACTGATAGCGGCAAAGGAGCAGGCAGAGCAGGGAAGGAGGATAAAAGAGACATTTCTGGCAAACATGAGCCATGAGATACGTACGCCTATAAATGGAATCCAGGGGATCGTGCATCTGCTGGAGAATACCGAACTTGACGCAGAGCAGAGCAAGATGGTAAACTTGCTGAAAATCTCAAGTGAGTCCTTATTAGGTATTATAAACGATGTTCTGGACATCTCGAAAATAGAATCGGGTAAATTTAAGATCGTACGGACTGAAGGAAGCATAAGAAACCTGGTTTCTTCGGTGATCGGCCTGCTGCAATTTAAGGCGCAGGAGAGGGGTATTGACCTTGTTGTCCATATAGATTCTGCCGTGCCGGCCGTGGTGCTTGTTGACGGTTTAAGATTGAATCAAATCCTGCTAAATTTGGTAGGTAATGCCATTAAGTTTACTGATGAAGGGTCGGTAAAGTTAAGTGTGACGCAGATTCAGACAAAGGGTAACCTGGTGCAGATCGAGTTCAGTGTGCAGGATACGGGTATTGGTATTGAAAAAGAAAGGTTTGAAAAAATTTTTGAAACGTTTGAGCAAGCGGCGAGTGATACGGCACATCAGTACGGCGGAACCGGTCTCGGGCTAGCAATAGTTAAGAAACTGGCGGAATTGAAGGGTGGAGAAATCAGTTTGGAAAGTGAACCCCATAAGGGAACGACCTTTGCTTTCAGGAATTGGTTTCAGGTGGTAGGAACTTCAGCCGAAAAGTCTGTTAAGAGCATCGGGGAATTGCCGCCGCTTCATGGCATGAGAATACTTGTTGCAGAAGATAATGCTATTAATCAATTCATGATCAAAAAAGTACTGCAACGCTGGTCTATTGATGTAGACATTGTTGAAAATGGAGAACTCGCACTCGAAAAACTGAAGAATGGTCGATATGATCTGGTTCTGATGGACACTAATATGCCTGTGATGGGCGGATTTGAGGCGATAAAAAGAATCCGGAAGGAGCTGCCATCGAATGTGAAGGATATTCCGGTCATTACTCTTTCTGCGGCAGTGCTGGATGAAGATCAAAAAAAAGCTATGGAGGCCGGCGCAAATGATGTTGTGGCTAAGCCGTTCGATCTTAATGTGTTACATCATAAGATCACCAGATGGTCTGGTTGCCTTTAAAAAAAAGATATAATTTCTTTCAAATTCGTTTGGAATATTGAAAATAAAAGCTACTTTTGCATTCCAAATTTAATGAAACCCAAGCGCGGAAGTGGCGTAATTGGTAGCCGCACCAGACTTAGGATCTGGCGCTGAGAGGCGTGGGGGTTCGAGTCCCTTCTTCCGCACATGATTCCCCCCGCTAAAACGGGGGGAATTTTTGTATAATACTAACGGTAAATAATTAGAACATGAATATCACACAAGAGAAAATTGATAGCCTGAACTCCTTAGTTAATGTGAGCATTAAACCTGAAGACTATCTTGAACGTGTAGAAAAAGCAATAAAGACTCAGGCAAAAAAGGCGAAGCTTCCGGGATTCAGAGCAGGAATGGTTCCTCCTTCTCATATCAAAAAGATGTACGGAAAGAGCATCCTGGTTGAGGAAGTGAACTCTCTTTTAAGTGATTCGATCAATAAGTATATAGCAGACAATAAAATTGATATCCTGGGTCAGCCTCTTCCCAAAGTTGATGAGTCTAAGGAATTCAACTGGGATTACACAGACGAGTTCGAGTTTAAATATGAACTCGGTCTGGCTCCTGAATTCAATCTTGATTTTTCTGACAAGGATTCTATTCCTTACTACCAGATTAAAATTGACGTGGAAACACTTGAGTCAAGGATCAAAAACATCAGAAAAAGCTATGGCAAAATGACAAACCCTGAAGTTTCGTCAGCAGAAGATGTTCTTTTTGCCGAGTTGGTACAACTTTCTCCTGATGGCTCTGTTTTTGAAGGAGGTATAATCAGTTCTGGATCTGTAAGACTTGATCTTATCAAGGATGAGGAGATCAAGAGGTCTCTCGTTGGCTTGAAGAAAGGTGATGTTGCTGAATTTGACATCCAGAAGGCTTTTGAAAATGATGCTTTCCAGGTGTCAAAGGTTCTGAATATCTCGGAAGAAGACGCTAAGGATCTTGCTTCAAAATTTCAGTTAACCGTTAAAAATGTTAACCGTCTGGAAGAGTCAGACCTGAACCAGGAGTTCTTTGATAAATTATTCGGTCCCGGCACTGTTACGACGGAGGATCAGTTTCGTGAAAAGATCACAGCTGAGCTCGAGTCTATGATGGTTCAGAACGCGGAGCAAAGACTTCAGAATGACATTGTAAAATACGGTGTTGGTAAATATGAGATGCAATTGCCGGATGAGTTCCTGAAACGCTGGTTGAAAGCGACAAATCAGAACCTGACAGAAGACGATCTTCAGAAAGGTTATGAAGATTTTGCTAACAACCTGCGATGGACATTGGTTGAGAACAAGATCATCAAGGAGAATAGTATTGAACTAAAATATGAGGATGTATTTCAGACTGCGAAAAGCAGACTAGATGCCCAGTTCAAAATGTACAGCCCGCAACCTCTGCCTGAAGAGCAGTTGGCCGAGTACACCGTGCAATTCCTTCAAAACAAAGAAAACGCGAATAAAATATTTGAAGAAGTAAAAGCACAGAAAGTGTTTGATTACCTGAAAAGTGTTATTACATTAGATCGTCAGGAGATCGAATACAACAAGTTTCTTGAGTTGAATTAAGAGTTATGGTATAATGGTAATTATGCTAATAATTCTGATTCGTTCAAACTATTATTAGCATAATTACTTATTAATATATCAGACTTTAAACTTTTAATCCAATGAATATCGACAAAAATGAGTTTCGTAAATACGCCGTAAAACATCATCGCATTGGCAGTCAACATGTAGACAGTTTCATTGGCAGGGTAGAAAAAAGTGCTATCCCGATGTCTATGACGCCATATATCATTGAAGAACGTCAGTTGAATGTTGCTCAGATGGATGTGTTTTCAAGGTTAATGATGGACCGTATCATCTTTCTTGGTGACGCGATTTACGATAGCAACGCTAACATCATTCAGGCGCAGCTACTCTTTCTGCAGTCGACAGACGCAAAAAGAGACATCCAGATCTATATAAATTCTCCAGGTGGTTCTGTTTACGCCGGACTTGGCATATATGATACGATGCAATACATTACTCCCGACGTAGCGACGATTTGTACGGGTATGGCCGCTTCTATGGGAGCCGTCTTATTATGCGCAGGAGCTGCCGGCAAACGAGCTGCTTTGGCTCATTCCCGTGTGATGATCCATCAGCCACTTGGCGGGGTTCAGGGTCAGGCTTCTGACATTGAGATCACAGCGCGCGAAATATTGAAGCTGAAAAGAGAGTTGTATGAAATTATTTCTAACCACTCAGGTCAGGACTATCAAAAAGTTCATGATGCATCAGACAGGGATTACTGGATGATTGCTAGTGAGGCCAAAGAATTCGGAATGATTGACGAGGTGCTTGGCGAAAACAAATCAAATAATGAGTAAAAGCTCGAAAGATATTAAATGTTCATTTTGTGGTTCTGGTAAACAGGATACACTGATGCTCATTGCAGGCCTGGACGCTCACATCTGTGATAAGTGCGTTGCTCAGGCAAATCAGATTTTGGCAGAAGAGTTGTCTGTAAGGAAAACGAAGAGCACAGGTTCTTCGCTTACCTTGATGAAGCCATTGGAGATAAAGAAACATCTTGATCAGTATGTAATTGGTCAGGATGAGGCAAAGAAGGTTCTCTCCGTTGCGGTATACAACCACTATAAACGTCTTAATCAGAAGGTAGAGAAGGATGAAATTGAGATTGAGAAATCCAATATCATTATGGTGGCGGAAACTGGTACAGGAAAGACGCTTTTGGCGAAAACTATTGCTAAGATCTTGCATGTGCCTTTTTGCATTTGTGATGCTACTGTTTTGACAGAAGCCGGATATGTGGGGGAAGATGTGGAAAGTATATTGACACGTCTGCTTCAGGCAGCGGATTATGATGTAGCTTCTGCAGAACGTGGAATTGTTTATATTGACGAGGTAGACAAGATAGCGCGTAAAAGTGATAATCCCTCGATCACCCGCGATGTATCTGGGGAGGGTGTTCAGCAGGCTTTGCTGAAGATTCTTGAAGGTACTATCGTGAACGTTCCGCCGCAAGGTGGTAGGAAGCATCCTGATCAGAAGATGATTGCGGTAAACACCAATAATATTTTGTTTATATGTGGTGGCGCCTTTGACGGGATTGACAGGAAGATCGCCAATCGGTTGAAGACACAAACGGTAGGGTACAGGATCAATGACGACGATGAAAACATCGATCTTAAAAATCTGTACAAATACATTACTCCTCAGGATCTTCGTTCGTTTGGGTTGATTCCTGAATTGATAGGACGTCTGCCGGTTGTGACGCATTTAAATCCATTAGACAGGGAAGCGTTGATCAGCATTCTTACAGAACCTAAAAACTCGCTGATCAAGCAATACCAGAAGCTATTCGAATATGAAGACATCAAGTTGGAATTCGATAAAGAGGTTTTGGAGTTTATTGTAGACAAGGCGATGGAGTTCAAATTAGGAGCGAGAGGGTTAAGGTCTATATGTGAAGCGATCATGATCGATGCCATGTTTGAGGTTCCCTCACAGAAGGGACAAAATAAAGAGCTGTATATCACACTGAGTTACGCTCTGGAGAAGTTTGCTAAGTCAGACATTAAGAAATTGAAAGTTGCATAATGAGAACCCCGAAGAGATTCGGGGTTTTTTTTAAAGTTAAAGTTATGAACGAGGAAAAAGACGTAAAGAAAGATTCAGAGGTTATTGAACAAACTCAGCACGTTAAAGAAGTGGAGAGCCCAATCAAGAAGGGTTTGAAAACGAAGGAGGATATCGTTAATAATTGGCTTCCAAGATATACGGGACGAGCTTTGAAAGATTTTTCTCAGTTCATCCTGCTAACAAACTTTTCAAAGTACCTCCAACTTTTCTCAGAATGGCATGATAACGCACCCATTATGGGATTAGATAAGCCGATGCAAAGCGTGTCTGCGAATGGTATTACCATTATCAACTTTGGTATGGGAAGTCCGCTTGCAGCAACCATGATGGATCTGCTGAGCGCAATTAAGCCAAAGGCGGTGTTGTTCCTTGGGAAGTGTGGCGGCTTGAAAAATAAGAATAGTATAGGAGATCTGATACTTCCCATTGCAGCTATTCGAGGCGAAGGTACATCGAACGATTACTTGCCTGCCGAAGTTCCGGCACTGCCGGCCTTCGCATTGCAGAAGGCTATTTCTACTACTATCAGAGATCATTCCAGAGACTATTATACAGGAACTGTTTACACAACAAACAGAAGGGTCTGGGAGCATGATAAAAACTTTAAAAGGTATTTGGAGACCCTTCGAGCCATGGCGGTTGATATGGAAACCGCCACTATCTTTACAACGGGATTTGCGAACAAGATTCCTACAGGCGCACTGTTGTTGGTGTCGGATCAACCGATGATACCGGAAGGAGTGAAAACCTCGGAAAGTGATTCAAAAGTGACTGAACGATTTGTGAAATCTCATTTGAAGATCGGAATTGATTCTCTTATGCAGTTGATTAATAATGGCCTAACCGTTAAGCATTTGAAATTTTAAGACGAGAGAGCTAATCTGCTCTGGCTTCCCAGAGTTAATAATAGTAATTACTACCTTTGCGATATGTGGTACAACAATATTTTGGAGACTATAGGGAATACCCCCCTTGTGAAGTTAAACAAGGTCACTTCTGATGTGAAGGCCACTGTGCTTGCGAAAATTGAGACACGCAATCCCGGCAATTCCATCAAGGACCGGATGGCCCTTAAAATGATTACGGATGCGGAGGAGGCCGGGTTGTTAAAGCCCGGTGGAACGATCATAGAAGGCACATCGGGGAATACGGGTATGGGTCTGGCTATGGCCGCCATCATCAAAGGTTACAAGTGCATTTTTACCACTACTGATAAGCAATCTAAAGAGAAAGTGGATGCTCTACGCGCTTTTGGAGCCGAAGTAATTGTATGCCCGACCAACGTTGAACCGGAGGATCCCCGTTCTTATTATTCTGTTTCTTCCCGTTTGCAAAGGGAGGTGCCTAACTCATGGAAAGCCAACCAGTATGACAACTTGTCAAATAGCCAGGCTAACTACGAGCAAACCGGCCCTGAAATTTGGGAGCAGACGGACGGTAAAATTACCCACCTTGTTGTAGGTGTGGGTACAGGGGGGACGATATCTGGTGCTGGACGCTATCTCAAAGAAAAGAATCCGAATATCAAAGTCTGGGGTATCGATACTTACGGATCTGTATTTAAAAAGTACAAGGAAACGGGGGAATTCGACAAGGATGAGATATATCCTTATATAACAGAAGGCATAGGAGAAGATTTTCTGCCGGAGAACGTGGATTTCTCAGTAATCGATCACTTTGAAAAGGTCACTGACAAGGATGCGGCATTGATGACGAGGGAGATAACCAGAAAGGAAGGGATATTTGCAGGTAATTCAACTGGAGCGGCTGTTGCGGGACTTTTGCAGATGAAGGATAAGCTGAGTGAAGGCGATCTGGTGGTTGTTATAGTCCATGACCACGGAACACGGTATCTGGGCAAAATGTTCAATGAGGACTGGTTGAGAGAACGGGGCTTTATGAAGGATGAGAAGCTTACAGCGGGTTCGATTCTTGATAATAGAGAAAGTCAGGAAATAGTGACAATTGATGCCGGTCAGTCTGTGCTGGAGGCAATAAACACAATCAAGATGTTGAATATTTCTCAGCTTCCTGTTACGCAACACGACATGGTAGTTGGGAAGGTTACGGAGAGTGATATACTAAATGCCCTGCTTGAGCATCCCTCGGCAAAATCATTTAAGGTTCTTGATGTGATGACGAAGCCTTTTCCTTTTGTAGATTTGAACACATCTATAGATAAGATTTCCAGTTTGATAAATAAGGAAAATACAGCAGTGTTGGTTGAAGATAAAACTGGTAAGTTGGAGATTATAACTCAATTCGACATTATAAGCGCGATGTCTGCCTGAGAGTAAAATAGTTAAAAAGCAAAAAGAGTCAGCTTCTCAAGAAGCTGACTCTTTTTGCTTAATGTGATTTTGGCATTGCGTTAATGCGCTTGATGTCAGCACCTAATGCTCTTAATCTGATATCGATATCCTGATATCCTCGTTCGATCTGTTCGATATTGTGGATAATAGATCTTCCATTGGCAGATAATGCTGCGATTAAAAGAGCAACTCCTGCGCGGATATCCGGAGATGTCATCTCGATTCCTTTTAGCTGGACTTGTTTGTTAAGGCCGATTATTGTAGCACGGTGTGGATCACATAGAATGATCTGCGCCCCCATATCTATCAATTTATCGACAAAGAATAAACGACTTTCAAACATCTTCTGATGAATCAGGACGTTTCCCTTCGCCTGCGTTGCAATAACGAGTACTATGCTCAGTAAGTCGGGTGTGAAGCCCGGCCAAGGTGCGTCAGCAACAGTAAGGATCGACCCGTCGATAAACGTTTCTATTTCATAGTTTTCCTGGGCGGGTATGTATAGATCGTCGCCTTTAAGCTCAATTTGAATACCCAGCCGTCTGAAGACCTCCGGAATGATACCAAGTTCTTTATATTGGACATCTTTGATAGTGATTTCCGAGCCCGTCATGGCTGCAAGGCCGATAAAAGAACCGATCTCGATCATGTCTGGAAGCAATCGATGTTCTGTTCCGCCGAGCTGTTGAACACCTTCAATCGTGACAAGGTTTGACCCTATGCCGGATATATTAGCCCCCATTCTGTTCAGCATTTTGCAGAGTTGCTGAAGGTAAGGCTCGCAAGCGGCGTTATAGATTGTGGTCGTACCTTTCGCTAAAACGGCGGCCATTACTATGTTTGCCGTGCCGGTAACAGACGCCTCATCCAGAAGAACGTAAGCTCCCCTGAGGTCGGTCGCATCAACATTAAAGAAGCCTGTTTCCGCATTATAGATGAACTTTGCGCCTAGTTTTTCAAAACCCAGGAAATGCGTATCTAAACGGCGTCTGCCAATCTTGTCGCCTCCTGGCTTTGGGATAGCTGCTTTGCCAAAACGCGCAAGTAGCGGACCAACGATCATAATTGATCCCCTGAGACTGCCTCCTTTAGCTTTGAACTGTGCTGACTGGAAAAATTCAAGATTGATATCGGTTGCCTCAAATGTGTACGTGTCTTTGCTTAATCTTTCAATCTTTACACCCAGATCGCCTAAAAGTTCAATAAGCTTGTTGACATCGACAATGTCGGGAATATTGCTGATGGTAACCTTATCACTCGTTAGTAGTACAGCAGAGATTACCTGAAGCGCTTCATTTTTGGCACCTTGAGGAATAATCTCCCCTTTCAGAGGTTTCCCTCCGTTAATTTCAAATGCATTCATTGCTTCGTATGATTGAATCTAGTAACGTTTTCCGGTATTCTTGGGGCGGTTACTATTGTTTCTATTATTCGAGTTTTGCCTGTTTTTATTGTTCTGGATGCCGCCTTTCTGGATATTCTTAGGTCTCATGCTCGATGGAGCAGGACGAGAAATATCCACTTTGTTTAGATTGACGTTATCTTCCAGAATAAGTTCCCCATTGGAGAGTTCCTTCAGATCAGAGATGATTGTCTCATCAGTAACGGAGTCTTTGTTCCATGTAACGTATGCCATTTTCATAAAATTGGCAATAGACTGAACCATTAACTGCTTGCGTTGAGGGTCTTCGATCGTTTTGGCCTGTTTGATTAGAACCTCTACCGTTTTGCCATAATGCTTATATCGTATGCGGTGCTGAGGGTAAGGCAGTGCTTCGGGCTTGACATGGAGAACATCTGATGTCGGCACAGGATAGGGGCAGTCGACATCTATCTTGAAATCCGAGATTATGTGCAGGTGATCCCACAATTTGTGCTTAAAATCCGCAACATCTCTCAAGTGAGGGTTCAGAAAACCCATTAAATCAATTACGACCTGAGCATGTCGATTTCGTTCTTCTTTAGTAGGAAGAGTACAAATATATGCGACCATATTTTGTACATTTCTCCCATACTCTGCAAGGATCAGTTTATTCCTTGTGCTATTATAGTCAAATGTCATTCTTTTGTTTTGTTTGGAGGGGAAGGTTCCCGGTCGGATTCATCCGTATAGATTACGTGACGATACGAAGTTTAGCAAATTTAAGCAAAAGTTGCTTCTGTCCTAGCTCTTTAAAGAAAATTGTTGCCTTTATATCCGATTTATTTCCCTCTATATTAATTACTTTGCCGTAACCAAAGCGTTCATGTTCAACTTCCATGCCAATTTGAAGCCCGGACGTGTCAGACGGCGCGAATCCAGCGCTGGGAACATGTGCTTTCGGTAGCATAGAGGTAGTCTTCAATGTTCCTGTTTTTGGCTTAGGCTTAGAAAAACTATCAGCTCCGGGAGATTCCAGTCGATCTGCAAAAAACGGATTTTTATCCATAGACTTCTGCTGTTCGGTGTATGCCAGCTCCAGATAGCGGGCATCTATTTCATCGAGGAAGCGGCTAGGTTCACAGCTCGTGAGTGTTCCCCACCGATACCGAGATGTGGCGTACGAGATAGTTAGTTTCTTTTCTGCCCGGGTTATGGCAACATAGAAGAGCCGTCTTTCCTCTTCCAGATCTGATCTGGAGTTTACAGACATTTGGGAAGGAAAGAGGTTTTCTTCAAGTCCTACGATGTATACGTGTGGAAATTCAAGTCCTTTTGCGGAGTGAATGGTCATTAATGACACGGTATCCGCATCAGGATTTTTGTCATTGTCATCGTTTGTGAGAAGTGCCACATCCTGCATAAAAATATCCAGTCCTCTCTCTTCAAGATCTTCCCGTTCAGAAAATTCTTTGATCCCGTTTAGCAGCTCCTGGATGTTTTCATATCGGCTAAGCCCTTCAATGGATTTATCAGCATAAAGATCCTTTAAAAGTCCGGAGTGCTGAGCGATGTGTAAGGCTGCTTCATAGGCCGACTGCTGTTTAGCTACAGCCTGAAAGCTTTGAATCATCGTAGCGAATCCGCCAGCCGGAGCAGCAGTACGCGGTTCCAGATAACTCGGAGCCTCTTTTATTATTTCCCAGGGAGTAGTATCATTTTTGTCCGCTGCGATGAGTATACGTTCCATTGAAGTATCACCGATCCCTCGTTTGGGGTAATTAATGACGCGTTTCAGTGCTTCTTCATCGTTTGGATTAAATGTTAGTCTGAAATACGCGATGAGATCTTTAATTTCTTTCCTTTGATAGAAGGAGAGACCTCCGTATATTTTATAGGGAACGTTTAATTTTCGCAGCGCTTCCTCCATTGCACGAGACTGTGCGTTGGTGCGGTATAGGATAGCAAAGTCCTGATATTTCAGTCCCTTTAGACTACGTTCCTGAATGATGCTCTCTGCTACAATCTTTCCCTCTTCGTTGTCACTAAAGGCCCTGGCTATTTTGATTTTCTCACCATCTTCATTTTCAGAATAGACGTTCTTTTTTAATTGATTTTTGTTATTCGCAATTATACTATTCGCAACATGGACGATGTTTCGTGTAGAACGATAATTTTGCTCCAGTTTGAAGACCTTCAAATCTGGGTAATCCTTCTCGAAGTTGAGTATATTCTGAATGTTTGCTCCCCGGAAAGCATAGATACTTTGTGCGTCGTCTCCTACTACGCATAAGTTTTCATTTATGGCTGCAAGCTTTTTGACGATTAAGTACTGAGAATAATTAGTATCCTGGTACTCGTCGACCATGAGATATTTGAATTTATTCTGATACTTGTATAGTACATCCGGATGCTCACGGAGCAGAATATTAGTTTTAAAGAGGATATCGTCAAAATCCATCGCTCCGGCTTTAAAGCAGCGTTGGGTATAAGTCTGGTAGATCTCGCCGAGCCGTCCGCGGCCGCTTGAGAAGTCTTCAGACTGAATCTGGGCATTCTTTTGATATTCTGCGGCAGAAATCAGGTTATTTTTGGCTGAGGATATGCGATTATATACAAAGTTGGCATTATAGAGTTTGTCATCGAGTTGTTGTTCCTTAAGAATGGATCTGATCAAACTTTTGCTATCGTCGGTATCATAAATTGTAAAGTTCGAGGGATAGCCAATTTTAGTCGCTTCTACTCGTAGGATTTTGGCAAATACTGAGTGGAATGTTCCCATCCATATATTCTTGGCTTCCGCCCCGACCACGTCCATGATGCGATTGCGCATTTCTTTGGCGGCTTTGTTCGTAAATGTCAGCACCAGTAGGTTAAAAGGATCTACACCTGTCCTGATTAAATGAGCGACTCTATAGGTAATTACCCTTGTCTTCCCTGAACCTGCACCAGCAACAATCATTACCGGTCCTATTGTCTGTTCTACTGCTGCTCGTTGCGATGGATTTAATCCCTTTAAATATTCCAAATCTAATCCCTTTTTTGATTGGCAAAATTAAAAAATTGAGGGCAAATCTATTGCTTATATCACTTCTTTATTGCTCTAGCACTAAAGCTCCTTATTTTCAAGGCTATGGAGGTTTGCATTGATGTTCCGGATCTTGTCGTCAATGTCGTTAATACACTTGCCGATCTCTTTTACAAATTCCTCATTTTCAATAAGATGGTCTTCTTCAAGCATCATGAGCCCCTTCATGGTTGCTATTGGACTTCGGATCTGATGCGAAAGATGGGCTGAATAGTCAGATAGTTTTTTGTTCTTGATTTGCAGATCGAGAGTTCGTTCTGTAATGATCTCTTCGAGATTATGATTGATCCGGTCGAGGTTTTCTTTTTGTAAGGAAACTTCGTCATTAAGTGTCTGTAGTTGTTTATTCGTCTTCGCTTTCTTCTTGTTATTTAGATATAATAGCATAATGACCGCTGCCAGGAGTATTAAAACGATGACTGAAGCCCAGAGCATGACGCGGTTCGTTTTCTGTCTCTCAATGAGTATCAGGGTCTGCTTTTCGCGCTCCATATGTCGCTGTTGTTCCTGGAGCAGGCCTATTTTTTGCGACTCTATATTGTTAAACTGGATGCTGTCTTGAGTGTATACCTGTCGTAAATACTCAAGAGCTTGTTTGTAGTTTTTTCTCTTGTATTCGAGCTGATAGGATGTGAAAGTATAGTCTTGCTGAAGTTTGGCGTCTTTGACGAGTTCAGTATATGCTTTGCCTTCGTTGAGAGCTTCTTCTGCCTTGGCGAATCTGCCTTGGTTTATATAAATGGCAGTCAGTGTCAAATTTATGCTCGCTACTGTGCTGTTAAGTTCGTTCTGTTTTGCATTCTGGATAGATTCTAAAAGAATTTTCTCAGCTAACGCTGTTTTTTTTACGTTGAAGTATATCACTCCTTGGTTATGAAGTGATTGAGTTATTCCTACCGGATTCTTCAGTTCAGTAAACATCTTGTAGCTTTTTTCAAAACAAGACAAAGCAAGATTGTATTTCTTTTGTCTGAAATATATTATACCGATGTTCAGATTAGCTCCTGCTATCAAATCGGTCATGTCAAGTTGGTTAGCTACTACCAGTGATCTGTTGAAATACATCAGTCCCTTTTCAAAATCGATTTCCCGATAAAGGTTTCCAATGTTGTTATATACTTTTGCAAGGCCAGGCTTATAATTGGTTTTCTTAAAGCCCGTCAAAGACTTTAGATAGTGGCTTAAAGCTTGTTCGTTTTTCCAGATATAGAAATAGCCGATTCCCATGACTCTTTGAGCCTCTGCAGAACCATTACTATAGCCAATTTTTGTCGCTAGATTTAACGCCTTTTTTGCGTGTTGTAAGGTTTGATCGGGATCAGTCAGACGGATATTATAAGCGAGTTCATTCAGCCTGTCAACCGATAAACTATCGTTTTTGAACGAATCTGTTTGAGAATAGCAGTTAAAAATAAACGATAAAACTAAGGCTGTTATGAGAAGGTTAACTTTCATTTCTAATCTTGAAGGAAAGATATATAATATTTTCCAATTATATCAGGCCTAACAGACTAAAGTGGCGTACCGGATTGAATCCTAGGCAGAAACGCGATCAGGTTTGGCGCTATTGTCAGTGTGCAGAACTGTATAGAGGGCGGGTATTGTCTGTATAAATTTGAATCGAGTTGTATCAAATAGTGTTACAATATTCCCCTCAAAAATGCGGCGTTTATTCCTAGGTTTGGAACGAGAATTTATATTAAAAAAGTTTCGTTAATGGAAATAAACAATAGTCACTCTGAAGGTGTTTCACATTTGACTATTCAGATCCGGACTTGCTCTCCAGGAATCTGATATTATAACCTTCCACTAACAAACTCTTAATCAAGGGGAGATAAGCACTGCAATTGCTGCCGAGTTAATTTCCCTACAATCGTTCATAAGCTTCTATACAGAAACAGTAAGATTAGGTTATTCACGTACGAGTCTCAAAAACAGTTAAAAACATAAAAAAAGAACAAATGAAAAAGATCGTAGCAATATTGGCAGTAGTAGCCATCACATTCGCCTCATGCAAGAAAGAAGAAGGCGCAACCCCATCATTGAAAGCTGAGAAGACCGTAATGGGTGGTGAGAAAAGAGATATGAGCGGTTGGGACTAGGCAGGCCAGCTAGAAAGTCAACCGAGGACAAAGTCAGCCAAGGAAAAAGTTAATAATTCTAAAAAACATAAAAAAGAACAAATGAAAAAGATCGTAGCCATATTGGCAATAGTAGCCATCACATTCGCCTCATGCAAGAAAGAAGAAGGCGCAACCCCATCATTGAAAGCTGAGAAGACCGTAATGGGTGGTGAGAAGAGAGATATGAGCGGTTGGGACTAATCAGCCCAGGTAGAAAATCAGCCAGGGAGAAAGTCAGCCCAGGGAGAGCATCAACCCAGAGAGAAAACTCCTAAATACTTAAAACATAAAAAAGAACAAATGAAAAAGATCGTAGCCATATTGGCGGTAGTAGCCATCACATTCGCTTCATGCAAGAAAGAAGAAGGAGCAACCCCCTCATTGAAAGCTGAGAAAACCGTAATGGGTGGTGAGAAGAGAGATATGAGCGGCTGGGACTAACGTAAATCTCGGAAAGTTATCTAAATCTCCTTTTTGTTCGTCTCCACTAGACTATATTTGCGTAAACTTTAGAGATTATGCAGACTATAAAACGGTATGTTGAGGAAAACAAACAACGCTTTTTGGATGAACTACTTGAGTTGCTCAGGTTTCCTTCAGTAAGCGCGGATCCTTCATATAAAGAAGATGTTTTAAATACAGCAGATTACGTCGCAAGAAAGCTTACAGAAGCAGGTGCGGAAAATGTCGAAATCTGCCCGACGGCCGGGTATCCGATAGTTTATGGTGAAAAGATAATAGATCCTTTAAAACCAACGGTTCTGGTTTACGGCCATTACGACGTGCAACCTGCCGACCCGCTGGAATTGTGGAAGACACCCCCTTTCGAGCCTACAATTAGAGACGAAAAAATATTTGCCCGGGGTGCTTGTGATGACAAAGGCCAGTTTTATATGCATGTTAAAGCATTTGAGCTGATGGTGAATTCCGATTCACTCCCCTGTAACATCAAGTTTATGATCGAGGGAGAAGAGGAAGTAGGTTCAAGCAATCTCGGTATTTTTGTTAGGGCAAATCGGGAACGCCTTAAATCTGATGTCGTGTTGATATCAGACACCTCGATGATTAGTTTGGAAAATCCGTCTCTTGAGACAGGACTTCGCGGACTATCTTACCTCGAAGTTGAAGTTACCGGTCCAAACAGGGATCTTCACTCGGGCGTATACGGTGGTGCCGTTGCCAATCCAGCTACTGTTTTATGTCAATTGATAGCTTCCCTGCACGATGCAAATAACCATATTGCTATCCCGCATTTCTATGATGATGTGTTAAGCCTTTCCGAGCAGGAGAGAAATAGTCTCAACGAAGCTCCATATGATGAAGATGAGTTTAAAAACGACCTTGGAGTTAAATCACTCTGGGGAGAGCAAGGCTATTCAACTATAGAGCGTACAGGCATTAGGCCGACCCTTGAAGTAAACGGGATCTGGGGTGGTTATATTGGTGAAGGTGCTAAAACTGTCCTTCCTTCAAAGGCTAGCGCAAAAATCTCCATGCGCCTGGTGCCAAACCAACAATCCGATAAAATCACTCAACTATTTAAAGACCACTTTGAGAGCATCGCCCCCGACTATGTGCGTGTAAAGGTTACACCTCATCATGGAGGAGAACCCGTAGTGACCCCTACAGACAGCGTAGCTTATAAAGCCGCAGAGAAAGCTATTGAAGAGTCTTTCAGTAAAAAGCCGATTCCTACGAGGGGTGGAGGAAGTATTCCTATTGTAGCACTCTTTGAGGCGGAGCTTGGAATTAAGACCGTACTGATGGGTTTTGGATTGGATAGTGATAATCTGCATTCTCCAAACGAAAAATTTGACATTGCTAACTACTATAAAGGCATCGAAACGATACCTCTATTCCATAAATATTTCGCTGAACTGAGCATGGAGCAAAATTAATTTGCTGGATCTTAGTTTTTTAGTAGAATCTTTAAATTAGCTTGGGAGTTAATTTAAAGATTTTCTATATTTGCAGCCACCAAAGGCACCCATAGCTCAGCTGGATAGAGCAACGGTTTTCTAAACCGTAGGTCATAGGTTCGAATCCTATTGGGTGTACAGAAACCGTCTTTAATTAAGTTTAAAGGCGGTTTTTTATTTTTACATACAGTTTAGCTATGGAAATGGATCATGCGTCATCATCCTGAACTGTCTAAGTCCCCCGTTGTTTTTTAATAATCGGATGTTATATAAAGATTTGTAGTATTAGAAGACATTTATATATTTCACGCGCAAGACTTCATACCCAAGAACAAATCATTAACAATTAAATTAATTAAAGCAAAGCCGATAATTTCTCGAATATCTTATGCAATTTTAATTCATCTATTTGCTTTGAGAAGTATTGTTATATAGTTAACACTTTAAGGCAGCATTAAAGGTCATGGCTGATCGTAATGAGGCAAAACACAAGACTAACAGCAGAAAGATTAGAAGGTAAGTATTACAATATGAAAACACTAGCCATGCTTAAATACAATTTTATTATCGCTTTAATGGCGTTAACAATTATGGCCTGCAGTAATGAGGGTAGAAAACAAGCCCTTATTACAGAAAGAAAAGAAGCAGAAGTTGAAACACCAAAGAATCACGAGGAAGCAATTTATGAATCTGAAAATCTTACTATCCGGAAGATCTCCAATCATGTTTATGAACACACTTCGTATTTAAACTCTGAGGATTTTGGAAAAGTACCATGCAATGGAATGATTGTTCTAAATCATCAAGAAGCAATTATTTTCGATACACCGGCAAATGAAGAAAGCACTGTAGAATTGATCAATTATTTTATAACGCAAAGAGCTATAAAAATCAAGGCTGTTATCGCTACGCATTTCCATACAGATTGTGTTGTAGGCCTTAATACATTCCACCAACATCAGATCCCCTCCTTTGCAAATTTTAAAACAATTGAATTGGCTAAATCAGTTAATTCACCTGTTCCACAAAATGGTTTTACAAATTATAAAGAATTTACTATTGGAGATTATAAAGTCATTGCCGAATTTATAGGTGAAGGCCATACCAAGGATAATATTATAGGATACTTTCCCAAGGAGAATATGATGTTTGGCGGATGCCTGATCAAAGAAGTTGGTTCTGAAAAAGGAAATTTAGAAGACGCGAACATCAAAGCATGGTCCTCAACGGTTGAAAAATTAAAAACAAAGTATCCACATGTAACAACTATAATTCCCGGACATGGAAGAACAGGTGGACCTGAACTATTAGATTACACTATTAAGCTATTTAATTAATTATCAATTTTTAAGTAATCTTTCAGTTGATCACGTACAATTCAATATCGATTCAATTTGCTTTATGTAAAATATACCAGCCTCTTGTTTCCACCATAGCCTTTTATTAACAGATCATGAAACATGAAAGTTATTTACCTTTAACTTTTTCACTTTAGCAAGTTAAACCCTTAATTATTTAATACGGAATGACTCAATACGAACAAAATGCATACTTTTTATTGATTGACTGGCAGCAAAAGATGCAGAAAAAGCCATCTTTAACTAACAGGATTGCGAAAGGCATCCAGAACAAGATCAATAATATTATCCCTGAGAAGGTGCATAAAGTATTGACAGTAACTATTGAAAAGATGATTAAGGCGGTGCTTTTTGGAGCTAAATATACCACAACAGAGAAATTACCTACAGAAGCTTCCTTTCAATTAAGAGAAAGTTACATCAGGCAGCAAATCACCTTTTATCAGAAAACTGCGTCTGTAGAAGGTGCAATAATTGGAGCCGGGGGCATATTATTAGGATTAGCAGAGTTCCCGATACTCATTGGTATTAAAATTAAATTACTTTTTAATATCGCATCTTTATATGGATTTAATATAAAGGATTATAAAGAGCGATTATATATACTGTATATTTTCCAACTTGCTTATTCCAGTCAGCAACGACGAAATGAGATCTTTCAATTATTAGATAACTGGGAAATGTACAGCAGTCGTCTCCCAGATCAAGCAGAAGAATTTGACTGGCGTACTTTTCAACAAGAATATCGCGACTATATCGATCTTGCAAAAATGGCCCAACTTATTCCCATCATTGGAGCTCCTGTTGGTGCTATTGCTAATTACCATCTTCTGGCACAATTAGGTGAAACTGCAATGAACTGCTTTAGAATGCGGATATTACCACGCCTTTCGCAAATTAAGTGAGTTTAAAATTAGCACCATTTCAACTGCCTTCTATATATTATTAATTTAGGTATACGCTCAGCAACAATTGAAGAAATGAAACCTGCTTAAGTCAAATTACCCTATCAAGTAAGTTTAAAACCAGCATTCTTTTAATGCAAGGCTTATTAATTGTATTAAAAGAATACTCACATTAAGCTACATCTGAAATAAGGTATTGCTTTAAGAGGAAGTAATTCTCACAAAAAAATTTCATCTAACCTTTTAACCTACTGAATTCCCAAACGGGGTAAAAACCTTGATCATCGTATAACATTATGCTATACCTGAATTATGAATTAATTTTAACATAAAAAAATTACACATGCAACTATTGAAATAAACTTTTAACTTATCGACTTCCCAAATGGGGTAAAAGCCAGGTTCATCAATTTAAAATGTTGACGGCCAAAAGGTATACCGATAATCGTGATACAAAATAGAATACCAAATACCAGGTGAGTCAAGGCAATCCAAATTCCACCAAAAATGATCCATACAATATTCATAATTGTTGTTAAGCAGCCAGTATTGGTAGAAGTATCTGTTATTTTAACGCCAAAAGGCGCGAGCCCTACAATGGCAAACTTAAAACACTGCAAGCCGAAAGGAATCCCAACAATGGTGAGGCATAATATTAAACCTCCAATAATGTATTCAAAAAATATAAATATTCCTCCAAAGATTATCCAGATGATGTTTCCTAATAAATTCATGCGTTAATTTCTATTTTGATTATAAAGGATAAATTTTGTTACAAATCCTGCGAAATTGCTAAGTTACCGCTTTGTTTTATGCATCGCTGCAATATGATATGTATCGCTCGATTTTAATAGTTATGATGATTCTTCTGGATTTCTATAATCCCACTTAAAATAAATATAGCTATACAACAAAACCTCAATAAATTAATAAAAAAATAAATCAACAATGTTAAACCTTATTAACTAATTTATTGACTACACTATTTAACGTCAAGCCTTGCACCAAAACAGAGAATACAACAATAAAAAAAGCTGCTGCCAATAAAGTTTCTCTGAAAGGCGTAGCAGGAATGGAAAGTGCCAGTGCAATTGAAATAGCACCTCTTAACCCAGCCCAGGTAAGGATAAAAATGCTATTATACTGCATTTTTAAAGTCCTTTTAAGGAAAATGATGGGTAATGTAATACTTAGTGCACGGGCAACCAGCAAAAGCACCACAGCGATGGCGCCAATAATAAAATGACTCACTGAAAAAGAAACAGCCCCCATTTGCAAACCTAACAGCACGAACAAAATGATGTTTAACAAATCATCAACTAACTTCCAGAAAAGCTGCAAGTATTTATTAACATGATCTTTCGTATTTATAAATGCACGGTTACGTACTAACAAACCTGCGGCAACAACAGCTAGTGGAATAGAAACAAAAAGAATACCTCCTATAACAGAGATGCACATTACAAGCGTCAATGTGATCAGAACAATAGTCTGAAAATCTACAATAGACCTTATCATCCTGGTTGCAATCCAACCCAGTAAAACACCAATTAACAATCCGCCAAATACTTCTCTAGCAAATAACATAGCCACATCAGTCAATGAAAACCCCCTTTCAGGAATTTCAATAAGTCGCAGGAAGCTGATAAAAAGTACTATACCAATACCATCATTAAACAATGACTCACCCGATATTATAGTTTCCAATCGCTTGGGCATTCGGGTTTCTTTCAACAAAGCAGAAACAGCAACTGCATCTGTAGGTGCGATTAGTGCACCAAATAACAAGCAGAAAATAAAAGGTATAGTTAAATTGATCATTTCAAGCACATAATACAACATACCTGCAAAAATCAAAGTAGAAAGCAACACTCCTACTGTACTGATAATTAATATTCTGCTTAAATATGCTTTCAATCGATTAATATCAAACTGCAGCGCAGTGGAAAAAAGTAAAAAGCCAAGTAAAACCTCTAGTAAAGTATCAGAGAAATCAATAGCATTAGCTAAATTATTGATAAAGCTGCTGAAATTAGGAATAATTTGCCCCGCAACCACAGTAACCAGCGTAGTCAAAATAGATAACAACATGACCCCTATTACTCCGGGTAATTTAATCCATCGGGCATTGATAAAACTCAAAACCGTACTTAAAGTAAATAAGGAGGTAACAATAATAAAAAGGCTCATGAATTGGCTATCAAGATTAAAACATACAACTAAGGTAACTCTTTTTCAATATATATATTTCTAACACGCTACTTATCTCTTCTTAAGAAAACCATTCATTAAACTGGATAAAATTAAGCTGCCTTCATCATATTAAGAGACGGTAGCGAATTCATAAGTAATAGAATCAAGCAATATTATTTTAAATTTGCAAGATGATTACTCCCATTCAATCTGTTTATTTTATTGGATTAGGCGCTATTGGCGCAAAATATGCCTCCAAAATTTATGACTTTGACCCAGAAATGGTTAGCATCATTGTGGATCAAAAAAGGCTTGACCGCTATACTGAAGAAGGTGTTTTTGTAAACCAGAAGCGATATGACTTTAAATATGTTCTCGCTGAACATACCGTGGATAAAGCAGATTTGATCATTATCGGTGTAAAAAGCTACCAGTTAAAGCAAGCTATTGAAGATATTAAACCTTTTGTTGGAGAAAATACACTGGTATTGTCATTACTAAATGGCATCAATAGCCATGATATTATTGCTGATGAAATTGGTGCTGAGCATGTTTTGTACAGCATTGTATATATGGATGCAGTACGCCAGCAAAATTACATCAGCTACAAATCAAATGGCATCTTCGTTTTTGGTGAAGC
>NZ_JAZQRL010000070.1:0-3661 GCF_045629565.1 Arcticibacter sp.
ATTCCAGATCACATTACAGAAATCCCTCGCTCGGGCTGTTTTCCTGCTTTCTACAGATGACACGGTATTATGCTCAGCCAAGAACTGGTTGTTTTTGGCTGCTTCGTCAATGTTGAATCAGCTTCTTATGTCGCCCTTTTCTATCCAGTATAATCGCTTTGAAATCTCCCGCATGAAGAGGATAGCTTTTGCGGGTACTTCAATCCGGCTGAAAGTATTCAGCGAGTGTCCGAAACCCTGGATCTTTAACGGTATGCTTTCTTTCGTGTTTGCCACATATTGTTTATCATATTTCGTTTATCTTTTGTGCAGACCTCATCTACCCGCTGCGTCATCGACTTAGTTAAAGTATATCATGTTCTTTACGGGTATCTGCAGCGTTTCTAAGTCAACATTAAGAACGAATTTTCTTTTACAAATAAGGGTTTACTATTATTTCATTTTCGTTTATTCGGTAAAAGTACTTGCTTATCGTGTCAGTGGATTGATTAATTTACCGGAACGATCGCGGGTATTTACACCAGTATTGCTAATTACATAAGGTACCGGTGTATATACTGGTACATGGTACCCCCCTGTTCTGAATTATGGTACCCCCTCATTCTGAAGGATGGTAACCCCCCGGTTCAAGCCAAGCTGCTATAGTGTTGACAAAGTAAAAGAGTCGAGCAGCTGATGTTTATGAGCCAAACGCTGATGTTTCAAACTGTCATTCCGGCGCATGGTACCCCTTCGATGAGTTTCGGAAGTGTCTGAGCTTTTTATCTGATTTTCCCGGCTAAATCCGGGAAACAATGGCTCAAAAGTCTCTTGACATGAATCAGGCTAAACAAGTACAGCAACTATCTGCAGATGGCGTGTCTATTAAAGAGATCGTCCGTCGCACTGGCATAAGCCGTAAAACCGTAAGGAAGTATTTGCGCAAGATCGCCGCAGCAACTCCACTTTTGGGTGACAACGATGTTATTAGCTTACCTGACAAAGAGCTGGCAAATATCATTTACGATCCGGATCCCGCACCAGTTACCGGCCACCGCTTTAGGCAAGCGGTAAACCACTTCGATATAGCCAGGCAATCGCTCCATAAAACTGGTGTTACTAAACAACTGTTATGGGCGGAGTATATTCAGGAATATCCCGGCGGCTATTCCTATAGTCAATACTGTTTCTTGTTTAAACAGTATTTGAAGGAGACTGATCCTGCTTTTCATTGGACGTATAATCCTGGTGAATTTACTCAGGTTGATTTTGCTGGAAAGAAGTTGTTTTATATAACTAAAACCGGTGAAAAGATCTATTGTGAGGTATTTGTTGGTGTATTGCCATATAGCGGTTTGATTTTTTGCATCGCTGTACACACCCAGCGTATCCCAGACTTTGCCTTATGTATTATTGAATTAGTTAAATATGTTGGCGGTCTGACAAAGACATATTTATCCGACAACATGAAAACCGCTGTAACTAAGGCTGATCGATACGAACCTGCATTTACTGAATTGTGTCATAGACTCTCTGCCCACTACAATACCACATTTAGCGCCACCAGAGCCCGCGAACCTACTGATAAAGCTATGGTTGAAGGAGCCGTGAACATTGTATATAATCATATCTATGGCCCTATGTACAAATACAAAGCCTGCAGTCTGGAAGACCTCAATGCACAAATTGCAGGCTGGCTGAATATATTAAACAGCAAACCGTATAAAGGCAGTAAAGAAAGTCGCCGGGATATTTTTGAACGGGATGAAAAACCCGTTCTGAAACTTCTACCTGAAACTCCTTTTAAACTTCAGCAAAGCAAAACAGTGACTGTCCAGCGCAACTATGCGATACAGCTCCCCGATAATAAGCACTACTACACTGTTCCTTACCAATATGTTGGAAAGAAGGTCATTGTCTATTTTGATACCCGAACCGTGGAGGTCTACTATCAACATGAACGCATTGCATTCCATGTTAGAAGTTCACAGGAACTAAAGTTT
The DNA here is from genome assembly GCF_045629565.1 of Arcticibacter sp. Taxonomy (GTDB): domain Bacteria; phylum Bacteroidota; class Bacteroidia; order Sphingobacteriales; family Sphingobacteriaceae; genus Arcticibacter. Next base: position 1,983 of record NZ_JAZQRL010000070.1, read on the forward strand.
AACCGCATTCATGAACATATGCCTGCTCATCATCAGCACATGGTTGCCACTCAGGGATGGACCGTAGGCGAACTGCTTACCCAAGCCGAAAAGGTTGGCAAGTATACGCGGCAAGCTGCCGACCGGCTATTACACAGCAGCATCTATCCCGAACAAAACTTCAAAGCATGCAATGCCATGCTGGCGCTTCAGTATAAGTATAGTAGACATAGACTGGAATCAGCGTGTGTACGCGCAGCAAACGTCATGCGTCCTACTCTCTCGATGATACGATCCATTTTGCAAACGGGTCTTGACAAACAACCACTTCTTTTTGACAACGACGATTCAAAACCTATTCATCATGACAACATACGTGGCAGTAGCAATTATCAGTAAATGGGAGGGTTTATCCCGTGACATTCTTAAAAAATGTAAACCTATGACGCTGCCGCGGGCTTGCGTTGTTGAACAAGGTGATTAAATAAATCACCTTGTTCAACAACGCGTATCGCTTCTTTTTTTAAACCACTAAATATTATCAATGAACACAACACACACTTTGCAGCAGATGCAACAAATGAAATTACTTGGAATGTCGGCAAGCTATGGTATGCAGCTGGAGCTTCCGGTGAATCAACAACTCGAGGGACATGAACTTCTTTCCTACCTCGTTCAAGCTGAAACATTGCACCGAAGTAATGAACGAATGACGACTTTATTAAAAACGGCGAAGTTCCGGTTCAATGCAATACCAGAAGAAATTGAATGTTCCGAATCACGAAATCTTACCAAAACTCAATGGTCAAATTTGCTGGAGGGACGTTATCTGGGTCAGGGCGAGAATGTCCTGATAACGGGCGCTACCGGTTGCGGTAAGAGCCATATCGCTTGTGCGCTCGGCCATCAGGCCTGTTTAATGGGAATCAAAACCCGATACTTGAATATGAACAGACTGATTGAAGCAATACTCATGGCCAAAACTGAAGGTAGCTATCTTAAGTTCTTAAATCAACTTGAAAAAATACAGTTAATCATCCTGGATGATTTTGGTTTACAAGCATTGAACAAAAACATCAAGCTGGCATTACTCCAAATTATCGAAGACAGATATGCAAAAAAATCCATCATCATCACATCACAACTGCCTGTTGCAAGCTGGTACGATTACCTGGAAGAATTAACCCTCGCCGATGCAATAATGGACAGATTGACAGCAAAATCTCATCGTATCGAACTTAAAGGGGACTCGCGAAGAAAGAAAAAATGAAGTTACGTGCAAGGCAATCCATATCTTTAAAATAACACAAAGCTCTTTCACTTCTTAATAACTCCAAAGGGGGTTACCATCCTTCAGAATGAGGGGGTACCATCATCAGAATATACATAAAAACGATACTTCGGTATTTAGCAATTATTTTTCCTTTGCTCTGTTTGGGCTATTTCATAAGCAGTAAACAACTTGTCGGTCAGCCATATCATGCTTCTGTAGTTGCATCGTTCTTAATGATCGCCGCTTCTCTGTACTATTTTTATGAACTATTCCTTTACCCTCCAACGAAAAGATTAACTAAAGAGCCGGCGTTTTGGATAGCGACAGGAATTCTTATTTATTTAGTCTGTTTAATACCAACACTTCTTGTCCTCCAATTCGTTTCAACCGTTGACTTCTATAAATATGAAAGTCTTGCGATGTTAAA
>NZ_JAZQRL010000071.1:0-5134 GCF_045629565.1 Arcticibacter sp.
CCGACTGGTAAATAGGCATAATATCGGCCATCACCGCCTTTTTATCTTTATCAGGAACATAACGCATGGAAGAGCGGATCTGGTGAACAATGCGTGGTCGAGAATCTACTTTTAAATGGCCAGCTTTTGGGTAAGCTTACAATAATACAACCACTTCTTCGGAAGAAACGAGGTACACGATGATTTCCAATCTCCTTAAAGACGGTAATATCCTGCGAATCAGCTGTTCGTAATTCAGAGGAAAGGCAATTCCAAACTTACAATGAGAATATTCTTGTTCATTGGGCTGCCGTACTGGTGCAGGCCCTGACCGTGCACACTGAGGATTTTCCGGCTCGAGGGACTGCTACCTGATCGGAGGGCTGTGCCTTTATACATGACTTTCCTGAACAAGGCGAGATATCAAGTAATGGCTAAGCAATGTGAAATAGTTCCCGCTGCCCTGGCACATAACAAATGCCCGAATTAAACTACAAAGGAACCTTAACTTTCAAATCCTCCAGCGGAATATCTATCCTGCCGTAGTACTGCGCCGCTCTTGGTAGGAAGTTGACAAAGTCAAGAGTCAGCGTTGTATCTGTGAAGCTGAAATCTACGTCCCAAGACCCGTTTAAATTGTCCTTCACCATTTGAATGATCGTTTCGGGATCGTCCTCTTCGTTCACTTTAAGATACCGGTCAACTGCATCGTTTACAAACTGATGATAGTCATTGATTTCAACAAAATTCCGAAGGTCGATCTGGCGGGCCGGGTTAAAGCTGAAATTAAAATTGCAAATATAGGTATTCGGGTGAGGCCCTCCCTGGTAAGTATTATCCATTAAGGTCAGGCTCAAGGCCTGATCTGACAGGTAATTAATGTAGTAATTGACCTCCGTATACAAATGCTCTTTAGAAACTTCGTCCATATCAAGGAGGTAATTATCATCAAGATACAGGTTCCTTAGCCCGTTAATGATCTCCAAACCCTTTGCCATCAGCAGCGTATTGATAAAAGCATTGTCAAGCACCGTTGAATTCAGGAACTGCGGAATTTTGATGTCTTCATGAACTGTATTTTTTAAGGGTAGTTTCAGTGATAAAGAAATTTCTTTCAGCTCGCCAAGCGCCAGTACTCCTGCATCCAATTGGTCCAAGTATACTGTCCGCTGCTCATTCAAGGACTGCAAAATCTGTATAAAGGTATCCTGGTCATCATACATTTTCCATTGAAATTTATCTATACCAAGCGGCACCTCGCAGGCATCGATCATAATGGGAATGATATAAATATCTTCCTCCAGCTTGCTCTCGGCATACCGGACCGCTGCACGGTATTCTCTTTGTACATAGCCCCGTTTTTTAACGGAGACCGAGGACAGCAGCAGGATGATCCAGGTACTTTCACGAAGCGCTTTTTGAATAAAAAAATCCCAGTTGGCACCCACTTTCAATTTCTTTTTGTCCAGCCAGGGTTCAAAACCTGAGGCTTCCAAAAAACCATACAGCTTTTCCGCATAGGCGATATCTTCCTTTGCGTAACTGATAAAAACCTGTCTATACATCGATTTAATTTTCATAATCAGGGCCCTCCTCACTTAGAGTATAAGCAAATTCACTGTGCAGGCTCTCAATCTTCTCCCGGGTTTTATTCGCCATTGCAGAAGAATACAAACTGGAATACATCAGGCCCCCAATTAATGGGCTTGCCGCACATTCGGCCGAGTCCTTCCGGTATTTTTTCCATGACGTGATGGGCTTGTCAAAAATCTTTGGGTTAAAGCTATGCATGTCTCCCTTTTCTTCCGCTTTCCTCTTAATGTCCGTGATGAGCTGCGTTAGCGCCTTGTCCAATTCCGCAAAATCCGCTGCTGCCTCCATATTAATATCCGCCTGGGTTTCCGGGGCGTCAGGATATAACAATTCCCAGATAAAGTTATTGACCTGATCCAGAAACAAGCGGCAATTCGTATGATTACTTAAAATCTCGGCCTCCTCAACACGGGCAGACCTGGAATATTCATGGCAAAAGATGTGGCGCAGTTCATAAGTTCGTTTAACAGACCTGATCACCTGGTCCGAATTCTTCAGAAATTCCCGGGAGGTATTCATTTTCTCTTCGAAAATGGAAGGCTTTTCAAACCGCTTCAACTCAGACAGCATATCGGTATCAATTAAGGTAGAAATGTTCGCATTCAAATCATCCAAGTTATTGAAAGACAACATATGGGCCGCAAAATCGCCAATGGTCAGAGTCTTGCCCTGAATCTCATTCAGAATCTCAAAATCAATACGGGTGTTGGCAGCCTGATTGAACTTACCGATACGATCTGCAAATAGCTTACCATGATCAATCAGCTCCTTTACCGTAGCACTAAAAAAAGCTTCAAAACAGGCCACTGTAGCAATGGGGATATATTTCAACAATTCCTTTCTGGCATGTTCCGGGGTTGTCTTTAATGCATTAACTATGGTATCAAGTTCCCCAAACCGGACAGCATAATCGTATCTGGCCTCAAACTTAGCTCTGGTTTTAATCGCCAGGATTTCTTCTATAACGTTTCGTTTTTTCTTCATTTTCAATCGTAAGTTCTCGTTACTTCGGCCTTCGGGTAAAAAAGGCTCGGTATTCAGTTCCGTCCTGAAATTTTCGGCCCATTGCCCGATCAAGTCCAGCAATTCAGTCTTGGCTTCCACAGGAATATCCATTTCACCAATATTATTAGAGATTCCTCCTTCACCTGCCCAGGTAATGCAGCAACATACTCAATTCTACCATCAGGTGTAGAAACGTACATATTTTGCATACGTAACACACCATGTGCATTTTTATCTAAAATATGCTGGCTCAATAGTTTATGTGCTTCAGCTATATTTGATTCATTAAGTTGATGATTCTGTGCAAAAATATAAGCATGATATAAATCGTCAATCTTTTGGGTGTAGTCAGCCCGAAACTGAATGCCATCTCTTTTATACTTGATGAAAGAATCAAGCTCAATGGCTTCTCCTTCTATCTTACTGGAATAAACGGAGGAAACGGAAGTATAAAAGCTGAAATTTGCTGTGGACAATTCAGCATCATGCAAATCATCAAAGGCCTGCTGCAGATTAGTTGGCACTTCCTTAAGGTAAGTCTCCAATAAATCGTTTTGAATGAGGAGCAAATCGTTTAGCATAAGACACCTAAAATACCTAATAAAACCAAAAAAGCCTTAGATTTCTCTAAGGCTTTTTGCGTACCCAGCGCCGGAGTCCGTCTTAAAATAAAACCAAGTAAAGTTCAGCCAAATATAACACACTAAATACGAGCTAACAACCATAATAACACCCTTTTCATCACTAATCACTTTGTCTAAGTAAATTCAAATAACTTAAAATAAAGCAAAAAGTGTGTGTATATTCGTGTGTAAAAACTCTATAACTAATGGCTATACCTAAGTTCTATTTGCGTGCAAGGGCAGATAAAGACGGCAACATCCCCGTAAAAAACGTGCAGCTTGAATTAAACTACTCCTTTAACGGGAAACGTCTACAGTATTATACTGGTCAGAACATAGATTCAAAATACTATGTCACAGACTACTTTAAGACTCCAGGTAAACTTCCAATCAAAAAGACTGCTCCGAACGCTGAAGTAATAAACCAAAACCTACAGATCATAAAAGGCTATGTTGAACAGTTTCATACAGATTGTAAACAAAAAGGGATAGCACCAACGGTAGATGATTTCCGAAAAATGTTAGATAGACGGCTTAAAGGCAAAGACATTAATAGTGTACAGCATAATGAGATTTTACCCTTATTAGATCAGTTTTTAGGTTACATCAAAAGTAATAAAGCTAATAATACACATAGAAACACAACTAGCGCTGTTAATCACTTCAAAGCCTTTCTTCAAACTAAGAGACTAAATAATATCACTACTGATAAATTTGATCAGAGTGTTTTAGATGCATTTAGAATGTTCCTCATTAAGAAAGAACAGAAGAATAATACCATGGTTAAAAATCTTGCACGGATACGAGCATTTACCACATGGGTTGGTGATAAGGGAATGAAGGTTCCAGCATTGAAGTTCGAACTAAAGGAGAATGATATCGAAGTAATCTATTTAACAGATGCAGAACTTGAATTACTGAAAAGCTTTGATATTACTGATTACAAACTCAACCGGGTCCGTGATGTATTTGTATTTGGCTGCTATACAGGTATGCGCTATGGTGACATTCAGTCCTTACAAAAAACCGATGTTTATAACGATTATATAAAGTTCTTAATACAAAAAGACGGTAGTACAAAAAACCACTCCATCCCGCTTATAGAACTGACGAAAAACATTTTATTTAAGTATAAAGACACCCCTGGTAAATTAGCTCTTCCTTGTTTGAGTAACCAAAAGATGAACCAAGCTATAAAAGCACTTATGAAGTTAGTTGGCCTAAACACTAAAATCACCATTGCGACTAAACGTGGTGACGGAAAGATCATACGTGAGATCAAAGAGAAATGGGAGTTAATAACATGTCATACTAGCCGCAAGACGTTTACTACTATGACGCTGTCAAAAGGTATGGGCGAGGCTTTTATCAAATCAATTACTGGACACTCAAAGACATCAAAATCCTTTGCTAAGTATTATGAAGTAAGTGATGAATTGAAGAGACAAGAGATGAGTAAAGTTTTCGATCTATAGAAAGTCTATAATTGTAGAGGTAAAGTTCTATATTTATCCGGACTTTATCTCTTTTGACTAACTATGCAATCTGTTCTTATTGAAGAATATTACAGCTATTTAACTAAACAAGTTTACTACCATTTTGATATTGAGCTAATTTACACCCATTTAAAATCCTTAAAGGGATCATTGGCGAAAGGTCTGTATCTAGAAAAGTTGACTAAAAATTACGAATTGGATGTTAAAAGCTGTAAGGGTGATCATCATGCACCGACGGAATACTTCGTCTCAATGAAACATTTTAAAATTATTACCCAAATTGCTCCACAATGTATGGAATATAATTTCGGGAAATACCAACATGCATTGTATCTTTTACTCTTGGAATGGAAAACAGCAGTTGGATCGAATAGATCCCTAAAGGCACCCGCCCATATTATAGAAAGTGAGTTTTACCGTAATTACGGAAACCCTATC
>NZ_JAZQRL010000072.1:0-9423 GCF_045629565.1 Arcticibacter sp.
GCACTGGACACGGAGTCTGAAAAACTTGTTCAGGAAGCACTCAACAACCTGATGAAGAACAGGACCTCTATCGTCATTGCGCACCGCCTGAGTACCATACAGCATGCGGATACAATTGTTGTGATTGATAAAGGTGAAATTATAGAAAGAGGAAATCATTTGGAGTTAATGAGCCGAAATGGTCTTTACAAGCGTTTGATAGATATGCAGACATTTGCAGATTAAAACTGAACTATGCCCACTATTTCGCTTATTGTTGCAACCTACAACTGGCCCGAAGCCTTGAATGTATGCCTGTTAAGCATCAAACATCAAACCGTTTTCCCTTGTGAGGTCATCATTGCAGACGACGGATCCACGCCTGTGACAAAATCTCTTATTGATAGTTATAAGAAAACCTTTCCTGTTCCTTTAATCCATGTTTGGCACGAGGACAACGGTTTCAGAAAATCACTTATCCTAAATAAAGGAGTGCTGAAAGCTTCAGGAGACTACATCGTGCAGATTGACGGCGATGTAATACTCGATAAACATTTCATCACCGACCACCTCAGTGTTGCTGAGAAAGGCTTTTTCGTCAGGGGAACACGGGCGCATATCCGTAAAGACCGGGTTGGTCGGGTTCTTAAGCAAGGATTGATCAACTTGAACTATTTTTCTCCGGGGCTGATGCATCGCTTCAACGCACTTCGAATCCCGAAACTCGCATTTTTGATCGAAATGAAAGCCAGTAGCTCAGACCGGGTTCGTGGCAGCAATCTTGCTTTCTGGAGATCCGACTTTATCCTTGTAAATGGATATGACAACGATCTTACAGGCTGGGGTCATGAAGATGAAGAGCTTGCAGCCCGGTTTATTAATAACGGAATTTGGAAGAAATCCGTGAAATTCAAATGTGTGCAATATCATTTATACCATACGGAACGTTCCTATTCCCAGAAGGCCTTCCATGTCAGTGCAGTTGACAATACACGTCAAAAATCGCTTAAGGCATGCACAAATGGTATTGCGCAATCTTAATAATCTTAATGCATGACCGGTAAAATAGATCCAGGTGTTTCTTTAATTGTTTCTACTTATAACTGGCCAGAGGCATTAAATCTTTGCCTGATCAGCATCAGCAAACAATGTGTTTTGCCAAATGAGGTAATCATAGCAGATGATGGATCAACAGAGGAAACCCGCAAGCTGGTACAAGAACATCAACTGAATTTTCCGGTGCCGTTAATACATGTCTGGCAGGCAGATGACGGTTTCCAGCTAGCGAAGATCAGAAACAAAGCCATCGCACGCGCCTCCAAGGAATATATCGTCCAAATTGACGGAGACCTAATACTGGATTATCATTTTATTCAGGACCATGTAGCATTTAGCCGGCAAAGTGCGTTCGTATCAGGAACAAGGGTACAGATGTCTTCAGCGCTTTCAAGGAAAGTCCTTGATAACAAAGCCACCCGTGTTTCTATGCTATCAAAAGGGATTATCAATTTCTTTAATGGTTTTAGAATACCGGTGTTAAGACATTTTCTGGCGGCACGCTACAAAAGTAAAGACCCTGCTTACGTAAGAGGTTGTAACATGGCCTTCTGGAAAGCAGACTTAATTAACGTGAATGGGTTCAATGAATCTATCGTTGGATGGGGCCGGGAAGATAGTGAACTTGCAGTTAGATTAATGAATTCAGGTGTTAAAAAAAGAATATTGAAATTTGGTGCAATTGCGTTTCATATCTATCACAAAGAAGTATCCAGAGCTAAACTGGCTCACAACGAAGAGCTACTTACCAACGCCATTCAGAATAATGTTAAGACTTGTACAGCTGGATTGTCACAACACATCATTGCCTATAAACCAAAATAAAGCTACATGGTAGAGGTTTCTATAATTATCCCCAACTACAATCATGCGCCGTATCTGAAGCAAAGGCTCGACACGGTATTGGCACAAACTTTCCAGGATTTCGAGGTAATTATCTTAGATGACTGTTCTACAGACAACAGCAAAGAAGTTATTGCTGAATATGCTGATCATCCAAAAATCTCCCATGTTATTTTCAACACAAGCAACAGCGGAAGTCCCTTTTTGCAATGGGAAAAAGGCATTAACCTTGCCACGGGAAGGTATGTTTGGATAGCCGAAAGTGATGACTGGTGTGAGCCATCGCTTCTACAGGACCTTGTGGAGGGAATACGGAAAGATGATGATTGTGTATTAAGCTATTGCCAGATGTACTACATCAATGGAGACAACAAGATCAAATGGCAGTCAAGTCATAAATTTTTATCTGAAATCGTAGACAGCGGCCCCTTCATTAGAGACTACCTGGCGGTAAAGGTTTCAATCTATAATGCCAGTATGGCAATATTCAGAAGGGATAAGTTCAAAAATGTATCCAGGGACTTTACTACATATAAATTTTCTGGTGACCGGCTTTTCTGGATTCAGATTGCAATGCAAGGCAAGACGCATATCAGCGGAAAAGTACTAAACTACTTTAGAAAACATGACCGTGACGTAAGTGGAAAAGCTTACGCAACGGGCTTAAATTTCATTGAGGAGTTCAATATTATTGATTGGATGTATAAAACCCAATTGATTGATGATTCCATTTACGCTAAAGCCTTCAAAAAACAATATAAAGAATACTGGGCGGTAAGAAACACAATCGATCCGGTAAACAGACATCAAATAAGACATTTGTTTAATCATCCATTAAGCTCAAATGCAAATAAGCTGAGGTTTCTTCCTTCTGCCATTTGGAAGGCATTTAAGAATAAAAACTAGAATGCAATGAGAAAAGGCATAACCATCATCATCTGTACATACAATGGTGCCGAAAGATTAAGTGAAACCATTGCACACATTGCGAGGCAATCCGTGCCGGAGACTATAGCATGGGAGGTTATTCTAGCGGACAATGGATCCTCAGACAATTCCATTGCGCTTGCTGGAGCGGAGTGGAATAAATATAAGCGGGTCGACGTTCCATTTGAAGTTATAGAAGAAAGCAAACCAGGTAAGTTACATGCATTGCAGCATGCCATTGAAAAGGCGGACTTTGAATATCTTATCGTATGTGACGATGATAATTGGCTGGCATCTGATTACCTGAAAACAGCTTATTCCCTTTTAGATTCAAGGCCTGAAATCGCCGCCGCCGGCGGCAGGGGCACTGCTGTTACTGCTGGAATGTTGTTGCCCGACTGGTTTAAAGACTACCATTCTGCCTACGCAGTGGGTCCTCAAGCACAAAAGACCGGGTTTCTTAAGCCCAGAGATGTCCTTTGGGGAGCCGGTTTGTGTACCAGAAAATCTGTTTATCAAAAAATGTATAGAATGTACCCTTCGTTTTTAACTGAACATCAAGATAAAAATATCTTGTCAGCTGAAGATACTGAATATTGCATGCGTTTATTATTGAAGGGGTATAAATTGTATTACGACGCATCTTTACAATATAAACACTTTATCCCTGACCATAAACTCAGCCTGGAATTCAGAGATCAAAAATTACTTAAGGGATTTATGGATGCCAATGAAATCCTCAGAAAATACTACTCAGCAATGCGGGCGACAATTAAAACCAGGAACAGACCAGATGTCTGGTTCGCACTGTTGTTGATAACGCCCATAAATTATGTTTTTTCATTCTCAAAGCGCAGGGCTGAGAAAGCGAAAAACACCTTATTTTTCCTGTTGCCCTTCGGAATTCAAGGAGACCCGATCTCAGAGAAGATTAGGATGTTTATGAAGGGAAAACCGGCTTAATACATGTATTCTGATATCCTTTCTGCCGCCGGGGCTTCATAAAATTTAGGTCAATGAAATAGATGACTTTAATTAAAAGAATACTGGAAGGGAAATTTTCCTGTTAATGAATATATGTACAGGAAGAGAATACTGATGAAAATCTAAACGGCTTTCTCAGAACAGGTATAGAAATCAATTTACAATCAATGAGCAAGAATAAAATAACGAGGAAAATTGATGAATGGAATCAAATTGTCTGTTATAAATTGGCGTCTTCCTATTACAGGAACAGTTCATCTGGACAGCCTTCATACTATATTCTGCATCCTAAGAACTGGCTGTACTTAATCCTGCGAGCCTTCATATTGTGTATTCAATACTTCCGGCTAAACAAAAAACTACTGACTCCGTACTGGTTTGTTTTGAAGGAGGAAAAGCATTGGCAAGCTAAGCTGAAAGGTCTCTTACTGTCACTTCTTGGAACCAGGCATTTTTTTAAACCAGAATATAGCCCTTTATTTTACACCGCAAATCAAATAAACTTCCAATTCAACGCCTCAACGAAACCTATCGTAAGCATAATCATCCAGGTAGCTGGTGACCATTCATTTCTCTTTGATACTTTAAGAGCACTTTGCCAGAATCTACCTGATGATGTTTCAACAGAAATTATAGTGGTGGACAGCAGTGATACTGACGTTCCAGCAGATGACATCACGAATATACCTGGAATCACGTACGTTAAGCTTCAAGAATATTTTGATGAACGTACGGCTTACCTGAGCGGAATTGAAAAGGCAAACGGCACCTATTCCGTCTTTTTAACGAGTGGGACGCTCATTCAAAAAGGATGGCTCGAAGCGCTGCTAAATACGATGATTAACGATCCGTCAATTGATGTAGTTGGGTCCAAGCTCATACATCCCTCCGGCTTATTAATGGAAGCGGGAGGAATACTGCTAGAGAACGGAACTACGCAACGATATGGCCAATTTAAGAACCCTGACAAGCACCTATACAACTTTAACAGAGAAACCGACTTCTGCACATTATCACTCTTTAGAACGGAAAATGCAAGGTCTGCTCAAAACAAGATCATCTATGTAGCAATCGCTGTAGCAGTGGTTTTCGATCAACCAGCTAAAGCCGCTCCCGGGATACATCTATTAATGTCGCCAGAAACATTGGTAACCAACTGTAGGTCAGGCAAGACGATCCTTGTAATCGAAGCGACCCTTCCCTACTATGATAAGGACTCCGGCTCCAACAGAATCTTACACCTGCTTAAAATTTTCAAAAGTCTGGATTATCACGTCGTCTTCTTACCGGATAATGGGGAAGCAACTGAACCCTATTCTACAATGTTGAAAAATCTTGGTATCGAAGTCATCTATAAATACATGGGGGTCCGCGTGTGGAACAAGGAATTACGTAGTTGTCTACAGCGGGTAAACATTGTCTGGCTGAGCCGGCCCGACCTCAATGAGAAGTATAACTATCTTTTTGAACTTAACAAATCACTGAAATGGATTTATGATACTGTTGATCTTCATTACATTCGGCTGGAACGGGAAGCGCTGCTTATAAACGATGAAGTTAAAAAAGCGAACTTACAAAAGCGGGCATCGGCTTATAAAGAAATGGAAATTTCATTATCGAAAAGAGCAGATGTAACAATTGCGATTACGGAGGCAGAAGCGGCAGGTTTGGTGGCCAACGGTTCGGGAAATGTCAAAGTAGTACCAAACATTCATGTTGCTCAAAAAGGAACCACTACAGATTTCCTAAGCCGGCAGGGGATCATGTTTATTGGCGGTTTTTACCACCAGCCGAATGTTGATGCGGTGATCTACCTTATAAATGAGATCATGCCCCTGGTCTGGAAAACGCTTTCAGATGTACAGGTACATCTCGTTGGAAGTAATCCACCTGCAGAAGTTCTTAACCTTGCAAATGAGCGCGTAATTGTCACCGGCTATGTGCAGGACGTTGGTCCATACTTTAATTCTTCGAGAGTTTTTGTGGCCCCGCTTCGGTATGGAGCCGGAATGAAGGGGAAAATTGGCCAGGCGTTAGAATATGCACTTCCTGCAGTAAGTACAGGAATTGGAACGGAAGGCATGAATCTGCGCAATGGGATCAATGTAATAGAAGCCAATACCGTGGAAGAGTTTCAGCAAGGCATACTTGAGCTGTATACAAATCAACAACTATGGGAAAAACTCCATAACAACGCCCTTGAGGCACTAGCCCCACTCCTCTTTGATCATCAGAAAGAAAACATTAAAAACATATTAAGTAGTTTGGATCAGTCCTATAAAGTCACAATCATTACAGTAGTTAAAAATGGCGAAGCAACGTTACAGGCTTTGATCGATAGTATTCAAAAATACAAAACACCAGAGATGGAGTTCATTGTGTGGGATGGACAAAGCACGGACAGAACGCTGGATATTCTGAAACAGAATAGTGACACGGTAGATCAATATGTAAGTTTGCCCGACAGCAGCATTTATGATGCGATGAACAAAGCAGTCAAACTTGCTAAAGGAAAGTTCATACATTTCATGGGTTCGGATGATATCTTACTGGAGGGCTTCCAGAAAATTGTCCCCTACCTTCAGGATGAGAAAACCATCTACTATGGAGGTGTTTTGACGGAAACTGGTACCATTTCAAGGCCATTTGATGCTTATCAACTGACGAAACAGCACATTTGCCACCAGGCTATCATTTATCCTAAAGCTGTATTCGAGAAATACACGTTTGATACCTCATACAATGTTTTCGCAGACTACCACTTAAACTTAAGGTGCTGGACAGATACTTCCTTCAAAAAGGAACATGTGAACCTAATTATCGCGAAGTTTAGTCCGGGGGGATACTCAGACTTAACACAGGACGTAAATGCGACCAGGCATAAAGAAAAGTGGTTCAAAGAATTGCTAAGCACCAGGGATCATCTTAGATATCTGAAGCATAAAAGCGGCTACCTTGCGGCAATAGGGGAATATTTATCTGGCCAGAACAGTCATATTCTTCCTGCAAAACCGATATCGAAGCATAGCATTTTAATGATCGGTAACCGTGTTAGAGGCGAGCGTCAAACAAACGATCAGACAAGAACTTCTGTACTCATTAGAAATTTGCTGAACCTGAGTTTCGAGATCTTGTTCCTCAATGCGGAATACTATTGTGAGAAGACTGAATTGGAAACGCTATCTGCTGAAGGGGTGAAATTTATTGACACAACAGCGTCTCCAGAAGATGTCTGGAAAACACAGCTAGATATGGTTGAGTTTGTCTGGTTCCTGGGAACGCCGGATAACCGGCTTTTAAAGCGCATTGTTAGGAAAAGACATATAAAAAGGATCTTTGATATAAGTGATCTTCAAAACTTTGACCGGCGCTCCATTGAACTGGCAAAAACATCAGATTCTACCATTACCAGAACAGAAGAAGCCAGGCTTTTTTTGAAGAGTAATGACGTCAACAACGTATACCTCCCCGTCACCGGAGAGCTTCAAACATTATTCAATAATTTAAGATAATGGTAAGGATTCAATATGATCATCAGATTTTTTCCATGCAACGCTATGGTGGTATTTCCCGCTACTTCGCAAACTTACAGCAGGGAATTAATGAGTCTGTAAGCCATGAACAACACAATGGTATCCTTTTTAGCAGAAACCATTATCTCAACAGCGCTGGTCTTTTACCGGCTGATGTTGGAAACCGCCTCTTCAAGACAGACCGGAAAATTTACAAGTGGAACAACCGCTACTCGAAACTATCGATTCAGCTGAACGGGTACGACATCTTCCATCCGACCTACTACGACCCTTATTTCCTTAAATACAATACGAAGCCTTTTGTACTCACCGTCCATGACATGATCCATGAACTCTTTCCAGAGAACTTTCACAAAGATGATGTATACGCCGGCTACAAAAAGAAATGTATCTCCCAGGCAGACCACATCATTGCCATATCCCAATGCACTAAGAATGACCTGCAGCAGTTCTTTGACATTCCAGATGAGAAAATTACTGTAATTCATCATGGCATAGCGCTGAGTCCACCTGAATACAGCCACATCTCAGACCTCCCGGAGCAATATATCCTACTTGTTGGAGAACGTGTAGGGTACAAGAATTTTAAGGTGATGGCGGAGGCGTTTAGCTTAATATCCAAGGACAATCCAAAGTTATTTCTGGTCCTCGCAGGAGGCGGACCTTTGACCGGGGCAGAGGCAGCCGATCTAGCCGACAAGCAAATTCTGGACAAAACCATTCAAGTCACCGCAACCGATTTGGAACTCAATACACTTTACAAGAACGCACAATGCTTCGTATTCCCTTCCCTATATGAGGGCTTCGGCTTGCCCATATTAGAAGCCTTCAAGAACAACTGTCCTGTAATTCTAAGTAACAGCAGCTGCTTTCCTGAAATTGCAGGCAATAATGCTGCATTGTACTTCGACGCCACATCGGGCAAATCCCTGGCAGATCAGATGCAAATCATCCAATGTGATGAAAATAAAAGAGATGAATTGGTTATCCAGGGCCGGGCACGGCTATTGAATTATCCAATTCAAAGATGTATTCAAGAAACACTTGCCGTATATGATGCTATTTCAGCCGGTCTTTGATCGTTTGCCAGTCCTGGTGAAGCAATGACCTGCGCTCCGGATACATCCCCCGCTCAAAGCGCGCTAACTTCCTTCGCATCGTCCTGATTAAATATGGTTCCTGCTTCACTTCGAATACCTCAGTCAATTTCTTGTCTCTGGTAAGAATGTGGGTCTGAATACCGTCTGTCCCATAATAACAGTTAAGCTTACTGGCGATGTATTCTAAACTTGCTTTCGTGTAAAATGCGATGTGCTGCCCCGTTTCCGGCGTAAAATACCACCAGTCAGATGCTTTTTCAATTCGACCCGGAACCAACTCCGTGGTAAATATCAGGTTGTCCCCAAACTCCAGTATTCGTTTGATTTCCTCCATAGGGTCAACCAGGTGTTCAAAAACTTCAAAGGCAGTAACCAGCTCAAAGTTCACCTGTTTTGGCGCATCTGCGAGGCTAAAGTACTCGGCAAACAAGTTCTCGCAATAGATGTCATGATGATAAAAGTCGAAGCCCTTGTCCCGCATCATTCTCGTAAACATACCATATCCACCCGCATAATCCAGAAAATGCCTGTCCGCGTCAAAATAATCTGGGATGATCTTTACAAGCTTGTCTCTAAGCAGTTCATTTCGAAAGATCAACCCGGTATCAAGCTTTGTAATCGCAGATGAATAAGCCTCCTGAAGCCAGTAAGGATCTTCAGTTTGAATGAAGCCAGTTTCCACACACTCGTAGTATTTAACCTCATGGTTGTTTAATACCTTCTCCGTAAATAGTAGTCGCGTAGGACCTCCGGTAATTTTGCTGATCATAAATGGAATGCATTCTTTTATCCAGGGACAAGATACGAAGTTCAGGACAATAGACGCAGGCTCATCTCAGCACTCAGAAATCCGGGTCAAAAAAAAATCCTTACCTGAATAAATCAGGTAAGGATTATATCACTTGAAAGGCCTGCCTAAGCGGCCTTAAGATTACAACTTTCTTTTTACTTCTACCTGCTCGTATGCTTCTACGATATCGCCAACCTCAATGTTATTGAAG
>NZ_JAZQRL010000073.1:0-15586 GCF_045629565.1 Arcticibacter sp.
AAATTATAGCTATTCAATGAGCTTAAACCCACCTTGATAAACTTACCTAACCTGTGGTCAATACTTACCTTAGCGCTATAGCGTTTCATACCTTGACCCGGATAAATCCCACCTGCCTGATAATATCCTCCTGAAAAATCATACTGCGTATTTTCAGTTCCACCGGTAACACTGACCTGGTGATTGGTAAGCAACGCAGACTCGTATAACATATCCTGCCAGTTGGTATTATTCCCTGCCAGGTACTGCGCATACTCCGTCTTGTCCGAAAATACTGTACGCGCCGGATTATCAGAAACTAAGCTGGGATCATCAACACCCGTATAAGTTCCAGCAGCCGAACCGTTTACGCGCGCCCATTTTCTCAACTCCAGAAATTCATCAGCATCCATCACATCATACTGACCTAAAACCCGGTTAAAGCCCGCATATGCGCTATAATTGATTACTGCCTTCTGATTCTTTCCCCTGCGCGTATTAATCAGCACCACGCCGTTTGAACCCCTTGAACCATAGATGGCCGTTGCCGACGCATCCTTCAGAATCTGAGCAGAAACAATATCATCCTGACTGATGTCATTGAGGTTTCCGTTGAAAGGAACCCCATCCAGAATAATTAGGGGACTGTTATTTGCACCCAGGGATCGCTCTCCCCGGATCCGTATGGAAGGAGCAGACGCAGGGTGGCTGTTTCCCCCGCTTTTCAAAATGGATATCCCCGGTGCCGTACCTTGCAGCGCGGTAGCAACGTTACCTGCGGGAATATCCCGAAGGGCTTTCTCGCTGACTGAAGAGACAGCACCCGTTACGTCAGACTTTTTACGAGTACCATAGCCCACTACAACGACCTCTTCCAGCTGCCGACCGCTGTCAGGCTTCATCCTGATGGTCATACCCGGTGATGCCTCCAGGGTTTGAGAAGTATATCCGATAAAAGTAAATGTCAGCACAGCATTCCGGCCTGCCAAATTGATTCTAAAATCTCCATTAAGGTCCGTGCTGGTGCCTCCGGTACTTCCTGAAGCTTTTACCGTTACACCTGGCAGGGGATTCCCTTCCTCATCGAGCACTTTACCCGTGATGGTGCTGGTCGATCCCACCGGACCTTGTGCTGATGTCTTCACAGCACCTAATAAAGCGATAAAAAGAAGTAATAGTACTCCTTTCTGATTGGTTAATGAACAACGTTGCTGCAGCGTTGAACATGTTACTGAAAGTAAATCCGTAAAACGTTTGTCCATGTTAGTAATTAGTTGATTTTCTAGATTTAATAGCTACTCGTCCCTTTTCGTGAAATGTTTGTCGGCCTCCTCTCCCTCAGGTCGATCTTTTGGTTATGGATAAAAGGCGATGCAACAACTCGTGTTTATAATTGACAAATCGAAATTAAGTGAACTAAATTGATTTAGCAAATAGTTTTTAAAGATTTATCAGCGCGGCAGCATTGACTCGCTTGCCTCACCAATCTGTAGAACCGAGGTTATTCACCGGACATACCGTTAGTACTGTTAGTCTGAAAGACTCCAAATTATCTCAAGCACAATGCTTTTTCGGATGGTGAGATAGTGCACCAAATTGATCATCTGTAACATCTCAATAGTAGTATATTTACTAAAAGCCATTCAGGCTCTTACAGATTACTTATCCATATTTACCGAACCAAGAATCAATTCAGATGGATCCGAAACAGTTGCAAGGCGATTTGTCAAGCATAATCGATTGCATAGCGCAACAAAAATTGGACGGCCCAGATGGAGCTGTAGAATTATTTAAGAAGCATCTCGATTCCGTCAAGTCCCTGGGGCCATTTAACCGCGAAAAATGGAGTGAAAACTGGCGGTATGAGGTATATTCTTTAGGAAAAACGTTCAGTGGTATAAGTCCCGCTCCCTTCGTAGCCGAGATAGACAAGAAATTGAACGATTGTCAGGAAAGTGAGAAAGAAGCGTTCTGGTTCATAAAGTGTGAACTGATCTATAATTTTTTTTCGCAGGAGCGCGCCGGCCATCTTGCAGATCTCGTAACCAAATTTCCACTCAATCCCGAGTTCAGGCACAATTTCGGGCATTGCTACTCCGACAGGCTGGAGTTCGAAAAAGCTGTTGAGCAGTATGAATTAGCGATGAAACTCGATCCCGGCAATGAAGTATTCAAGAAAAGCATATTCGTTTGTCATCAGGAGTATCTCATCAGTCTCGCAGAAGGAGAGAAGTTTGAGGAAGCCAAAAAATATTCCATCGAATTTCAGAGCAAGCCCTATTATAAATCAAGTTTCCATTATAAAAACACCTTTGTTGACTTCACCAGAAATATAGAGATACAGAAGAGATTTAAGGATAAGTTGACCGCGTTGGAAACCGACTTTGAAAAAATGGTGCATACCAAGTTTGAAGAGGAACGAAAGCGGGTAATTGAGCTTTTGGGATTCTTTTCAGCCATTATGGCCTTTATTCTAACGACAGTTTCCGTCGCCAGATCTTTTTCATTTATTGACGCATTTTTCTTTGTCGTCGCCCTCGGTATAATCCTCATAGTATTCTTAACAGTGATAAACTACCTATTCAACAGCAACAATCATAAAAAACCCAGGTGAAGGGAGATTGAGGTCTCATGAGAATATCTTACATTGATGTCCGATTTATACAATTAGCGTAACCTGTAAAATCGCGTTTTGCAGAACAAAACAAACGAACATGCGGAAATTAATCTTAGGCTTTATGGCGGTGCAGCCCTCACAGACGCGCTAATGCAAGAAGGGTTGATAGACGAATTCCGGCTGTCAGTACATCCCATACTACTTGGCGCCGGCACCCCCTCTTCCGCCACCAGGACACGAGAACTAAACTCGAATTGCTGGAATGCAAAACTTAAGAAACCGGGCTGGTGTCGCTTAGATACCGAATCAACAACTAGATCCATCATTCCAGAACAATTAACTTTAATATCTCTACTCTTGCTATTTATTCCATTCCTCTGATCCCAGAGGGAGTAAACAGTCAAAGTACCTGTACGTGTCGGCGGTTTCATTCAACACTTCAACGTTGTTTTTTATCGTCGGGCTTCCATTCAATCATATCGATACGTGGCATAGAGAATGCCTCCAACACCTTTCTGTATTCATCCAAGCGGTCCAATATGATCGATGATACCGGAAATATCATTCCCTTAGATACATACTCCTTTCTTAGTAAAACGTGATGGATCAGATAACGGTGTATCCGCCCGTTACCGTCTACAAAGGGATGTATAAACACAAACCCGAATGCAATAGCGGCTGCGGCCAGCACAGCATCATAATTCGGATTATTTTCCAGTTTGGCAGTTGTATCAATCAGGCCGGTCACCAGGTTTCCAACATCCTTCCACCTTGCTGAAATATGGTCTGGCACAGGTGTACCGTACCGCCTGTCATGCTCACCTATAAAACCATCCTGCTGGCGAAGCCCCATCGGTACCCGGAAGATTGTTACGTATCCGATGCCCTTTCATCACTTCTATTCCGTTGGTAATTGCGTACTGTATTTTACTGTCTACTAAATCTACGTAGTTACCAGTGGTGAGGCCCGGGAGATCAAGCGTAACATCCATTAACCATTCGTATAAGAACCATATTTTTCTCCTATACAGCCCGGTAAGTTCCTCCGCTATCGAATGAGCCAATTCTATGGGATCGAGTATTTCGAAAAGTTTTTTTTACAGATATAGTTCTATTCCCTCATATTTAAGGGCAAATGTTAGGTGCCCCATGAGGGTATCCTCGGGCTTGTGCCTTGGTGTAAATACTTGCCATTCGTCAGTTCGATACTGTCTGTGCTTATGGCTGATGATGGACAACACGTCAGGCTTTGGTATTTCCAGATGGTAAGCCTGCACAAGCGGTGTATCCCGCTAAAAATCCCTCTTCCTGAGCCATTCTATCTTGGAAAACACTTACAACATGTGAAAATTGAATATTATTCATAATATTCCTGAAAATCGATTATGAACCATAAGTTATGAAAATTCTATTTCCTCCTAAACTTTGATTCTCGCCATGCTTGCAGAAGGACATTTTGTTTGTTTTTGTCTATTGTTAAGATATTAACTGTAAAGTCTCTCGTCCCAAAGAGGTGACTATACATGAGGAGTTCCATAACTATATCATCTGGCAAGTAAATGATCATCTTGTTAACATAGAACTTCAGACCATCGATTGTCTCAGTTGAAGATAAAGAATCAATCCTCGGATTTTGCATTTGTGCTTTAAATGTTTCATACAAGACATTCTGCACTGCCCGATGGCTTTCCAGATAATTTCCATCCTTTGTCGAATCAAAAGGCTGATAATTGGATTCGAAGTAATTGAACCTGTCACTGTTAAACACAAATATAGTCTTGGCTTGGTTATCCACCGTCCCATCAATGGTGTTCTCAATAGCCTCTGCCCCTCTATTCTGCATCTTTTGCCAATCTTCACGACTTACCATTTCGAAGTTCTCAGGAATGGTAATTGTCCAGTCGAAATCTTTATTATAAATCTCTTTCGGCGCAGCTGTTGTTTGTGCTATGCAGGAAGAAGATGCAAAAAGGATCATAGCCAAAATTGCAGGTTGCATCACATTAAGGCTGTTCAGCATTTGTGATCTGTACAAGGTTGCACAATAACGGAGGACTGATAAAAAAGACACCAGGACTGAAGGATATCCTAATAGATTCATTGAGGTTATTATATAAGGTTTTAGATGTCACTAAAGTAAGGAATTTTACTCTGATCTTTCTACCGTCCAGGTTCCTCAAGCTGTAAGGATGGTCTTCAACTTCAGCGATGTGACTGGATACAACAAGCCGATAAGAATTATCAATCTTAGGAAGTTCGTCAATTGATATCTGGATGATCTTGTTTGATAGCTACACCTGCTGCAATAAACTGTCATCTCCGGTAGTAAACGACTAGTGTATCGCTCAGGGCGACATAACGCAGCGAGAACTCGCCGTCTTTGCCGGTGAAGGTGCCGTTGACACTACCTTTTATGCGCACCAGGGGCGCCTATCGGGGCCTGCCCCTGATAGGCGGTTACCCGGCCGCGGATGACAGAAGTTCCCTGACTATAGGCCGCCACAAGTTGCATCAAGGAAAAAAAGATAATAATGATAAAGTAGGCGAGCACCAGCGCTCTGCCTTTCTCTCTATCTGAGGGTTTAGGTTCAGGTTCGTATTTCATTATATGTTTATGGAAATGGAATGGTGATCAACTCAAGGGCCGGCCTTCTTCACCGGCAACAAAGACCAGCTGCTCGTCATTGGGATTGTAGCGATGTTCCAGATATACGGCTATTAGCAGTTCGGACAGATCCTGGATGAAAACGCTCAAATGGCTAGGGTCACGTTCTATTCTGCGGGACTCGCAGATCACTTCTGCCCGGAAAAGCAGCGTTCCGGTTTCTGCAAGGGAATATTTCGAAAAGAACTTGTCGATCATCTTACCGGGGCAGTAATTGTTGGGGATAAGGAAGCGATTGAGGTATTCAGTACCCGGACCGTACTCGGGTCCCAGAATATCAATGGGGATACGTTTGGTTTTTTTAGACATGGTGAGGAATTTGGAAAAATTGGACAATAGAATTCCCGGAAGCTTTTTAGAGCTTCTTTTCGATAGGGTCGTGATTATAAAAACTTGTTATTAAGCCTGGCTCTTAAGTCATTCCGGTGAACAAATCAGGTTTTTCAGCAATTGCTTCCTTGAGGCGGAGTGAAATGAATAATCAACCATTCTCTCACATAGATCCCGGAGGGGAAAAGTGGGTTGAATTGATCTTTTGAATAGTTGATACCGTTTCATTGTTCAAATTTTGAAGCTCTTGAACAATGAAATCTATGATAAGGAATGTCTCTCTCAAAAAGAGATGGGACTTACCTCGTTCTCCGCTGATGGCCGTAGGAAGCCGTTGGTGAGACACAAGAGCAAGCCCATCTCTTCCCGCAAAGGTAGAGTATGGGCATTGAACTCCTGAATTTGCACCATTTGAAAATTTCCTACGTTTTCAGCAGCAAGATTCAGCGTCAAATGCCAAATAAAATATAGATAACTAATTTGTTATCTCTCATTCTTACAGAGCTAATATATAAACAATGGTACAAAAATCAAAAATTTATCTACCCCATTGAAGGATGTTAGCAAATCTCTTTTAGATAATATTCGAGATGTTTCGAATATCTCCGCTTTCTCTTTACATTATAAATCAAGTACGCTTTCGAAGACTGGTACTCGGGCTGTCCTCTAAAGCGCTTTCAAGGACCTTGGAGCACAGCCCCAACTATGTAGCGACTATTGAAAGCCTGATAAGAGATGCCACCTATCCACCACACGAATTACCAAAACTCGCTGCAGCATTATCCTGCCATATTCATGACCTATTGCCCCCGGATGAGATGAATCAGCATAGCGACGGATCAACTGTCGAAAAGAAAGTGTTAAGCCTGTCTAATGATGATGATGCCCATCTGGTATTAGAAGGACTGATAAAATTTGGTTTCTTTGATAGCTACAAGTCGGAAGCAGACGTTGCCAACCACCTCTTCATTGAGGGAAAGGAAGAATCAAAAGTCATCACTGCCAAACTAGAGCAATTTGCCAATGAGGGTATTTTGCTTAAAAACAACGATCTCTTTATTACCAGCTAAATTTGATACAAATGTCAGCATCTCCAGACGATATGCAGGTGAAAGCAAACATACAACGCCCATCTTCTTTCTTTGCTTAGCCAACGGAATATTGATATGTTTGGCCTGAAACGTCCTCAACCCACATGTCCGAATCAAAAGGAGATATAAAGCGAACCCGAGCCTCACTGGTGATCATGTCCAGGATGGATTATGAGATTGCACGTAACGTATACGAACTCCTCCCTGCCGCAGGAATCAGCGACGAAGACCTTTCATTCCTCCTTGGAAAGCCGAATACATATTTTTTCGCTTTGCTTAATCCTACTGAGAAGAAAAAATTTAAAACTGCGCAGCTGGATGTATTGCCCACCATCCTGAACACCCCTATTCGCAAAATCGTACCCAACAAAATCTCACCCGGAGAAATTGTAAAACTTCATAACACCTCCAGAACAGTACATGACGACAAGATAGTCTACCGACACACCGTAGAGTACATTGACGGCAGCAGATCCAACGTCAAACCCTGGACAAAAAAGTTGGTAAAAGGGGAACGCAGAAAAAAGAACCCTCATCTGCATGAGGAGCTGATTAATTTGGTGCACAGCGGCTATTTTTCTCCACCTAAAACGGCACTGCAGATATATCTTCGGCTTGTCGAAAAGAGTGATCTACTTTTCCCCCCTGCCGATTTACAAAAAAGTTTGGCAGTGCTATCTCGTAAGGATGGCCCTGAATCGGTCTTGAAGGCGGAAATCATGAATGGGTGTTATTGGTATGTAGCGAAGCACTAAGAAGCATTAATTATTCTCAGCTGCAAGAAGCTGTGAATCTTTTATTTATAAGAAAAAACTGTGTATATTAGATATACAGCTTAAACCTATCAATGAAAAGATTCTACTTTCTTCTTCTTGTCATATCCTTTTTCAGTCCTTGTGTCGCAGACGTCCCGTCTCATCTTCCTTTATCAATTACAGAGACGAGAGACATCACTGTATACATAACTCGCACAGGAGAAAAATTCCACCGGGGCAGTTGCAGATATCTTAGGCAAAGCAAGATCAGCATTGGAAAAAAGGAAGCTATCAGAAACGGGTACTCTGCCTGCAAAATATGTAAACCATAAAACTAAAACCTAAATTATCCGGCAAAATTTCGAATTGTTCGCGATCTGATCGCAAACAATCCTGTTGAGAAATAAGGCAACTTTCGGCTCGTAACTGGCATTCATTTAGAATGTTTATCTATAAGATTCTCTAAGTATAGATGAAAGGTCTTCCCTCTTCGCTGATATCGTCTAATCCAGAATTCTAAACTAGTTTTCCAGCTTAATTTTTGGGATTAAGTTTCTTTAGCATCTCAAGTCTAACGTTCATTTGATGCATAACTGTTTCTTCATAATCATGCGTCTGATCTCCAAACTTGGAAACCAATACAAACATTTCTATAGAAAAAAGAAAAAGAAACCATAATATCCAGACAATTAATGCCACCAAACTTTCTAACAATATCGACATCAGCAATTGTAGCTCATCAAGAAAGCCCGTTTTTGATTTAACCTCCCGCTCAACATACTCTCTGATTGTAATCAACTGGCCCTCAAGCTTCGACTTGCGAATGATATAGCTGGTTATTTGTCCTTGTAGCGGCTCCAGAAGACTTGCTTTAGGATTTGGAACTGCTGTTTGGTTATTAACCTTTGTGGCCGGCTTGACTTGTCCCAGGGAATCAACAACGTAGTTGGTGCTTGAAGTCGTCAAAGAGATTGTAGGACGAAGCGTTAACTCGTTTTGTAATGCCAGGCGCTCCGCCTCTTTTGACATAATTAGGGAATCATTGGCTCTTATTTGGCGTTTCAATTCAGTTGTCTTTGATGGCAAAATTGAGTCGATGTACTGCTGGTTATATGCGATCTGCCTCTTTTCGATATCATCTTTGAAGATTATCTGATCTATTATTACAGACCCTATTATCGACATTATTATGCCGATGAATACTCGAAATCCTCCAGCCCAACGGTTCTTTCCTACACTTAAAATTATCTGACGCTCTATCTGGATGATGACAATAATTAGGATCAATGCGCCAATAATTCCACCATAGAGGCCAACGTGTAGATAACGGGTCGTAAATAAATAGCCGATGAAGCCCCATAAGATGCTTATAATTATAAGTGCTGAGGTATATTTTTTTACCGCCTTGACCGAGACTTCGCTAGACTGTCTTACAATCTTATAGTTGTACCCTGTTAAAAAACAACCGAACCTTAACCAGCTGTCTCTCATAAAGTTCTATCTAAGAATAGTTTGGACTGTGTCAAGGTTGAAAGCCCTCTCATAAATCCTCTTTGATAAGAAAGAACTATTCGCTGAGTTGCTCCTCTCTGGCTTTCGTTATTGAGTCGAATGATCTCAATTTTAGCCATATGATCTTTAAGAGTTCCTTGAAGTGTTTTAAGCTCTTCCACTAAATCTATCAACCCCGCTCTTGATCTGGATGCAATATGGAAGTCAACTTCCTTAAATCTATCTTGATAATAAGTACCCACCTTTTGTATCAGTATATCCAAATCCTGCGATAGGAGCCTTATATTATCGGATTTATAACTATCATCAGGGTTAATTAAAGCATCGTTATACCCTCTGCCCTCAAAATCTTCGAGAAGGAAATTATAGATAGCTTGTATTCCAAGTTCGTTAGGCTTGTTGATTTCCTCTGGAGCATTCTCTTCAATGAAGACCGTTTTTGGAATTTCGGTAGTCGTAGTGACTAAAGGCTGCTCTATCTGTTGCTGTTTTCTAAAAAAATTGAATAATCCCATTTAGCTGTCTTTCACGGTAAATAAATAGTTGGAACCTCATATACTCTATGGCCTATTTGATGACATGATTTACAAAGCGTAATCATCAAGTGGTCAGCGTATTCCCATGGCTGTTTGAATCGATTCAGCTTTCTCAAAAAATGATACTGACGGTGATGCACCTGTAGGTTCAGTTGACCCTGACAAATCCGACATTGATGTTTATCCCGCTCAAGTATCTGCTGTCTCCTATGTTTCCATCGTGGATCAAATAACACGGCTCCGTATGAACCATGTGATATGCTCGTTTTCATTAACGGAGTTTACTTATTCTCGATGGCACGTAGAGGAGCAATAAAAGCACCCATCTACATTATAATAAAAACTCTTTGCCGCCAACACCGCTGCTTCACAATATTCGAACTCCCCTAAATAGATCTGATTTTGTTGACTGGGCAGGAAGATGCAAGTTTCAGTATGAACCTCATGTTCGCCACTCTCTTGTGGTTTGCTGTTTACGTAAAATTTCTTTTTCATATTTCAATTTTAATAGTTCTCAATAGTTTGATGTAATTCTAGCCGATGGCTATATATCTCATCCAGGTTACCAAGCAGTATCTTCTCTCCCGCATCTTTCCCATTATGAAATATTTCAAGGTATTTGTTCGAAGTATTGAAATGGAACCGGCAAATAGGTTTCCTGTTGTTGTTATCGAGCAACACTCCGAAATAGGATTGGGTATCCCTGGCGGCTATTCGTCCAGATGGAATTTTTTCTCTCAGGATCGCTTTCACCATTTGGAAAGCTTCAAGCTCTTCCTCTGTAGTCGTAATTTTAGCGCTGTCGCCAGTTTCGATTATTGGATTAACATTGTTGTCTTCCTGTTTCTTTTCGATCTGCTCATTGATGTTCAACGCAGACTTCAAACGATCGCTAATGGATTCATTGATAGAAATAGTTAAGGCTTTTTTAGTATACTCTTTGAATGTCTGCATGCGATTTGCAGTTAGGGACTTGTCAAAAAAACGACTTACCAGTAATCTTACCAGGTCGTCTGAGGGGAGTTCAATCTCCTTCTCAAACTCCTTGCGAATAGCCTTGATATACTTCAATGCTTCCGCCGAATCGAGAATAGTCTCCAGATTATATTGCTGTTTGGTAAAGCTCTCCAGGATCTTAATCGAACTATCCTTCAAGTCCTCAATATTAATGGTGAAAAATGGTTTCTCATCCATGATGTTCGGCTTTTCCAGATCCGTGTAGAAGTTGTATACTGTACCATTTGTAAGGACCCCGAATCTGGCTCTGGAGACATGATAGTACCGGTGCAGCTGCGAGTTGTGAGCATCAGCACTTTCTTTCCAGTGCTTACATTCAAAAATGAGTATAGGCTCGTCATTCTTGCGGATCACATAATCAACTTTTTCACCTTTCTTAGTACCTATGTCGCAGATATGCTCGGGCACTACTTCCGTCGGGTTAAAGATGTCGTATCCCAGGATTTGTATAAACGGCATGACAAACGCATTTTTTGTTGCCTCTTCTGTATTAATCTGGTCTTTTAGCCCTACTACTCTTTGGTGAAGTTGCTCCAGCTTTAGTTTAAGATCCATGTTGTGTGAAATTTCTAATTGTGATTGTGATTCAAAGCTACATAGCGCCTGGTACGGAATATTACGGAAAACCGTAAACTGGATCTTCTCTGGATAACGGATCGTGTGACGAAACTAAAAAGCACAGTGAGACAAGAATAAATCTTGCCCCACTGTTAACTTACCCATTATTCTTGTTAGGGATATATGGGCGGAATACGCCCACCTTCACCTCCGGTTTCGTCAGGATCATTTTCCTGGGTAACATGCTGAACGCTATCTGAATCTGTAGTTGGCTGTGTAAACACAGGCGATGCTGTAGCCAATGATAAGGCTATGATGATTTCTAACATTTCTCAAAAATTTAAAAGTGAACTACTCCTGCAGGCTGACACCGAATCCCTCGGTGGGGCACTGCAAACCAGGTAAGAAGCGCTTCTTACATTTTTTGGGAAGGAAGAGCATTGTTTGCGGCAGCTTGTAGCCGCTTCCCAACGGATATCGGCTATCGCATTCTCTGCTCGTTTAGAAACCGGATCTGTGCACGTCCCTGCTAGCTATCAGGTTCTCGTCCGATTTTCTGAAGCAAATATAGAGGCGAAAAACACTGATTATCAATGAATTCCAAGCATTCCGATCATTCCGGAAGGATTCCAAAAAAGCGTACGGGAATCCGGAAATTCTTGTAGATTTATCTTAATATTTTTGAGAATGTTTGATCATTATAAGACGTTTGTCCTAAAGAGCTACCAACAAAAGATATCTGCAGGTACACTTTCACCGAACCTCGTCAATCCAACTCCAGCGAAGGTGAAAGCCGAATGCAAACATGTATGTGAAGAGAGGTTTTTAAAGAGTGATGAAGGGTTGTTAAGAATATTTTTCCGTCAGCAGGATGGTCCAGACGCTTACTGCCACGCTATTAAACAACGGGACACCGATACCTTTAAACCTTTATGCAATTTCCTGAAGGGGGGCACAAATAATACTGAAACGAAAAATGTAGAATTGTTGGCATGGCTGATAGACGTTGCGCCCAGACCTTACGCGATATGGAAAAATTCAATCAAAGCTAATAATGCAGATGAGCTCAGAGTTGCCGTAGAAGAGAAAGATGACAACGTTCAGATTATGCAATCTGATGAAGCTAAAGAGGAGGAAAAGGAAGGGATAGGACAGCGAACACACTTTTACGCGGAAAAACCACTGGAGACCGAGCTGAGCTCGAAAAAGGTAAAAGCAGTTGATCGTTTAAACGGCTTGAAACCCTATAAAATTTCGCTATTAGTTTTCCTGCTGGTGGTGACTTGCATCAGCGCTTATTTGATAGATAGTCATGTTGCAGGCAATGGCATTATGGGGAGAACGGAAGAATGTATGTATTGGGACCAGGATCACTATCAACCTGTACGCTGTAGTAAGAAGATAAACGGCGTGACCGTATATGCATTAGATACTGCAAAGGTGGCTCGTTTGAGAAAAATCACCAGACCGGATACGCTCACCATAAGCTCAGTGGGTTCTGTGTGGTACTCCAAAATAGATGGCAATGTAGAATTTTTCACATCCGGTGGATTTCATCCGATAGTTACCACCAGACAACTTAAGCCAGTGAGTCAACTTATCATTGGCAAGTATGCCGGACAACGGCAGTAAAATTTTAGATAAGACCCATGTCTTTACAGAAAGCGACCAGCTGCTCGTTGTTCGAAAATTCTAACACTTCTTTTATCCGGGTCAGACGTTTTTCCACGCTGCTTAATCCGCTTGGTTTAAAATTATTCTGCTGAAGATAAACTGGAATATCTTTCTGACGCATTCCGCAGGAGAGCAGAGATATAATGGTGATATCCAGCTCCGAAAAATCATAACTGTTCGTTTGTTTAATAGCATTCCGAAGGTGAGAAGCAAAATGCCGTCTGCCTTTGAATATACTTTCTAATGCTATCTTCAACTCCTGACTGTCATTCCGGGCCTTTCGTACGTATCCGTCGATATTCAGCTGGTTGAAAAGCCTTTCTATCACCATAGGCCGGCCCTCCGCAGAGAAAGCCAGCACTTTCAATTCTGGTAATATCTGCTTAGCTGCTTTAATAAGTTCTATGCCGTCTGGTATCGCCTGCTTATTGCTGTCATCATCAAAATATATGTCCGTAATTAAAAGGTTAAACGGCTCACCAAAAGGGCTTTTTCGAATCATTTTAAGTGCATCGTCGCAATAATATACATGAGCCACATTTGTTGCACCCAGGTCACTCAGCGTCTTCTGAACGGATATATTTATACTCTGGTGGTCTTCAGCAATGAGGATATTTTTCAGCATGTTATTCCTGTTAAATTGGAACTAAAATCTGGACCTTAAGCCCTTGTCCTTTGTTATCACCAAAGCTAATGGAACCATTTAGATCTTTTATACGGTTTTCCGTATTAACAAGTCCGTTCCCATACTGGAGATTCGAAGGAAGGCCCTTGCCATCGTCGGTATAAATGATGACTATATGCTGCTTCTGTTGCTCGAATCTGACAACAACTGTCCTTGCATGACTATGCTTGGTCATGTTAACCATCAATTCCTGAAGAATATGTTCTAACTCATTAAGAATCCGAATACCCACGCCGCCCCACAGCTCATTGCTGTTTCCGGCTACAAGTACTCTGGTATCTTGGCTAGCAAAAGACTTAAGCAGCTCAGCTACCCTATCCTGGAAATGATTCAGATGAATTGGTGACTTTTCATATGAGATGTCGCGGGACTGCTCATATAACACGTCGATCTTATCCAGCAGCTGCTCTCTCGCCAAATGATCATTGTGTTCTAATTCGGTCATGATACGATACAACCCGTTAGCAACTACGTCGTGCACTCTCTTAGACGTTTGAAGCTGCATTTCGCGGAGCCGGTTCTCGCTTTCCATTTCTAGACGCTGTCTTCTCTTTCGATACCAGAGGATCGCCATAATGACTGTAGCCACAAAAAACGAGAGAATTGTGTAAAGCACAATATTCTGTCGGACAATCCTATACTTTTTTTCTGTGACCTCTTTTTGTAACTCGAGATTATCAGCCTTCGCTTTTTCTGCTTCGTATCGTATTAAAGCAAACTGGTTTTTAGCTGCACTACGCGTAATTTGTATACTGTCGTTTAGGTGTTGGTATTCGGAAAAATATTGTTGAGCTGCATGAGGCGGACTAAGCTTAATAAGCTCACGTAATGCAGGAATCCGATCCACGGGGCTGTTTAATTTTCGGGCTATATGGTATCTTAGCTTGGCATAGAACAGTGCTGAATCAGGTTTATACGACTTGTAATAATCTGTCAGATGTGAATAGCTGGCGTTTTGGCCCCATAGATCATCCTTCTTAATCCGAATCTTCAGCGCTGTTAGCAATTCTGGAGCAGCGTGATATCCTGGCTGCAGAAGCCACTGTGCCCTCGCTTTGTTCGACAAAGTACGGGCATATTCCGTTCCTCCTCTCTTCGACTCTGAAAGTACTTTCTTATATATTTTCAAGGCTTCAAGGTAGTTTCCACTTCTTTGGTATGTAAGTGCCTTGTTATTCAAAATAACTAACTGAAATGCGCGGCGACCCGAAAACTTTAACGCGGCATCATAATATGGCAAGGCAGCCTTGTATTCTTTCAGGTTCATAGCGGCCAATCCAAGGTCATTATAGTTTGAAGCAAGACAACCCCAATGTTTAGGGTTTTTCTCATCCAAATACGCAAGCGATCTCAATAAGATTTCCTGACTGCCAAAGTAGTCTCCGGCTTCTGCTGTAATAGCGGCCATATTATTATAAGAAAGTGCACGCTCTAAGCTGTCTTTGGAGGTCGTCGCAATCTTATTGAAGTAGTAAAATGCGGAGTCTTTCTGTAGGGATAAAAAACTCTCTGCTTTCTTATATTCATCTGTCTTAACAATCTTCACTTCAGCGCTCCTTTTCTGACAGGCGGCAATTATGAGCATCAGAATAAAAAGGACGATTGACGGATTTCTCAAGAGCTTTTTTCCCTGAAAGTAATAAAAAGAATTCTAATCACGACCATGAAGCAAACCTTGTCTGGCCTTGCCTTTTCCTTTATACTTTCAGCTATCAAGCTATAAATCAAGCATCGGAGCTACTTTGCAGCTTTAGAGAACGATACCCTTTTCCCGACCTCAATGTGATTAACATCGCCTTCACGCCTTGTTTGCTTCTTTGCTACAGCTGTTTTGCGCCCTATGCTTCGTTCCAGATCTCGCAGCAGCCTGTTACCCTCATAACACATCATACTGATGGCTACTGCCCGTGTTTGCTGTTTGTCGTTAAGTTCCATATTCACCGGTCCCGAAGGGTACTCCCCCGCTTCTTCAGCCGCATAAGCGGCGATTATCGCACACGGACTGAATTCCTTGTTATTCAGCAGCACATAACCCTCCTCCATCCGTGTTTCAGCATAAGCCAGCAGCGATACGCTCAGCATCAGGAGCTGGTCTGCTTCAGCCCGGGCGACAAAGCGGATCTCCTGCGCCTCCAGCTGTCCGTATTTGCGCAGCTCCACATCCCTG
>NZ_JAZQRL010000074.1:0-7080 GCF_045629565.1 Arcticibacter sp.
GGCTGCCGCCGCCCCGTCACGGTGCACATAGGCCGGCTCAAAAGCCTGGCGGATCACCGCCGGCGTGGTACTGGAAAGACCAAACTCCGTGGAGGCACGGATGCTGGCGCTGGTCTGCTTGAATGTGCGGGGTTTCCCCTGAATGATGTTCATATCGCGGTACCCGCGATAAACGACGGGACCTGCCGTGCCCCGTACCCTGCCTTTGTTGTCTACTTTTGCCATAACGCTGTTTCTCTTTTCAGAACAAGGTAGAGCAGCAGAAAGGCTGGTGACGATTTTTCCGCGATTCTTTCCAAAATCTTCTCGATTTGAGCGCATTTTGCACTAAGAATCACAAGATCTTCAGCTTAGAGATTCTTTATATGCCAGGCTATCGGCGGGGATGAAAAGAAGTGATAAGTCCGGCTTTAACAGGGTACAGTCGGACTTATCTCGGGATGAAGGGTGCATGTTATGGGCTGTATATAGAACTAAATCGAAAGTTTTCCGGAAAGTAGTATTTTTCAGGCTGAGTTGATTTGCATATATTAAAGGATCGATGAAGTATACTAACCGGTGATTTTGCGAGCCTTTAATTTCCTAGCGGCCTCTTCTTTATCAAAAGATTGGAACCCATCTAATTTCGAAATATTATTAAGCTCGGTCTCAAAACCCTTTTGCCAAAGCTGCTCTATTAACTGCTCATCGGTTCCAGATAAGTCATTAATGGTAATTTTGTTGGTTTGGATTGCCATTTTGAGTATTGTCGCTAGTCTGTGGTTTGCAAAAAGATATTCAGGGCGCCTGAAATATTCTTTGTCTAGTATTTCGTACTGCTTCACGAACCAGTCACAGTCCCTACCTCCTCGAAACCCTGTAAATAACTCCATTCGTATCATCCGACACCAGAAGTGACCCATCAGTGTGTACCGCAACACCGACCAGCCTTCCGAAATGCGCTCTGTTGTCGTTGATCAGAAAACCGGTCAGGAAATCTTCAAACCGCACGGGCTTTCCGTTCTCGAAGCGTAAGCGCACCACCTTGTACCCGGCTGGCACACTCCTGTTCCATGATCCCCTCATAGCAACGAACGCATCGTTTCTGTATTCGGCCGGAAAAGCATTGCCGTTATAGAACGCCATCTGCATCGGGGCGGCATGTGCCTGATAGGTTAGCGAGGGGAAGGTTGTTAATTTGGAGTACTGGCTGTAAGTAGTATCTCCTTCCGGACGATCGCTCGGATTGTACTTGCCTTCTCCGTGAATGTAGGGCCAGCCATAGTTGCCATTTTCCTTGATCAGGTTCAGCTCTTCGACTTGCTCTTCATCTCCCAGCCAGTCAATGCCATGATCCATACCCCAGAATTCTGAGGTTTCGGGATGCCATCCAAATCCTATGGTATTCCGGAGTCCTTTGGCAAATACCTTCTTATTCGTTCCGTCGGGGTTGCTGCGTACCATCGTCGCATTCATTTTATTGGGCTCGGGACAGGAGTTGCAGGTGCTGCCGACAGAGATGTAAAGGAGGCCGTCGGGACCGATAGCCAATGTCCGGTTCGGGTGTTGTCCGCCGTCGGGAAGATCGCTGATGATCATGCGCGGGCCACTCAGCGTGCCATCGCTGTTGATGTCGGCTACATAGACTTCCCGGACCGCTGCTATATACATCTTTGACCCCTGGATGGCCAGACCGTGGGCTTGCTTAATATTGGCTACTGTGGTCTTTGATTCGGATACGCCGTCGCCATTCTGGTCCTTCAACATCATCACGGTGCCTGCCTCCCGGTCGGAAGCGTAGACATTTCCGCTACTGCTGACGGCCAGGATCCTCGGCTTTCCCAGATCACCCGCAAACTTATTCAGCGCGAAGCCTTCGGGAACTTTCAGTTGCGCGATATTGGCATCGGAAGCCGGAGCCAATGCCGGCCTGAACACATATCCTTTGATCTCTGCGGATGTGGCTTCATCCTCCGTTTCGGGGATAATGGAACTCCAGAAGTCGTCATCATCACTGCAGCTGTACACCAATCCGGTGGACACGGCAACAATGGACAGGGCTTTTATCCATGCTTTCATAAATAGTTAGTTGCTAGTAAATTACAACTATCAACAGTAAATAAATACGATTGTTTACCAAAATAGCTCTATGGGAGAGCTCAAACGGCTATTTATAGTAACCCCCTTGCTCCAGCATTAACAGATGCGGCCTATCTTTTTTTGGCACATCCAGTCACCTCATTCTTTGTTATTGTGATTTGTCTTTTTTATCGAATAGAATGAATAACACGTTAGGCACGCGATCATCAAAACGCATCCCAGCAACCCAACAGACCCTGGCCACTCCATACCCTTGAAAAGCACTTCCGCCAGAAGCGTAAAAAAGATGGTGGTCACCTGTGTTGCCTCAACCGTCGCAAGGGCCACAGGATTGTTTTTAACGAGCTGTATGGCTCTATAAAACAAGACACTCCCCAGCACACCCGATAATAAAGCGGCAAACAACGAAGTGATCAGTTGATACTTGCCCGGCAGCCCGCTTTCGAGGAATCCGAACATAGCTAATACGATCAGTGAAGGCAGGCTACCTACCGTCATTCCTAAAACCCGCTGAAGGGAATTCAGTTGTATATTTTTAAACTCCATCGTCAACATAAGCTTCCTGTTCCCCAAGGGCCATAAAAATGCCGCTATTAAGGAGAAAATGAGGCTTAAACCCACTCCCCTGCCATCACTTATGAACCTGATTCTGTCGATTTGCATGATAGCTATACAGACAACAAGCACCGAGGAAAGAATGAAAGCGTTAGCCGGGATTTTAGCCCTGTGATCTTTATATATGATGGGCGACAGTAGCAAGCCGGCGAGAATGGTGGTTTCAAAACCGGCTGCAACCAACCAACCGGGTCCGAAAAGAGAAGCGTAAGTCAGGAATCCGTAGAATATACCGAAACTAACGTTTCCCCAGATAATAAACATATTGCCATGGCTTCTAAAGATACGCGCCAGGGGTTTCGCTTGTTTGCGCGCCACAACGATTATCAAAAGCATTGGCAATAGAAGGAGATACCGCAAAGAAGCTGTCCAGGCCCAATGGCTGCCATTTGAAGCCATCAAACTATTCACAATTAAGCCGGCAGAAAGAAAAAAATTTGCTAATAAGCCTAAAAGCACTGCTTTGATTACTTTGTTGTCTTTCACCATATTGCTCTGTAAGTGTTTATTACTCGAAAAATCAGGGCATACCAGTGGCATACGGCGGTTTTAGCCCCAGTTTACATGGAATGCAACAAGCTCTTAAATTTTCACCGCGACTAACGAAACACCCTTCTCCGCCGTTTATACTTTACATAGTGGGGTTGAAAGAACAATACGACTCCAGTGATGAGCAACGCAAACAGGATAATCCCTGTAGGCAGGCTTACGAGGTATTTTACCTTATCATGGAAAAATGTTCCGTCATGCAAAGCTTCAATGATGTCTGACCTACGATATGCTACATGCAAAACTGCAGACGTTTTCGTATCCAGCTGCACTTCATAACCGTTTGCAACGGCTACTTTAGCAATGCCTTTAGATGGTTGTATATCCACCCTCTTTATATCTTTCCAGGTCACTACCTCTGCTTCGCTCACCAAACTTACTGACTTAAGGAGTTGATCGAAACTGATCGAAGGCACTGTATCCAACCCTTTTTTAGTAGGCGGCTGTATCCAGCTAATATCCTTTTTTAGCAATAAAAGTATTCCGCTGCTTAGTACAATCAGCAAGGGAAGAGCGATAATAATTGATCCCCATGAATGAACTTTCCTATTGAGTACCGTTAATTTCATACCGTTATATGTCTGATCTTACCAACTTCGTTTGCACTTTACCTCATCAGGACCTGTCAAAACTAACTATTTATGAGATTACAGTCAAACCACTGTTCCATAACGCTATTTTTTACTGCAACTGATGCGATTTACCCCATTTATTCCTTTTCTAAAACAAATATTTATCTATAAATCAGAAAATATTCAATAAAAAATAAAGATAAGAGACAATAAACAAACAGATTGAACGGATATTTTAAATCTATTCAGTATTTTAAGCTTATGAATACAAATATTGCAGTATACATTGCTGAAAATTAATACATTTAAGGTAATTAATCTATTATTTAACGACCGATCACTTTGAGCAAACTTAACATGGAGAATTTAGACGAAATTGATAAGACTATCCTAAAACATCTTCAGGAAAACGCGAAAATAACCACCAAGGAACTGGCGTCTATTTTGAATCTGACGGTATCTCCGGTGTATGAACGCATCAAGCGGCTTGAATCGTTGAATTACATCAAACAATATGTAGCTATCTTAAATAAAAATCTACTGCAACAACCTATAACGACCCTATGCCAAGTCTCTATGCGATATCATAATGAAGCTTTCATAGAAAAGTTCGAGCGTGAAATTCAGAGTCTGGATGAAGTTCAGGAATGTTACCACATGGCGGGACAGGTTGATTTCTTGCTGAAGATAAATGTTGGCAGTTTAGATGAGTACCATGATTTCGTTAAGTACAAATTATCGAAAATCGACAATATCGGAACATCAAACAGCACGTTCGTTCTTAAAGAAATTAAACACACTCATGCATTCAACCTGAAGACGTTACTCTGCTGGTGCTCACTCGTGCTGTCTGACATCAGCGCCTTTATGGCTGAAGTCAGCCTGGAAGTTTCGACTCTCTAGAACGATACCTTGCTGTCAGCTGCGTCAGCATGGCAAAGGTCATTTTATCAAGGTCGAAATGCGACTTCCATCCCCATTGGCGTGCGGCCTCTGAGTCATCAATTGATTTCGGCCAGGAATCAGCTATTTCCTGTCTGTAATCAGGCAAATAGCTGATCTTGAAATCAGGATAATATTTTAAAATCGAGGCAGCGACCTGGGCGGGTGTAAAACTCATTCCGGCCAAATTATATGATGTTCTTGTTTTTATCAGGCTGGCATCGGCCTCCATGAGCTCAATAGTACCCCTCACGACATCGTCAATATAAATCATGGGAAGCTCTGAGTCTGGTTGCAGAAAGCACGTGTATGCTTCTTTCAATACGGCTTTATGATATATTTCTACCGCATAATCAGTGGTACCGCCTCCGGGCATTGACTGGTAGCTAACAACACCGGGATATCTGATCGAACGGATATCCAGCTTATACTTTTTGAAATAATAGTTATTCCAATTTTCTGCAGCTGCCTTACTAACGCCGTATACTGTGGACGGATCGAGATATGCTGACTGCGGAGCTTTCAGCGCGGGAGCAGATTCGCCGAAAACAGCTATGGAACTGGGCATAAAGATTTTTTTTACACCATTGGCGCGTGCGGCCTCGAATACATTCAACATGGACGTCATGTTGATATTCCATGCCGAGATCGGATCCAATTCGCCTTTAGCAGACAATATTGCTACCAGGTGATAGATTTGCGTGACCTTATATTTCTTGATGATGCTGGCCAGCGATTCTCCATTTGTAGCATCCATTATTTCAACGATTCCGTTTGTTTTGAAGGGAACTATATCTGCGGCAACTACGTAATCTGCTCCATAATTTTTTTGCAGCTGCGGCAACAAGGCGTTTCCGATCTGGCCATTGGCACCAATTACTAATACAACATCATGTGTCATGTAAGAGAATCTAGGTGAGACGATATAAATGAGTTTCCTGCGCCTGGTAAAGAGACTACTCAATGAGCTATCTCTTTACCAGGCGTCAGATTTGATTTTCAGGATCGGGGGTTTTCAGATGGTCAGGCCTGAAGCAAACTTTTTGATCGTCTTAGTTTTCATCAGATTATTCAGATCTTCAACCTGTTTGTTAATTTCCGAGGAAAGTTCGTCGAAAACTTTGTAGGAATCGTCCGTAGGTTTGGCTTCACCACTTT
The DNA here is from genome assembly GCF_045629565.1 of Arcticibacter sp. Lineage (GTDB taxonomy): Bacteria > Bacteroidota > Bacteroidia > Sphingobacteriales > Sphingobacteriaceae > Arcticibacter. The sequence continues at coordinate 5,916 of NZ_JAZQRL010000074.1, forward strand.
CTACGATACGCTGAAGGGTTCCCATCTTGTTATTTAATTTTATCGGGAAATTCAGCGGGTCCTGATTACTTTTGTTTTTCACCTGATAAAGGGTCTCTTCAATTCCGTTCAGCTTCGAAATAATGCCTGGATCGTTAAATCCTGCTTTTTTCATCTTCTCTTTAAGGCTTCTGATCTTTATTACAGCCTCGTTCGCTTTCGAAGTTTCGTCGCGGATTTTTGTGGCTAGCTTAAATTGCTCCTGAAGGTCAGCAACGGTTACATTTTTGATTCTGGGATCAACTCTTATCTCGAAAGGCTGACTCAAGGTTTCTCCGGCAGTGGTGATCCGCACCTGATATTGCCCCGGCGGCGCTATCGGCCCGTTCTGAGGCCTTGCCGACCACAATATCATGCCTTTGAAAACCTTAGCTCCTGGATAACGAAGGTCCCAATTGAATACATTCAAACCTTTCGTCATAGTTGGTGCTTTCGCCGCCGGAACGGCGAACTCATCGTCATCTGCTTCGCCATCTGCTTCGCCTGACTTTTGCTTTGGTTTTTCACCATCGAATGATTGTATTACTTTGCCATCCGGATCAAGAATCTCTATTTTAAGCTTATCCGCGTCTTTATTCAGATAGTACGCAAAAACCGCATTCTGAACCTTTCTGACCGCATAATATGGCTTAAACAGATGCACGGGTTTCTGTGCGATTTCGGGCGCAAACTCTCTTATTGGAGAAATATCGTCCAGGATATACATGGATCTTCCGTGGGTCGCAATCGCAATGTCCTTTTCTGTTACTACAATATCAGAAACCTGTGTATTGGGTAAATTTAGCTGTAGGGGGTTCCAATATTCGCCGTCATCATAAGAAACCATCATTCCGTGTTCTGTCCCGGCGTAAAGCAAACCCGGCTTGGTGATATCTTCTCTAACCGCATGCACAAAAGAGCCGGCGGGAATTCCGCTTACTATCTTTTTCCATGTTTTACCATAGTCATCCGTTTTAAAAATATATGGCTCCCTGTCGTTCATCTGATAGCGTTTTACTGCCACATAGGCTGTTCCGGCCTTATGCCTGGACGCGTCTATTATGCTGATCCTCGAATGCTTTGCTAGTCCCGGTGGCGTAATATTTTCCCAGCTCTTGCCATGATTACGTGTAATGTGGATCATTCC
>NZ_JAZQRL010000075.1:0-6147 GCF_045629565.1 Arcticibacter sp.
ATGAGTGAAAATTCATGTACGTCGGGATCATTCTTCTTCCTGGGAAGAAGTTCACCCCGTTCAAGATCGATCCTGACGAACGGCCATTCAATATTTAAAGGAATCTCATCGTGTTTTTTGTCTACGATGATTTGGATGTAAAGCGAAACGTTTCCGCTTTTCTTTACACGCTGTTTGTTTACCCAAAGCTTAACGCTAAACGTATTCATGCTTTTATTCAAATTTTCCATGTTGGAATAATGTTGGAATAAAAGGCACCTAAACAACTCGACTGCTGGAAGAAAAAACAGCCTCTACGATGCCGTAAAAGCTGTTTTTATTTTAGCGATTCTTTCGAATCTTTAAAAAGTGTCCGAGATGAGATTCGAACTCACACACCCGTACAGGCGCCACGCCCTCAAGGTGGTGCGTCTACCAATTTCGCCACCCGGACTTTTCTTAATACTAGGTGCCCGAGGAGAGACTCGAACTCTCAAGGGACAATTCCCAACGGCTTCTGAGACCGCAACGTTTACCAATTTCGCCACCCGGGCATTAAGGAGAGCAAATATAGGATGTTGGATTAAAAGTGCAATGGCTTTATGCAAAAAGATTAGTCTGAAGAAGCTGAGTCCTTGTCTCATAGGCTTATAATTTTTTTTCTGCGTGAAATACTCACTTCTTCAATCCATCAATACGTATTTCTACAACAAAGTGCAGGTTTCTGCGTTTAATATGAGTATACAAAATTAAATAACAGAATTTCCCACCTAAGTAAGTAGTCAAGACTTATTTCAATACCCAATATTCACAACATTTGGATTGTAAACTAGTAGTGTCTCCCACCGATCTAAATGAGTAAAATACGATTCAAGAATACATCAAACTCTCTTTTTTTGGCAACCACCCGTAAACGTGTAGACGCATATTTTAGAGAAGCCAATATTTCCCGCAACGCCAACGTAGCGATGTGGGCAAAGACCCTATTTTTCCTGACCGGATTCGTCGGATTGTATGTTTTTATCCTGTCTAATGTTGTTTCTGCCGGGTGGATGCTGATGCTGTCTGTTCTGCTCGGGATGTTCAGTGCATTTGTCGGTTTCAATATCTGTCATGACGCTATCCACGGTTCATTTTCTTCAGATAAGCGAACAAACAGACTGTTTAGCTACGTCTTTAACTTCATAGGCGCTAACCCTTACGTGTGGAGCATAACGCATAATGTGGTACATCACACGTATACCAATATCCCCGGACATGACGAAGATATCGAGGTGGCACCGGGGCTCATACGCATTTCGGAGGAAGAGCCCGTTAACCGAATTCAGCGCTATCAGCATTGGTATGCTTTCCCTCTGTATGGTCTTGCATCATTGTCCTGGGTTTTCCGTAAAGACTATAAAAAGTTCTTTCAATCCAAAATCGGTGAGCAGGAGATGAATCATCCCAGGAAGGAGTACTTCAACCTGTTCTTTTATAAGGCGGTATATTACTTTCTTTATATCATCCTGCCGCTGCTCATTCTTGATATTACCTGGTGGCAATTCCTGATCGGCTTTCTCGCTTTGCACCTTGCTGAAGGGCTCACAATGGGACTTATATTTCAGTTAGCGCATGTGGTCGAAGGAACTGATTTTCCAACTCCCAATCCTGACGGGAACCTGGAAGAAGCCTGGGCAGAGCACCAAATGCGGACAACGGCAAACTTCGCCACACACAGTAAAGTAGCTGCGTTCTTTCTGGGTGGACTGAACCGTCAGATAGAACATCACCTGTTTCCGAATATTTGCCATATTCACTACGGGCCTATCAGCAAAATTGTAAAGCAGACAGCTCAGGAATTTAACATACCCTATATTGAAAATTATACTTTCGCATCTGCGTTGAAGTCACATTTTATTATGTTGAGAAGGTTTGGTAAGGAAGCGTGAAAGGCTTATTTATACCATAAAACCGGTAAAAACCTGGAAAGCGGCGGGCGTATTCTGTCACAGCTTTGTTAGCGCCTAAGATAACATGCTATAGTATGTTGGGAATTTTGTACAAGAAACAACCAATGCTTGCTTTTAATTTTGAAGACTGATAATTGTAACCTGAAAGATCAGTTAACCTAATTAAAAACAAGATCAAATTATAGATGAGGTATTTTATTTATTTATGTTGTTCGGTATTTGTATTGTATGGAGCATCTGCGGCAGCAAACTCTTCTTCTGGCAAAAAGAGCAGTATCGACATTGTGATATCAAAAGATGCGCATCAGCGCATTCAGTTCGGTGCGAACAAACTCGCCGACGCACTCAATAAGGCTGGTTACAACGCAAAGGTTCAGCCGCGAAACAGCTTTTCATCACGGAATAATACCATACAGATAGCCGAGAAGAACGAAGCTCAGGCCGGACCCCTCCTCAAACAATCGAAAACCACAGTTAGCAACCTGAATCATAAAGAAGGTTTTTCTATAACAACCACTACCAACAACAAGGCGACTATTATTGGATCTGATGTTACAGGGGCACTCTATGGATGTCTTGAGCTTGTTGATCAGATCAAAGCAACCGGTAAACTACCTGAAAACTTCACGTTAAACGATCATCCGGAAATGGTACTGCGGGGTACCGCTATCGGTCTGCAGAAGCCAACCGAACTTCCGGGGAGAGGAATGTATGAGTATCCTTATACACCCGAAGATTTCCCCTGGTTTTATGACAAGCAACTCTGGATCCAGTATCTGGATATGTTAGTAGAGAACAGATACAATTCCTTATATTTGTGGAACGGACACCCTTTCTCGTCACTTGTCAAAGTGAAAGAGTATCCCTATGCTCTTGAAGTAAGTGAAGAAACGTTCAAAAAGAACGAAGAGGTCTTCCGCTTCCTAACGGCCGAAGCGGATAAAAGAGGAATTTGGGTTATTCAGATGTTCTATAATATTATCATCCCGAAGCCATTCGCAGAAAAGCATGGTCTTGCTACTCAGGACCGGAACCGGCCCATCATTCCGATCATAGCCGATTATACTCAAAAATCTATAGCTGCGTTTGTGGAAAAATATCCGAATGTCGGCTTGCTGGTTACTCTGGGAGAAGCGATGGAAGGCAGAGGTCAGGATGATGTCGATTGGTTTACCAAAACGATTATTCCCGGTGTAAAAGACGGACTCAAAGCTTTAGGTACAAACATCCAGCCACCCATCGTACTGAGAGCGCATGATACAGATGCTGATATCGTGATGAAGGAGTCATTGCCTATTTATAAGAACCTGTATACGATGGCCAAATTCAACGGAGAAGCCTTAACCACCTATACACCTCGCGGCTCATGGGCACAACTTCACCGTGATCTCAGCAGAATTGGAACAGTTCACGTTCAAAATGTACATATACTGGCTAACCTCGAACCATTCCGTTATGGCTCTGCCGATTTCATTCAGAAGTCTGTTCAGGCTATGCATGACGTATATGAGTCTAATGCAATCCATGTTTATCCACAGGCTTCTTACTGGGATTGGCCATATGCAGCTGATAAGACAAAAGAACGGCTGCTCCAGGTAGAAAGAGATGAGATATGGTATAAGGCATGGGCACGTTATGCCTGGAATAGCCGTAGGGACCGGTCAAAAGAAATCACATACTGGTCTGACCAGTTAGCCGGAACTTTCGGCGCCACTCCGAAGGCTGCTGAAAATATTCTCAAAGCGTATGAGGAAACCGGCGAAATAGCACCTAAATTATTACGCCGTTATGGGATCACTGACGGAAACCGTCAGACGCTTACGCTTGGAATGACGATGACACAGCTGATCAATCCATTCCGGTATAATTTATTTACCATGCTCTATGAGTCGGAGGCTCCCGAAGGCGAGATGATCATTGAGTATGCCGAGAAAGAGTGGAACAAGCAAAAGCATATCGGCGAAACCCCTGTCATCGTCGCAAAGGAAGTCCTTGTTCATGGAAGAAAGGCCATAGAGGCAATAGAAGCAGCCTCTGGCAGTGTAAGCAAAAACAAAGACGAGTTTGAAAGATTGAAAAATGACGTCTATAGCTATAACGAACTGGCGGCCTTCTTTTCCGCGAAGGTAGAGGCGGCGTTATCAATTCTTCGATATAAATATTCAGACGATATCGCTGACCTGGAACGTGCGTTGCCGCTGTTGGAAAAGAGCGTTGTGCATTACCGCAAGCTGGCCGACCTGACGAAAGATACTTATTTGTATGCGAACAGCTTGCAAACTAAGCATCGCAAGATACCTTTGCGCGGTGTAGATGCCACCTATAAGCATTGGGTCGAAGTATTGCCTGTCTATGAGAAAGAGCTTGAGCATTTCCGCAGAAGCATCGATTCGCTCAAAAACCCATCAAATAGAAAGGGCGCCGTACAGGTTGTTAAATACAGAAATGTACCGGTTACGGTTCACAATAAACGTCCCGAATATTTCACTATTGAAAAGAACGCCAAAGTCTATTCAGATACCACTTTGAAGATCGAAGAGTTTGCTTCTGAGATCGCAGGACTAAAGGGGCTGAAACTGTCCAAAGGCGATCAGATAAAAAACGGAACAACTATAGAGTTTTCTTCGGCTCAGCCGGTGAAGGTGCTGGTTGGTTTTTATAATGAAAAATCTCCGGGTTTATTAACGCCTCCGGATTTGGAGCATGATGTTAGTGCGAATGACTTCGGACAGTCAGAAATTAAGATTGCCAACGCGTTGCTGGCAAGCTCTTTTGCTCCGGTAAATATTCATTCCTACTCTTTCCCTAAAGGCCGGAATAAGCTTACTCTTGCCAAAGGCGCATGCGTAATTGTCGGATTCGTTGATGCGAATGACCAGGTGCGGTTGTATGATGCTGGAATAGGGGTTAAGGGTAATAAAAAAGACATAGATTGGTTATTTGAATAACAGCAGTCTGCTTAAGTCAGAAAAACACTACACACATATATGAAGATGAAGATGCAGAAAATGCTTAAATGTTTCGGTTTTGCTATGCTGGCAGTCTTATTTGGGAAAGACGTGTCAGCGCAGAGCAAAGCGCAGATCTTAAGCACGGATCAACTCCGGGATTATACCAACTATTTTAACTCGTTAGACAGCGAAGATGTTAAGAATTATGTGCCCAATGCGCAAACATTCGAGTGGCTGTCTAAGAACGTCCCTCTATTTGAATGCCCCGACTCTGCGATGCAGAAAGTCTATTACTACAGATGGTGGTCTTTCAGAAAGCATCTGAAAGAAACTCCCGCAGGCTTCATTTTTACAGAGTTCATAACACCTGTAAAACATGCGGGGAAATACAATGCTATCAGCAGCGCCTTGGGGCATCAGGTTTACGAAGCAAGGTGGATTCATGATTCAGAATATATCAATCAGTATCTGGATTTCTGGTTGCTGAAAGATAAAACCTTTGCGGCTCCACGTTTTCATGCCTTCAGTAGCTGGGTAGATGATGCTGTTTACAATCTGTATCTGGTTAATCAAAACAAAAACTATGTGAAACATATTCTGCCTGCTTTGACAGAAGATTACGGGATCTGGGAGCAGGAAAGACAGGCTGAAAGTGGTCTGTTTTGGCAGTACGATGTTAAAGACGCGATGGAAGAGTCTGTCAGCGGAGGCCGCAGGGTGAAGAACAGACGTCCCTCCATCAACAGCTACATGTATGGAAATGCAGTAGCCATTGCAAAAATGGCCGGTCTTTTCGGCCAGGACAGTCTGAAGAACGTCTATAACAGCAAGGCAAACTCGATTAAAAAGCTGGTGCTTGACAGCCTTTGGGACAAGAACAGAAAGTTCTTCAGTGCCAAGCTGGAGGTAGATGGCTCCCTGGCTCCCCGTGAGGCCATAGGCTTCATTCCCTGGTATTTCAATCTGGTCCCCGACAAAAAAGAATATTCAAAAGCCTGGCTCCAGCTAACGGATACAGCTGGTTTCGACGCACCCTGGGGCTTAACTACCGCAGAGCGCAGAGAACCAACATTCCGTACCCGCGGGTCAGGCCACGGGTGTGAGTGGGACGGTGCCATCTGGCCATTTGCCACTACACAAACACTTAAAGGTTTGTCCAACTTCCTGAATAACTACAAGAAAAACAGTACCAGCTCACCAGCTGTGTTTTTCGATGAACTTAAGCAATACGCACTGTCTCATACATTCCATGGGGAAATTTACCT
>NZ_JAZQRL010000076.1:0-10728 GCF_045629565.1 Arcticibacter sp.
GTTCCCGGAGCCCCAACCTTTTTTTGAAATAACATCTTTGAGGATTTCGTGGTTAAGGCTTAGGTCGGCAAACATCTTTTTAAGACGGGCATTCTCTTCTTCAAGCTCTTTTAGCCGTTTGACATCAGAGGCTTCCATGCCGCCATAACGACTTTTCCAGTTGTAGAAAGTCGCTTTGCTGATCTCTAGTTCTCTGCAGATGTCTTCTGTTTTTCTGCCTTCTTCTCCCTCTTTGAGGGCTCTTACAATCTGTGTTTCGGTAAACCGTGTCTTTTTCATTCCCTATTTAAAACTAAGCATTTCTGTCCAGTTTTAAACCGTTTGATTTTTAGGGACACTTACAACTGTAGGTCGAAGTTGAAACTATAGATAGAACTTTATACCGGTGGAATTGGTAAGTAATGGACTGGCTGAAGACGATCAATCATTCCGATCAGCGAAAAGATCGCGGCCATAACGGCGCGTCGCCTCTGTAACTGATTCATTTGGGATGACGCTGAGAGTAATGTCTGAATTCCGGTATATGTTAAGATTAATGGTAAGGTGGTAAAATTACTCTTGATATTAATATCTGGTAAAAACACTAATAGGGGACTTACCATTCTGGTGATATTATTGCCAACCATGGTTGAAATTCTCTTTTTTCCAATTGGTAAGTCGCGTTCGGTATGTCGTTCCAATTGGAATCTTTAAATCGGTATCTCCTTTTAGGATCACATATTCTCTGCCTTTTATCGCTGTGATCTTATCGCTGTTAATTATGAAGGAGTTGTTAATTCTTAAAAAATTATCCGGAAGCTTTGAAGAAATAGATGTTAGCGTCATGTTAATAAGGTAACGTTGTTTATTGTCAAGATGGATACTAAGGTAATTTCCGGAAGATTCTATGTAAACGATATCTTTAAATGATAAAATGACATCAACGCTGTTATATGGCCCTTTGGAGACTTTTATCATCATCGATCCGCTGTGTTTCTTGATACCTTTTTCTGCAATGGGTTGATAGCGTAAAAAGGTATTGTCATAAATAGCCAGATGTCTGCCATGCAATAAGTCTACATGATGATCATCAGCGACGATTATAACGCCAGCAATCTGCTTAATGAGGGCTATTTCAGCTATATGAGCGTACAATAAACTTACATCGACAAAAACTAAGTCAGGCTTTAATTTCAATATTTCTTTGTTAGCGACATTGAAGTTGTCGGTTACTCTGACTTTTCCATCGAAAGCGGATAATGTAAAGTTAGAGGTTAGGACGTCAACAGTTGTCCTGTTTCCAATTACATAACAGATGATCATATATACGAAGTCTTTATTCTCTCTATATTTCCTTAGATTACGAAAATAGGTCGTTACACTGCAGTGAGACTGCAGTAAAGCGAAAACATGGAGATTCTTTCTGGTAAACATCCACCTCCTTTTTTCAATCAATTTATTATGACGGGTGCGGATATACAGCAACTACTCTAGTTAATATATTATTGGAGAAATCGAACGTTTCTGAAAAATGTATACTGCAAGGAGACTGCAGTTTAGGTTAATAGATTTGCGGACTGTCATGGTAGAACTATACTTAGAACCTTTAAAATTAAAATATGAGAAAAATCACCATTGTACTATGCCTATTATTCAAAGTAATGATTATTTACGGGCAGGAAACCTTACATAGCGTGACGAGCAGAGATGCTACAACTTCAAACTCCATTCAGATTTCTGCAGATAGACCTTTAGAGTTCACCAGCAGGGGAAACGGAGTATTTAACAGAACTGTTATTGGCGCAAATATAGCCAATTGGGGCTTTCACGTTGATCTGGCGAGGGCCAGTGATTCTCCGAACTCGACTGCTTCCGATTTTGGAATTGCTGTTCGCGGCATTGGGCCCCTCTTTGTGCTTAGTGGTCAGAGTGGTTATGTAGGCATTGGAACAGCCTCCCCGGATGCTAAATTGCCTGTGGCCGGAAACATTCATTCCCGTGAGGTAAAAGTATCAGTAAGTGCAGGTGCAGATTTTGTGTTTAAGGACGGTTATACATTGAAGCCGTTGGAAGACGTCGAGGCATTTGTTACAAAGAATAACCATCTTCCCGACATTACACCGGCCGATCAGATGAAAAGCGATGGTATTCACCTTGGGGATATGAATATAAAACTACTTCAGAAAGTTGAAGAGCTTACATTATATCTTATCGATTAGAACAAGAAAGTCCTTAAACAAGAGAGCCAGATCCGTAGGCTGACAGATGAGATAGAGAAGATTAAGAGCGGCAAACGCTTAGCAACCGGAACGAAGAAATAACCCTGCATGCTAGTATGAAAGTCAAAATTAATTCAAGACTTGCAGCAGGAATCTCCCGGGTACAGCGAGCAGGAAGACCGAGGGAAGCGTTTGAAAAGTTTGACTCATAAGTTTCTGAAATAGTTTATACACTGCAGTCAGGCTGCAGTGTAGCTTCCTACCTTCGTTTAAGCTTTACTGTAATTATTAGCTAATGAAGAACACGAAACTTAAGAGAAACAGTTGGAAGTATGTTTTTATACTGTGCTTAATCTTTTTCATCTCGGAATCGTACGCCCAATCCGTAACTGGATCTAACTGGTATAGGGTAATTGACTTAGGTACCAATAATCAGGGAGACTTTACTCGGTCATTGATATTGCTTCATGAGATCAACTGGGTGCATCTCGGGAAAGCGGTATAAAACACAGATGATGTGAATTGAACGGTTGAAATTATTAAAGTCTCTTGTGGGCATTTTTGCTTATTTGAAGAGTCTCGCAAGGTGACATATTTCGTGCAATAAAAAATAAACGAATTCGAAAAGTATAGTTGGAATCTTGTCAGGTTAAAAGCAAAGGATTCACGGATTGAAAAGTAAACTAATTATATAGTATGAAAAAAGCGATTCTTTTTGGCTCCGTTATTCTGCCTTTATTCACTACAGTCCTTAAAGCGCAGGTATACGGAACCTTGGACGGGCCATCACAAAATACTAATGTTGGTATTGGTACAAGTTCTCCTGCGTTGAAACTGACCGTAGATACGAGGGAAAGTGGTCAGAATTCCGGTGTTCCCGCAAAAAGTGGTACCTCCCAAAATGGAATAATGAGACTGCATGTAAATAGTCTTGGCTGGGGAGAAGTCCTTGATTTCGGAATGAACGTTTTACCTACTTATGCTTGGTTGCAGGCAACTAACTGGGGAAACCTTGCTCTTAATTATCCGTTGGCATTAAATCCTAATGGTGGAACCGTATTTATCGGTACATCTACTCCAGATTTGAACTATCAACTTGATGTGGCTGGCGCAATTAAAGCAAGGGAAATCAAAGTAGCTCTAAGTGGTGCTGATTTTGTATTTGAAAAGGATTACAAGTTGATGCCTATATCTGAGCTCGAAAAATATATCAGTCATAGAAAGCATCTTCCTGAAATAGCGTCTGCGGCCGAAATGGAAGAGAGTGGGGCTGATCTTGGTAAGTTAACTACAAGCATGCTTCAGAAAATTGAAGAACTTACTCTATATCTTATCCAACAGAATAAATCTGTAGAAGAGTTAAAGCAGCTTGTTAGTCAGCAGGATAAAAAGATCATTGCACTGGAAAGTCGACGCTAAAGTAACGATCCTCACCTCCGATAGTCAAATTAAACTGATTAGGGATCAGAATCAGAAAATAAAAGGACTAGAGAGTCAACTGAATCAACTGCGAGTGTCTGGGAAAAGCGTTATAAAGCACAGATGACGTCAATTGAGAGATTTGCTTCATGAACTCTCTTGTGGGCATTTTATCATTTGAAAGGTCTCGCCAACTGACATACCTGGTTAGTTTTTTAACAGATTTTTCAAAGTTTTAGTTTACTGCAATCTGGCTGCAGTGTAACTCTTTACCTTCGACTTCTAAGTTATTCTGGAAATAAGCTATAGAGGTATGAGAGTCTTTTTATCTTCCCTGATCATGCTGCTGGGTGCATGTCTGACAACGGTTATAGCACAGGACAGAACACTGAATGTCTATAATCCTGCTGAACCTGTTGTAAGTGCGGGCGGGAGCATCACCCTTCTGCCGGGTTTCCATGTGCCGGCGGGCTCCAGTTTTCATGCCTACATCAGCGGGTATAACACCACTCCTTTGGCTCCGACCTTGAGCCAGAACCAGAATTTCTCAGGTGTAACTTATGACATCAAAAGCAAATAATATATATCGTAAAATGTCAAATCCAAAAGCCTTTTCCAAGAATCGACTGCTATTCATAGTGATTTCTTTTTGCACCTTTAGCAGCTACGCACAGTCAAATTCCTTTCCTTCAGCAGGCAACGTAGGTATTGGCTCGGGAGATCCTCTTGGCCGCCTACACGTCGACGGGCCGTTAGATGGTAGTTTATCCACTATACGAATAGGAAATGCGAATCCGGGAAACATGTATGTACCATCCGGAGCCACAACCGGAGGATATAATATTGACTTTCATACTTGGAGGGATGTTGTTCCAGAACAAATTGGTGCACGTATTCGTGCGGAACGAGTAAATAGTTATTTCGGAAATAATGCTTTGATCCAATCAATGGATCTTTCTTTCTTTACAAGCGACGGTATAGATCAATCACGGCTAAGTGAAAAACTTAGGATAAAGAGTAATGGCGATGTAGGAATCGGAGTTTCTGACCCAAAAGGATATAAGTTGGCTGTGGCAGGGAGTGTGATTGCTGAATCGGTAACAGTGAAAATGCAATCCGTCTGGCCTGACTATGTCTTTGCGCCGGGGTATGACTTACCGTCGTTAGGTGAAGTCAAAGGTTTTATTCAGCAGAATAAACATCTTCCTGGCATGCCATCAGCTAGAGAGGTCGACGATAGTGGAATAAATTTGGGCGAGATGAATGTGAAACTATTGAAAAAAATAGAAGAGCTGACTTTGTATATGATCAATTTGAAAGAAGAAAATCAGGCATTAAAAGAAAGAGTCGGAACCTTGGAGGCTTTTCGAAAAGAGCGGTAATAATATAGTGGTAGGATAGCTGTTCTAATGCTGCTGGGGCAACCGTCTGCTATCTGATCAATAGCATGAACGACTGGATTAGCTGCAGGCAGAGATCGATGACCTGAAAAAGGCAAACTAATAAGTATTGTCGCCTGACGAATCGAAACTAATTTCGCTTCCCGAGATTCCATCTGCTGAAATGATGAAGTCTGATGGAATTAGCTTAGGAGAGATGAATATCAAGCTTCTTCAAAAAATGAGGAGCTGACATTGTACGTGATTGAACAAAGCGAAAGGCTTGACATACAGCGAAAAGAAATAGATAAATTGAAGAAGACAAACTAATTAACACTTTTTTATTACATACTGAGATTTGGAAAAATAGATAGTCATGGATAAAACACTAAGCAAGCTATCCTTAGCCGCGTTCGGCCTGGTATTCGTATCAACAACACTCTGTGCCCAAACAAATACGCTTCCAGCATCGGGCAACCTAGGAATAGGCACTTCACCAACCACAAGTAAAATTACTATTGGTGCTGGGGAGAGCAACAAGTCGATTGAAATCAAGGGTGGGAATTACTTCGGTAGTAATGAGACCTACAGATTCCCTGCGTTGAGTTTTTTTTCCACACTGGATGCAGTAAAATCATCGACTGCTAGTGCAGAGATTGTTTTTACCGATAGGCCAGGTACATTTACATGGGCTCCCAATGTGAGGGCATCTGATATTCATTTTTATACCGCTCACCAATATATTTCTCATTTTGGAACCTATCCGGATTTAACCATGGTAATTAAGTCTACTCAGGATGGGGGATATGTCGGAATTGGTACATCTGAACCAAGTGACCGACTTTCTGTAAACGGAAAGATCAGAGCTCGAGAAATCAAGGTAGATAATCTAAACTGGCCGGACTACGTGTTCGAGAAGACGTACGATCTTCAACCTTTAACTGAAGTGGAGCTGTTCATTAAGGAGAAGAAGCATTTACCTGGCGTTCCCTCTGCAAGGGAAGTACAGGAAGAGGGTGTGTCATTAGGTGAGATGAATGCCATTTTACTCCGTAAAATTGAGGAACTAACTTTGCATATCATCGCTTTAAAGAAAGAAAATGAAAGGGTTCAGGAGGAAAATAGGCAGCAGGAGTTGGCTATCAAACAAATCCTTGAAAAGTAAAGACTTGTCCTTCAATTTCGTGTATTGATGTAAATTATTTTCATTATAGGTTTTTCATGGCGAATATTATCTCAATTAATTCTAACCGGTATTAGATATAACTAGTCACACGGTGGAATAAGATATGAAATGACTCTCAACTTAAACACTTTCATATGTTATCTGAGGTATTTGAACGTCTCGAAAGACTAGATTATTTAATCAGAATAAAGTCTACAGGTACACCTAATCAACTTGCGGAACGACTGAATATGTCGGAAAGGACGCTTTATGGCTTTCTCAATGAGATGCGTGAACTTGGGGCTCCAATTAAGTACTCGAGGGCTAAACAAACATACTATTATTGCACGAATGGAAGATTTCAGTTGCGGTTTTATGAGAATCAGAAAAGCCAACTGCCCTAAGGTATTTAGCAGTTCCGGGCGACGTTTTCCGTCGCCCGGAACTGCTAAAGTTTAAATAAATTTTAGCTCGGATATGAAGATCTGAATTTATTGCTTTTCTTCCACTCTGCAATTTTGGATTTGTGGCTACCGCCCACTGGTATTCGATTTTTGGAATAATTGTTCAGCGTTATGAAATCATTGCCTTCTGTCGAAGTGATTTTGTTATAGTCTATAATGAACGATTTATTAACGAAGTTAAAGTGGGTAGGCAATATGGTTTTTATTGCTTTCAGCGTCATATGAGTTCGATAATGTGTACCGTCGTCAAGGTATATGTTAAGATAGTTCTTGTCAGACTTTATATAACTAATGGTCGCGAACTTTACGGTAACTTCAATAACACCACAAAGACCACGCATAGTAGTCCTAATAACGACTGAACCTGATTCTGCGCATCGATCAGTTACCTTTTCATTCTTTTCTCGGTCAGAATAGGCAATACCAGCTTCGCTAAGCATTTGCTGAACAGCTGGTTCTACTCTTCCGTCTAGTTCCAGGTCTTTTTTAGATTGCTGAATAAACGCCTCGCGCTTGATATTAGTAAGCGTCATAACTGTGCAGAGTTCTTTTAGTGCAATCATATCAAAAATAGTGGCATTAACTATTTCTGCGTCAACCAAGACCACATCAGGTTTGTTGCGTGCAACGTCTATGAACGTGGTTCTGTAATCATTCGACATGCCTGTATAAAAGATTGGAGATAGGGATGAAAGGTGTGAACTTATTAGTTGCTTAGTAGAATCGTCTCCGAATATGTAGCATTTGATCATAAGTTGATAGGGTTTGGTTAATTGTGTATTCGATCTACACAAATGTAGATTTTGTTGCTCGATATTTCTCATATATTTTATAATTTTTATGATGAAATTATGACAAACAGTCTTTACTATTCCAATCCTTGATTTTGATGGTTTCGTCCCCGAAATGAATTTGTTGGTATAAAGAGATTCTTGTTATGCATTTTCGATGCTACATTTATCTCTGTATCAAGTGTTTTATGAATAAGGAAAAATTAATTGAGCGCAGATTTAAAGCCTACACATTAACTGAAATTTTAATTGTATTGGTTATTATAGGTATCCTGGTGCTTTTGGCGTTACCAAATTTGATGCCATTAATTACAAAGGCGAAAAGTACTGAGGCTAAATTGCAGTTAGAGCATATGCACACTTTGGAAAAGAACTACTTTTTTGAGAAGTCAAAATATACAAATGACCTAAGTGAACTCGGATTTATACAAGAGAAATTAAGCTCAGACGCCAAGGATGGAAGGGCAAATTACCGGATTGAGGTTGTACAGGCGAGCTCAAATGCGTTCGTGGCCAGGGCAACCGCAGTAGCCGACTTCAACGGTAATGGAACTTTTAATGTTTGGGAGATTGATCAGGATAAGAATCTTAAGGAAGTAACGCCAGACTAATGCTGATCAAGATAGTACTTATTGTATGGCTGCTACTATTATTTGCACAGGACATGCGCTGGCGGGCGGTTTACTGGTGGATGTATCCTGTGCTGACAATATTATTAATTCTTGACCGGTTGTCTGGCGTGAGTTCCTTGACCATGATGGTCGATACGAGTTGGAACCTGGCCTTCCTGTCTGTTCAGTTTCTGTTACTTTCAGTGTACTTCCGCTTTAAATATAAACGCTGGACTAACTTAACGCATGAACATATCGGATGGGGGGACATTCTGTTCCTGCTTTGTCTTGGCTGTTATCTTCCTCCAATTAATTACTTGTTTTTTTACATGCTAAGTCTGGGATCAATATTAATGTTTTCTCTGTTTGTAATTGCTCTAAAGAGAAGGAGTTGGAAGATACCATTAGCGGGCTTGCAAGCAATGATACTTGCTGTTGTGCTGATTGCCAATCTGCGCGCGACCGATTGGGATCTTAGTAAAACAGAGTGGTTTTTTTCTTATTTGGAAAAATGATGAGTGTTCAGGGGATTACTTTACCGAAAGAGAATTTACATCTATTAAGCCGGGAACAGGCTTGGCACTACAGGATTCTGCCTTCGTCAGAAACAGAAGATACTTGTGATCTGTACTGTGGACAGGATGCCGATTTATACCAGCTCTCTGCTGAACTTGAGATCATGCTGGGTAAAAGAATTCAGCTGGAGCCGTTAGCAGAGGAAGAAGTTACGCGTCTGTTATCAACCTATTATTTCAGGGAGCAAGGAAGATCTGATAAAAAAGCAGCATCGTTCAGTACTTCAGGTACAGATTTTCTGGATGGCTTAATTAGTGAAGCTAGAGGCCTGAAGAGCAGCGATATTCATGTGGAGGCTTATGAGAATAAGTGCAGGGTTCGGGTAAGAATTGACGGAATGATGGTAGAGCGGTACTTGCTTGAAAAGACTGAATATCCGGCACTTGTTAATAAGGTGAAGATCATGGCTAACCTTGATATTGCAGAGAAACGATTGCCCCAGGACGGCCGTATTCATTATCGGCATAAAGATGAGGACTTCGATATACGTGTATCTGTTTTGCCTACTCTGCATGGAGAAAAGGTAGTACTCAGACTTTTGAATAATAGCGCCACTGATATCGACTTGAATAGTCTCGGCCTCTCGTCTTTTGATCTTCAAAACTATTTGCAGGGAATAAAGCGGCCAAATGGGATTTTGCTGATCAGCGGCCCGACTGGATCTGGAAAGACAACTACATTATACGCGACGCTGAAATTACTTAATAAAGAAACAAGGAACATTCTGACGATAGAAGACCCCGTTGAGTATACGCTGGAGGGGATAAATCAGGTACCGCTGAGAGAGAGTATCGGTTTGACATTCGCCTCTGCTCTCCGTACTTTTCTCCGACAGGACCCGGACGTTATCATGGTGGGGGAGATCCGTGATCCGGAAACAGCCAATATGGCGATCCGCGCTGCTTTAACAGGCCACCTTGTGCTATCGACTATTCACACCAACTCAGCCTGGGGTACCGTTTCGAGGTTAATGGACATGGGTATTCCTGGTTTTTTGGTTGCTAATACCCTGAACACTACCGTTGCGCAAAGGCTGGTGAGGCTACTTTGTCCGCTTTGTAAAGAGGAGACAAAAGTAGTCTCTGATATTTTTCCGCGTCAGTTTAAGCCGTTCTTTCCTGTTGAGAAGCATTATGTCGCTAAGGGATGTCCGGAGTGCTATTATACCGGCTATAGGGGCCGGAAGGCTGTATATGAAGTGGTTCCTGTTGATCAGGAACTGGCCGCTAATATCAAGGAAGGAAATATGAATGTGGAAGATCTGTTAAGGGTGCGCGGTATCAGAACGCTGGCTGAGAATGCCTTTGAATTGTTTGCTGCAGGTGACACGTCTGTCGATGAGATTTATCCACTGTTATTTAATTATTGAGGAGAATGTTTGCATGAGAAGAAGTGGGATAGTCATTTGCTTTCAGTTAGTGTTGTTACTTGGCTTTTTGCAAGGGGCTATCGGACAACAAGCTCCGGCAGAGGAGCGGCTTAGGGTCATTGATGAACGACTGCGAAGTCTTGCGGTTACACTACCAGGCTTGAACCAGAAAGTTCAGCTCTCTATGTCAGGGGCATCTGCTCAGGAATTTTTACGTGCGTTAGCTCAATCGAATAATCTGAATATCAACGTTGATCCGCAACTGGACTTTAAAATATACAACAACTTTACCAATGAAACGGCGCTGAACGTGTTGTTGTTCCTCGCGCGGGAGTATCAGCTGGATATTAATCTGACCGGATCCATTATGTCGATCACTAAGGTTTTGCAGCCGCGCGCTGTGATTCCTAAACGGGAGGTAAAAGCAAGGTATAATGCGTCAGCTAATACCTTGAGTCTCGAACTCAACAGTGATACTCTTGGTAACGTAGCAAAAAAGATAACTCAGTTAAGTGGAAAAAATGTAGTTGTCCCGGTGCTGTTACTAAATAACCCTGTTACTGCTTTCTTTTCTGATGCTCCTTTTGATGTTGCGCTTGAAAAATTAGCTTATGCAAATAACCTAAAACTTACCAGAACAGCAGATGACGTATATATCTTTCAAGCTCTGGAGGATAGTGAGCAATTGTTTATTAATGGCGATCGTAATACTGCGGTTCGCAGGGTGCCGCGTCCGGTTAACAATATGAATTCAGG
>NZ_JAZQRL010000077.1:0-4636 GCF_045629565.1 Arcticibacter sp.
TTTTAGTCCATCGGCCTTATTGACTAGCTCCTGATACATCTCCTCATCATAGGAATAGGCCGGCAAATTATAATGATACGTTACTCCCGTTTCACTGGTAATGGCAAACCCTGCAATATGCGTTGCCCGGTTGGCCTGAGAGGTATGTGCGCGCCTGGTAAGTCCACCATTAACAAAAGGGGCAATAAATTGTTTATTCCCGTAAACCGGCACTGTACCATCTGTGTTCGTAACAAAATAATCGATGTGTCGAGAGCCTGCAAGTTTGTTCCCGGAAATACCATTCATCCACTCTGAATCGTCGAACTGCGGACCGCTGCTTGGAGGGTCATAAAAAATCAGTTCTGACCCTACAGCTGGGAAATCAGGATAGCTTTGAATATAATTATTCGAAAAATCGTTTTCAAATCGAAAATCAGGATAAGCAGTTGCTGAACTGTTGGCTATATACTTAACTGTTGGCGTTATTGAGTTAGGACGAGTTTTCTCCCAACGGTTTTGTTGTAAAGCTTCGCCCTTAAAGCGATAGGGCCTCATCGTTCCGCCAAGACCTTGCGCGGTAACCTGATACAGGTCATAGGCAGGAAAAGATCCCCCCATTTGTTGATTGGGATCCGCAGCATCGATAATGCTTTTATCTTCGTCTTGCAGCGTATATGAATCATACGCATTCTCTTCTGGAATTTCAATGTACGACATCCAGTTAGGATGCAGTGAACCATACATGAAGGATTCTTCTCTTTCATTTGACCAGTATCTCATTTTTGTTCGGCTATACGAGGCCACAAAAAGATTTATAGACGTCGAACTTGTTTTGGTAGAAAGAGATCCGGCTCTCGAGTTCTGGGTGGAGGCTGAAAAGCCTGCTAAAGCACTCGTGCTGACTTTAGAACTGGTTTTAGCATCCGTTCCCATTGAACTGGAACTATAAGTAAGCATAAAGCCTGCATTAATACTTTCAAAATCTGTCGAGAGATTTAAGCCAATTCCATATCCACTTTTGTTGTCCCCAGGACCTACTGATGCACTACCAAAAGCGAAGGTATCCCCTGAGGTGGTAATACCTAATCCTGCAGAAAAATTACCTGCTCTACCTCCTAGAGACGCCTGACCTTGAAATTTTCCGCTTGTAGACATACCTATTCCTACGCCAGCAGTAAAAGGCGTATTTGGAATTCCTCCGGCAATCCCCAAATCCCATCCGAAACCACGCCCCTGGTAGGTATCATTTGAGAACGAGAGCCCCAACGATAAACTAGCAGCATTCCCCAATATAGGCACATTGACCCCCACTCTCGAACCAGTACTCGTTCCCCCTTCCCAGAAGTCTCTCCTGCTGGATTCGGCACCGTACCAGTCGTCAGGATATCCGTTTACACTCCTGTTAATCGCTCCTGGATTGAGCGTCCATCCAAGCCCGACCCAACTCGCATCTTCGTTTGGCTGGATTCCTGCGTGGTAAGATAGAGATAGTGGATACCCACCCTCCGGCCCTGGAACTTCTAGCAATGGTATAGTATACACCAAATCTCCTGTTGCCAGGTTAACCATATCAGTCGTATCTACTGGTTCAAAGCTTGTGGCTTCCGGAGATGTAGGTCCGGATGTCAAAGCCCATGCCACTGTCGGAGCAGCAACTTGGTTAAGTAAACTGATCAGCAGAAAGACCGCCACGAATCTCTTGATTCGGGCTATCCCGGTTCGTCTCCTTGTCATTGGTCAGAAATTATTAAATTGTTGTCAAGAATGTCATTTAGTTCGTTTATGTCCCTTTGATCAAATTCAAAATTCATGTCTCCTAACATTAATCCGAATTCCTTAATTTTCATCTGGAACCGACTGACGTTCCTGAGGCTCGAAGGATTAAAAACAACCAGAAGTTCATTAGCCCCTGTCATCCCAAATGTCTGTTGAAAGAGGCAATCGTCAATAGAAATAGCCTTTCCCCTATCGGGTATTACATAAATCAAGGACAACATTTTGAAAGACAAGGTCGTGACCATCTCACTATAAGAATCTCCGTCTAATTGGCTTAGAAGCTCACGCCCCTCTCTGGAAAATGAGAGAAGAAAATAATAACGATCCGACGATTTGTTATCTATACCCAGCAAAGCCGATGGTAGATAATGTAATTTTACGATCGTACCGTCTGGGAATTCCTTCTCTCCGACAAGCCGGTTGCTTCTATTACTGATATATTCGCGCACGCCAGACTTGGTTTTGATATGCTGCCTACACCCTCCTGCAGCTAATGCACAAGCCAAAATAACCGAGAGGATAAAAGAGGACCAGAATCTCATTTTACAGAAGACAGATATTCCTTGTTTAATTCGTCCAATACACCAGCAGTAACATCCAAACCTTCGCGGGCATAGGCGATGGAACCTGATTCGTTCGCTATAAGAATCATTTTATATCCGTTCTTTTTGCCGTAATCAAGCAAAAAGCTATTAACCGTTGATAATACTTTCTGCATGACCTTTACATTTTCCTGCTTTGCGTTTTCAGAAATAGCTCTTTGATAATTCACTAACTGAGCACGCTTTGTGTTGATAAGCTCCTGATTTATTTTCCGCTCGCGGGTTGTCATCTGCGAAAGCTCTTTTTCATATTTTTTCATTGCATCTCTCACATCACTTTCCAGTGTGTCAATATTACCTTTCCATTCTGCTGCTTTTTTATCAAACTCCTTTCGGGCAACTTCTGCTCCTTTGTATTCATTCAATAATTTTGCAGACTCGACATAAGCTATTTTATCATCATTACTCACCAATAGAACAAGGAATACTACAACCGCTACTGAAAGAAATACATTAGAAAAGATAAGGAAGGTTAACAATTGTCTTTTAGGTTTATGGACATCCATATTTACGTTCTTTGAAAGCATGTTAGTATATTTTGATTCTTAAGTTTATAGTTACTTTTTCGCAGGTAGCCCAAATAAAGGAGCAAGTTTATCTTTACTATCAAGCTTACCTTCTGTTGCTGAAATAGCTTCAATTTGGTTATTTCTTTCCTGTTGTAAGAATTGGAGTCTTTTAACTTTTTGGTCACTCGTTAAGCTACTATCATGGTAGATCCGATTCGACGACTCAACATATTTATCGGAAATCTCTACTAATCTGTACGCTGAGGTTAAGCTTATCGACATCTGTTTGCTCAAATAACTTGCCCGCTTATTTTTCAAGTCCGACTGCTTCTCCTGTGCCTTTAAAGCTGTTGTTAAAGACATCGATACTATCATAAGGAAAACGACCCTGTTCATAAATTCTTGACTTCTATTTATTATGTTCTCATTCAATATGTCTGGCATCCAACACTCTCCTCTCAGTTGTTGGTACAACTTTCCGCAACTGGTTCTGAGTTAAAAAGGTGGAAAGCATCCGGTTCTTTACGTCAATAAGTTGATCAATCCTCGCCCTTCTCGTTTTCTCATCGAGATTGAGTTCAGCAATCACTTTTTTCATCTCCTTTTTATATTGGATCATTACAGAATCAATTCTTTCTGCTATTGCAAGAGACACGTCAAGACGGCTTTTTAGAAGCTCTGTTCGATGTAATTTTACGGTGTCTATCTCTTGAGCATATACTGGACATATTGCCACCATGCAGAGAACTGTTAGGAAGGTTGAGGTTAGATAGGATTTCATGCTCAGTTTTTACACAGGCAAGTTCAGAACGGTTTTTTTGTTAAAAAAACCTTTTAAATAAATTACATATATTTCGGGATAAATAGGCTTTCTTTCCTAATCGGTGATTCTAGGTTTTGAAAACCAAATTAAAAGAATACTTAAATATTATCTCTCGCAACTAATATGTTTTGACCTTTAGCTGCTGTCTTAATCAGCTTCTTATCTGAATTCGGTTGGCAATAAATCAGGTACATCGAACGGCCGCCACTCGGTTTCGGCCAGTTGATCTTTCTAAGATGTGGCCGGGTAGTTTCCTTTATCAGGTAGAACTTCCAAATACCACATTGCTATAAGTTAAGCGCCTTTTCTTAAGCCTCAGCCCTTCAATGGCGCATGTTTAAATATTTCCTTTTTACTCTTTCTCACTTATCAATCAATTTGAACCCGCTCCTTACTCTATCATCCTCCGTCAATGCCCCACCCGAGTTAATCAGCACTTTATACCTGAAACTCACTGACTCCCCCTTAGCAACCTTCAAATTAACCTCCATCTCTCCCTTACTAAACGCCTTCTGCCCCAGCGGATTCGCAGCAAACAACCCATACCCTCTCGCATGCCAATACGTAGGATATCCAGGGTTATCCTCATGATCCAGTATCACCACCGACACAGATTCTTCCGCAATCGTTCCATCCACACTTACCCACTTCCCTCTGGTTCCCCAAACATCATCGCCCTTCTTTCCCTCACTGCTCCTATAAACACCGGTAATACCTTCGTTATTAACAGCCGCCTCCTTATTTACCCTTCCCAAAGAATCCGTAAAAATCCAGGGCTCCTCAGATCGATGCTCCAGCTCCCGCGACAAACGAATCCCGAACAAACCTTCCTTATCATCAGCAAAAGAGACATCCTCCCCCACAGCCGTCAACTTCGTCAAGCGCTCTATAGTCCGCATATTCCCCTCTCCTGAAAATACAAACCGCGTATTTTCCTTCAACAG